>JAVBQA010000023.1:0-5326 GCA_031549325.1 Eubacteriales bacterium | reverse complement strand
GTAACGCATCGCTTCCGCGCCGCCGTGCTTCGCCAGCACCATCGTGATCGCCGCCGTCAGCGTCGTCTTCCCATGGTCTACGTGCCCGATCGTTCCCACGTTTACGTGCGTCTTGTTGCGCTCAAATTTCGCCTTCGCCATTTTCTCCTAGTCCTCCCTAAATCTTATAGTCAGTGTTAACGAACGCCGAGAATCTTATTCGCGATGCCCTTGGGCACTTGCTCGTAGTGTGCGAACTGCATGGAATACGTGCCGCGCCCCTGGGTCTTGCTGCGCAAGTCGGTGGCGTAGCCGAACATCTCGCTGAGCGGCACGATGGCGTCGATGGACTGAAGCCCCGCGTGCATGTCGGTGCCGGTCACGCGGCCGCGGCGGCTGTTGATGTCGCCGATGACGTCGCCCATGTACTCGTCGGGCACGACCGCCTCGACCTTCATCATGGGCTCGAGCAGGGCCGGATCGGCCTTTGCCAGCGCGTCCTTGAACGCCATGGAACCGGCGATCTTGAAGGCGAGCTCGGAGGAGTCGACGTCGTGATAGGAGCCGTCATACAGGGTGACCTTGAAGTCCACGACCTCGTGGCCGCCCAAGATGCCCGACATGGCCGCCTCGCGGATGCCCGCGTCGATGGGGGAGATGAATTCCTTGGGAATCACGCCGCCCACGATGGCGTTGACGAACTCGTAGCCCTGGCCCGGTTCCTGAGGGGTGAGGGTGACACGGCAGTGACCGAACTGGCCGTGGCCGCCGGTCTGGCGCACGTAGCGCCCCTCGCCCTTGGCTTCGCGGGTGATGCACTCCTTGTAGGCAACCTGCGGTTTGCCGACGGTGGCTTCCACCTTAAACTCTCGCAGCAGGCGGTCCACAATGATTTCCAGGTGCAGCTCGCCCATGCCGGCGATGATCGTCTGGCCGGTGGCTTCGTCGGTGTACGCCTTGAAGGTCGGGTCTTCCTCGGCCAGGCGCACCAGCGCCATGGTCATCTTGTCCTGGCCGGCCTTGGTCTTGGGCTCGATGGCCACGCGGATGACCGGCTCGGGGAATTCCATGCTTTCAAGGATGATCTGGTTCTTCTCGTCGCACAGCGTGTCGCCGGTGGTGGACTCCTTGAAGCCCACGATGCCCACGATGTCGCCGGTGCGCACCTCTTCGAGCTCTTCGCGGTGGTTGGCGTGCATCCTGACGATTCTGCCCACGCGCTCGCGCTTGCCCTTGGTGGAGTTGTAGACGTAGCTGCCGGCCTGCAGCACGCCGGAATACACGCGCATGAACGCGAGCTTCCCGACGAACGGGTCGGCCATGATCTTGAACGCCAGCGCGGAGAACGTCTCGTCGTCGCTCGCGATGCGCTCAAGCTCGGTATCGCCGTCCTTGCTCACGCCGGCCACCGGCGGGATGTCGATCGGCGAGGGCAGGTAGTCCACGATCGCGTCCAGCAGCGGCTGAACGCCCTTGTTGCGATAGGATGTGCCGCACAGCACGGGGGTCATTTTGCCGGCGATGGTGGCGCGGCGCAGCGCGGGGATCAGCTCTTCCAGGGTCGGCTCCTCGCCTTCCAGGAATTTCTCGATCAGCACGTCGTCGGTCTCGCAGATCGATTCGACCAGCGCCATGTGGTAAAGCTCCGCGTCCTCCAGGAGATCTGCCGGGATGTCGGTCTTGTCCTGCTGGGTGCCCATTTCGTCGGTGTAGATGGTGGCCTTCATGGTCAGAAGGTCGACCATGCCCTTGAATGTGCCCTCAGCGCCGATGGGAAGCTGGATCGGCACGGGGTTGCTCCCCAGCCTCTCCTTCATCATGTTGATGACGCGATAAAAGTCCGCGCCGGTGATGTCCATCTTGTTGATGTAGGCAAGCCTGGGCACGCCGTACTTGGTGGCCTGGCGCCAAACGGTCTCAGACTGAGGTTCCACGCCGCCTTTGGCACAGAAAACAGCGACCGCGCCATCCAGCACCCGGAGAGATCTCTCGACTTCGACGGTAAAATCGACGTGACCGGGCGTGTCAATGATGTTGATCTGGTGCCCCTTCCACTCACAAGTGGTGGCGGCTGAGGTGATCGTGATGCCACGCTCCTGCTCCTGCTCCATCCAGTCCATGGTTGCCGAGCCTTCGTGCGTCTCGCCTACGCGGTGTACGCGGCCAGTGTAAAACAGTATGCGCTCGGTCGTCGTCGTCTTGCCGGCGTCGATGTGGGCCATGATGCCGATGTTGCGGATTTGGTCAAGCGAATGTGTTCTCGCCATTGTCGTCATCCTCCTTCCTGCTTAAATGGTGTGTCAAATTCTTCATTCGTTCAATTACCACCTGTAGTGCGCGAACGCCTTGTTGGCCTCGGCCATCTTGTGCATGTCCTCGCGGCGTTTCACGGCGTTGCCCGCGCTGTTGCTGGCGTCCAGGATCTCGCCCGCCAGGCGGTCGGCCATGGAGCGCTCGGAGCGCTTGCGCGCAAACGTCACCAGCCAGCGCAGCGCCAGGGTCTGACGGCGCTCGGGGCGGATCTCGACGGGCACCTGGTAGGTGGTGCCGCCCACGCGGCGGGCCTTGACTTCCAGGGCCGGCATGATGTTCGCCATGGCGGCGTTGAACACTTCCACGGCTTCCTTGCCGCTCTTTTGGCTGACGGTCTCGAAGGCGCCGTAGCACACGTTCTGCGCCACGCCGCGCTTGCCGTCGTACATGACCTGGTTGATCAGTTTGGTCACGATGACCGAGTTATACATAGGATCCGCAAGCACTTCGCGCTTGGGGATAAAGCCACGTCTGGGCATAGTATTCCCTCCACAATCATTCTGTCACATGCTCAGATGCCGCACGCCTTGGGCCGATGCCGTCTCTTGCCGGATCTTGGCAATCTCCACGTTCCATGGAAATGCCCGGTCCGACCAAAGCAGGGGGCAGCCGTAAGGTGCGGTCCAGAATTATTTCTTGGGTCTCTTTGCCCCGTACAGGGAGCGGCCCTGCATGCGCTTGGCGACGCCCGCCGCGTCCAGCGCGCCACGGATGATGTGGTAGCGCACGCCGGGCAGGTCGCGCACCTTGCCGCCGCGGATCAGCACAACGCTATGCTCCTGCAGGTTGTGGCCGATGCCGGGGATGTAGCAGGTACCTTCGATCAGGTTCGTCAGGCGGACGCGGGCGATCTTGCGAAGCGCCGAGTTGGGCTTCTTGGGAGTCAGCGTCTTGACCGACAGGCAAACGCCGCGCTTCTGCGGGCACTTCTGCAGAATCGGCGAGTTCGACTTTGATGTTACCCTTTCCCTACCCTTGTGGATCAACTGGTTGATCGTGGGCATGGAAGCACCTCCTTGAATTCCTAGTAGATTAGATTATGTTCCGATATCCGCGCGTCGGCAACCCTCCGCAGCGCAGATGATGGCAAAATTGGGCGGGCTACTTGATGAGCCCGGCAGCCGCTGTCGGCACCTGCACGTGGCAGGCCTCCCCCAGCGCCTTCATGTTGGACACCTCGATGACGGGTATCCGCTTGGCCTCGCAGGCCTCGGCCACCTGGCGGCTGATGAACAGGTCAGCATCCTGCGCAACATAAGCCAGCTGAACTTTGTCCTGCTCGATGGCCTTCAGCAGACGGCGCGTGCCGACCACTTTTTCGTGATCCTTGAGCCGATGCATACGCACACCTCCTGAATACCGAACTTAATCAGAATATCATTTTCGTTGAAGTCTGTCAAATTAAGAATCATTTTGGGGATTTCAAAGGGCATCCTGCCCATGGGCCGGGAGGCCGGGGGACGGCGTCCCCCGGCGTTCCTTCGGCGCTCTTTTAATACGTCTCTTTCACCTTGATGTTCTTGTACCGCTTCATGCCGGTGCCCGCCGGGATCAGCTTGCCGATGATGACGTTCTCCTTCAGGCCCAGCAGCGGGTCGACCTTGCCCTTGATGGCGGCCTCGGTCAGCACGCGGGTGGTTTCCTGGAACGACGCGGCGGACAGGAACGAGTCGGTGGCCAAGGAGGCCTTGGTGATCCCCAGCAGGATGCGCTTGGCGGTGGCGGGGCGTCCTTCGCGCAGGATGGTCGCCTCGTTCTCCTTCTCAAACTTGAAGATGTCCACCAGCGCGCCGGGCAGCAGCTCGGTTTCGTTGGCGTCGTCCACCTTGACCTTGCGCAGCATCTGGCGCACGATGACCTCGATGTGCTTGTCGGCGATTTCCACGCCCTGCCGGCGATAGACCGACTGCACTTCCTTCACCTGGTATTCCTGCACGGCCTTGACGCCCAGGATTCTGAGCAGGTCGTGGGGATTGATCGAACCCTCGATCAGCTCGGCGCCGGCCTCGACGGTGTCGCCCTCGCTCACTCTCATTTTGGAGCCGTAGTTGACCGGGTACTTCTTGACCTCGTGGTCGGGGCTGGTGATGACGATCTCACGGCGCTTCTTGCTGTCGACCGACATGCTGATGACGCCGCCGATCTCGGCCAGCGTGGCTTCGCGCTTGGGCTTTCTGGCCTCAAACAGCTCCTCCACGCGGGGCAGACCCTGGGTGATGTCCTCGCCGCTGGCCACGCCGCCGGTGTGGAAGGTACGCATGGTCAGCTGGGTGCCAGGCTCGCCGATGGACTGCGCGGCGATGATGCCCACGGCCTCGCCCACGTCCACCAGCTTGCCGTTGGCCATGTTCGCGCCGTAGCAGCGGGCGCACACGCCGTGCTCGTTTCGGCAGGTCAGCACCGAGCGCACCTGCATCTCCTTCACGCCCGCGTCCACGATGTTCTGCGCGATGTCGTGGGTGATGAGGTCGTTGGCGTGCACCAGCACCTCGCCGGTCTTAGGGCTCACCACATCCTCGGCGGACACGCGGCCCCGGATGCGGTCATGCAGCGCCTCGATCTGCTCGCCGTCGGCGATGATGTCGTTCACGGTCAGCCCGCGCACGCGCTCGCCGCGCGTCTCAAAGCAATCCACCTCGCGCACGATGATGTCCTGGGCCACGTCCACCAGACGCCTCGTCATGTAGCCCGAGTCGGCGGTTCGAAGCGCCGTGTCGGCCAGGGATTTGCGCGATCCGTGCGAGGAGATGAAGAACTCCAGCACCGTCAGGCCCTCGCGGAAGTTTGCGCGGATGGGCAGCTCGATGATCTTGCCGCTCGGGGAAGCCATCAGGCCGCGCATGCCGGCCAGCTGGCGGATCTGGTTCACAGAGCCGCGGGCGCCCGACTGCGCCATCATGTTGATCGGGTTGAAGGCGTCCAGGGACGCCATCACCTCTTTGGTTACACTGTTTGTTGCAGTTTCCCAAATCGAAGTAACCGCCATGTACCGCTCGTTCTCCGACAGGCGGCCGCGCTTGAACTCGCGCTCGAT
>JAVBQA010000104.1:0-3850 GCA_031549325.1 Eubacteriales bacterium | reverse complement strand
CAGGATCAGGTTGCTGCTCATGCTGGTGTCGAACAGCACGCGGGCGTCGGTGGACGTGCGCGCTTGGGTCAGGTAGGGCTCCCAGGTGGCGGCGGCGTCGACGGAACCGGAGAAGAAGGCCTTGCCGGCGTCTTCGGCGGTGTCGAAGTACACCATGCCGGCGCGGATGTCGTCCTGTTCCTGCTGGGTCAGGCCGGAATTGCGAAGCAGCCACTCCACCAGCGTCTGCGCTTCCGAGAAGCGGGGCACCGCGATCTTCTTGCCCGCCAGATCCTTCACGGACTTGATGCTCTCGCTGGCAATGATGCCGTCGCCGCCGTTGCTGTAGTTGGTGATGAACGGCATGACCACCGGGATGCCCGCGCTGTCAAACCGCTCCTGCAGGAACGCGTAGCGGTTGATCGTGTAGCCCGCGCCCGCCAGGTTGCCGTTGATGAGGTCAGTGGACGAGGTGGCCGGGTCGTTGATGATGACAAACTCGACGTTCAGCCCCAGCTTGTCGTAGATGCTGCCCTCGGCGGTCAAAAGGCCGCCGTTGGCGTCGATCATCGACTTCCAACCGATCCACTCGTCCAGCGAGATGCGCACGGCGCCGCTTGATACGACCTCGGTGACGGTCTGCTTGGCCTTGATGGCGTCCAGCGCCTGGATGCCGCCATAGATCAAGCCAAACACCACGATGCCGATGGCGAGGATGGAAATCACTTTTTTCATGGCCGAATAACTCCTTTTGTCCGCCTGTCTTGTGTGTTACTTGTTGCCGTTCAGCTCCGGGCTGCCCGAGCCGCGCAGCCGCTGAAGCGCCTCAATGGAGGACAGCAGCCCCGTGTGCTTCAGGTCGACCTGGTCGCCCATGCGGGAGACCTCGCCGAGAAACACGCCGAACTGATCCAGCGTTTCCTCGCCCTTGTCCACCAGCTGGCGAATGCCCGCGCGGTAGGCGCTCTCGTAGCGGCCGGCGTCCGTCGGGTCCAGCACCAGCGAGCGCTTGACCAGCTGGCGCAAGATCTCGCCCAGATACGCCTCGGTCTCGTCGCCCGTTTCGGTCAGCACGCGCATGGATTTGCCGTTGTTAAAGGCGATGATGCGGTGCAGCGCCTCTTCTTTTCGGTAAAACTCCTCGGCTTGCCCGATGGCCTGCCCAAGGTCATCCGCCGCGAATGGCAGCTTTTCAGAGCGCTCCCGCAGCGCGGACACATAGTCTCTGATGGTCATCACCGGCGGTTCCACCACCAGCGTGGGGGCGGGTTTTCCCTTGAGCAGGCTTATGTTGGAGTACACGAAAACGAACGCGCTCATCACAAGCGTGGTGATCGCCCCGGCTTTGACCAGCGGGTTGGGGCTGACAAAGCTCAGTCCCAGCCCGAGGTTTGAGAAGCACAGGATGTCCGCGGTGGCGATGCCCAGGTTGGTCAGCACCAGCTTTTTCAGGTTTTTCATGCGTCGGCAGCTCCTTTCTGCCCGGCTTGGGGGAGGCGGAAGTCGTCGGTAAAGTGCAGCACCTTGCCGCCCAGCGCCTTGAGCAGCGTCTCCTGGTGGGTAATCACGATGAAAATCGCGTTGAGTTTTTCCTGATGCTCGCGCAACAGCCTGCCCACGAGCCTGGTGTTGGTTTCGTCCAGCGCCGAGCTGGGCTCGTCGAACAGGAACACGCGGCTCCACTTGTTCATGAGCGCGTTGGCGATGTTGTCTCGCTGATCCTGCCCGCCGGAGACCCGGCTCGGAATCTTGTTCACCTGATCGCCCAGTCCAAGCTGTTCCATGACGCGCCGCGCTTCCTCGCGGTCCTCGGGCAGCACCCGCTTTTTGTGGCCCTTGTAGACCATCAGCACGTTCTCGAGCAGCGTCAGCCAAGGAAAGCTCACGTAATGCTGGTGCATCATATACACCTCCGGGCAGTAGCCGCAGAGCGCCGCGCCGTTCAGCGAGATCGAGCCGGTGAAGTCGTTCTCAAGGCCCGCGATCCTGCGCATCAGGCTGGTCTTCCCGACGCCCGAGGTGCCGGAGAACACGTACATGCCCGACTCGAACGTGTGCATGAAGTGATCAAACAGCACGTTTTGCCCGAATGCCAGGCGGAAATCCGAGATCTGCAAGGTGTTACTTGTCATCTTCAAACCTCCACGCGAAGGCCTTTTTCACCAGGAAACTCGCCGTCTTGTCGAACAGGAAGCTGACCAGCGTGATCACCACGATCGCCGCGAACACCATGGGCGTGCGCCCGCGGGCCGAGTTGATGTAGATCAAGTGCCCCAGGCCGAATTGCGCGTTGGTCAGCTCAGCGATGATCACAAACGTCCAGCCCACGCCGTAGGTGGTGATCAGCGATTGCAGCAGCGACGGCAGGATGTCCGGCAGGATCACGTGCACGATGGTGCGCGGCCTCGAAAACCCCATGGTGTAGGCGGTCTCGATCAGGCGCGGATCCACGTCGCTGGCGGTTTGGATCACCACCGGCAGGAACGAGAACAGCGTGGCGACCACCAGATACGCGACTTTATAGGCCTCGTCGATGCCGAGCGTCAGCACCAGGATCGACGAGAAAACCGTTACCGGGATGAAGCGCAGCGCTTTGACAATCGGGTGCAGCGCCACGTTGACCGGGCGGCACAGCGCGATCGCCATGCCCAGCGGGAACGAGATGGCGGCGGTGATCAGGATCGCCAGGCTCACGCGGCCAAATGTCGCGCCCAGGTGCCGGAACAGCCCGCCGCCCTGCAGCATCGCCTTCAGCGCCTCGAAGGTCTGCGCGGGAGAAGGCAGGAACAGCGTCTTGTTGACCGCGCGGGCGCCCAGCGTCCACAGCAGCAGCACGCTGGCCAGGATCAAAAGTCCGGGCAGCCGCTTCTGGATTTGCTTCATCATACGTCGTTTTCCTCCCGGCGGGTACGCATCCGCACGCGGATGGATTCCTCGCGGTGTTTCTGCATCAGTAGCCCACGATCACCTTGAAGTAGATGTCCGTGCGGCGGTTCTGGGCGCGGCCCTCCTCGCTGAGCGTGTCGGCGATGGGGTTGCCGTCGCCGTTGCCCACCGTGATGATGCGCGCGGGATCCACGCCCTTGGCGGCGAAGTAATCGGCGACAGACTGGGCGCGCTCCTGCGAGAACTGCTTGATCTGCTCCTCGGAAACGCCGGTGGCGCGGGTGGAGGCGTTGCCTTCGATTTGGATGTACACGCCGTCCAGAATGCCCGCCACGCGCACGAACTCATCCAGCGCGGCCTTGGATTCGTCGCGGATGCGGATCGAGTTCAGATCAAACTTGACGTCCAGCGTGTGCGCCAGCAGCGCTTCTTCGTTGTCGGCCTCCATCACAAGCTGGCGGTTCTCATCGGTGAAGCCGACCTTGGTTTCGCGGGTGTTCGGGTATTTGCCCTCAAGCGCCATCGCGTATCTGTCGGTGAAGGCGGCCGCAGCCTTGTCGGGGTGGGCGGTCTCGCCCAGGGAACGCCAGATGTCGGCCATGTCCGTGTACACCTGGGCGGCCTCGCCGCTGAGCAGCGCCACGTTGTCGGCCCAGCTGGTCAGGTTTGCGCCGTTGGCCATGGCGATGATGCCCTCGTCGGTCTCAAACTCAAACATCGGGAACGCCTTGATGTACGAGAACTCGGTCTTGTACAGCGGGGCGGCCTGCAGCGCGCCGTCGATCAGCTTGATCAGGAAGTCCGGATCATTGTCCAGGAATTCCTGACGGAATACGATGCCGTCCAGGATCAGGTTGCTGCTCATGCTGGTGTCGAACAGCACGCGGGCGTCGGTGGACGTGCGCGCTTGGGTCAGGTAGGGCTCCCAGGTGGCGGCGGCGTCGACGGAACCGGAGAAGAAGGCCTTGCCGGCGTCTTCGGCGGT
>JAVBQA010000043.1:0-8460 GCA_031549325.1 Eubacteriales bacterium | reverse complement strand
CGGCGCAGACACCGGCCCATTGACCACCGGGAAATAGATCGTGTATGGTTCGTGCCCGATCTGGTACAGCGGTTTGAACCGAATGCCGAACGGCTGGCGGTATGTCTTCCATCCGGGACGCCAATCCTGCCACTGGCGCTCGTCGTCGGCGCACAGCAGCGATCCCTCCGGGTTGCCAACATCCCCATACAAAAGGTGCTCTTCGGGAACCAGGCCCGCCAAGCACACCGGGCCGTCCAGGAACGCCACCATGCCCGGATCGTCCGGCAGCGCTTCGCAGCTGAGCCGCTTGGGCATGATCACCGTCAACCGTTGGTCAGTGCCATTCAGCATCAGCGCCGCGAAGCCGTCCTCACCCTTCTCATAGCCCGTCTCGACCCCATCCACCAGGATCTTCATCTCTCCCGCCAGCCATCCCGGCATGCGCACTTTGATCTCGATGGGCTTGGGATCGTCCATGTGAACATCCAGGAGGGCGATCAGGCTGTGGGGTCTGGCGAGTGTGTCTCGGTTTGCCTGCATGTCGTGCAGCATGCTCGTGCCTGCCTGTGGATCGATCGTCTGCTCCATCACGAGCCTTGTGCCCAATACCTCGGCCTCCAGCCTGGCCGGTAGGAATTGCGCCACCGCGACGCCCTTTCCGGTCGCGAAATAGGTGCTTTCGCCATGGATGGCATTGGCCTGCAGCAGCGTGCAGTGGCAGCACCAGAAATCGTGCGTCTCATGGCCCCAGTGCTTGTGGGCGCCAGGGTGCATCGGCAGGTAGTAGGCCACCGTCGTCACCTCATGGTAGTGGCCGCCGCCGCCGATCATCTGGTCCACGGTGTCCTCCCAGTAGCCCTGGGCATAGATTCCGTTGTACAGGTTGCGCTCCCAGTAGTCAGCATATTTAGCCTCGCCCGTCCACTTCATCAGGTACATGGCGAGCCTCATCATGTTGTACACCACGCAGTGTTCCTGGTTCTTGTCGCCTAGGCGCGCGGCCAGTTTGCCCATGGGCGTCCACACCTCGCCCGAAGTCTGTCCGCCAGTGGCAAACATGCCCCGCTCGGTCACGGCCATGTTCCAGTATGCCTCCACCACATCGCGGTAACGCCTATCACCAGTCACCTCGTAGGCGCGCGCGTAGCCTTGGATTTCCGGCACGGTGGCGTTCGCGTGCATGTTGGTGAGCACGTCCACGCCCAGGAGCAGCTTGTCCGCCAGACGCGGGCGCTCGTAGCGGCGCATAAGCTCCAGGTGTTTAGGATCGCCCGTCAAGGCGTACAGGTCAGCCCAGTATTCCATGATGCCGCCTGTCTCCTCCACATCCATCATCTCGTCCATGATCTCGCGGCTGATGGCGCCCGTGAACTCATCGAACCAGTCGGCGCAGCCCTTGAGAATCTCAAGCGCCGTCCCGTTCCCGGTCAACATGTGCATGTCGAGCAATCCCATCATGTTCTTGTGGCACACGTATTGCGGCGCCCAGGGCGCTTTGCCGTCGCGCAGCCAATGCATGTACTTTTCGGGAATCGGAAACGCCCAGCGGCCGCCGTTTCGAACCTGGCAGCGCCGGATCTCAGACACAATAAAATCGGCGCGCGCTTTCAGCTCGGCGTCGCCCGTCTCGCGCACAATGTGCGCGGCGGCGCTCAGCCAGTGCCCGCACACCGTGCCCCGGATATCAGACAAGGGGCCATCCCATCCCCAATGGATATCCTCGGGCTTGTAGTTGATGCGTCCGGCCAGACCCGCCTCGATGTAATGGGACAACAGCAAGTTTTCGTCCTTGAGACGCATCAGGTAGGCGCGGTTCAGCTCGCGCTTGCGCATCGCCATGCCTGGCAGCAGCTTGGTGTTGAGCGCCAGCGGCGCAAAAAAGGTCTGAATCATCGCTATATCCTCCGATTACGCGTTGTTGATGGCTCCGGCGACGCTGGCGATGGTGCGATCCATGTCGGCGCTTTGCCAGATATTGCGCCCAAGCATTACACCGCACACGGGTAGCCGCCCCAGCGCGCGCATGGCGTCCACGAAGCAGTCCGAGTCCGCCTTGGCGCCGCCCAGAATGAACGTGGGCACGCCCAGCTTGTCGATGATTTCGAAGATGCGCTCGGAATCCTCGATCAGCGGGATTTTGAGCACATCCGCGCCCAGCTCCATGGCCGTACGGCAGCCGAAATATAGCTGTTCCGCCCGCTGCTTCGCTCCGCCCAGCACCTCCGAATTGTTGTAGAACAGCACCTCCGCCAGGCAGGAAACGCCCAGACGCCTGCCCGCCGCCGCGAAGCGTGAAAAGTCATGTATGTTGCGCATCAAGTCGGCCTTGTCGCTATAGATGTTGAAAAACATCTTGTAGCAGTCGGGTTCGTAGTCAGCGGCCCCCTCCGGCGAGATGAACATCTCGCGCGCGGCCAGCCGGTCGCCGTCCTGCACCAGATAGTCCACCGTAATCAGCCGGTTCATGTGCGTCAGATCCACGCCCCAGCGACGGGCCTGCCGGTAGATGCCGGGCGAGGCGATCAGTCCGCTCACATGCGGATTGCACGCCAAGCTGTGTAGCAGCGGCTGCGGCTGTTCCAGCCCCGGCATATCCGGAAAACTCAAGCCATGGTCTATGGCCACGATGACCTGCTTGTCTTTGGGGGTCAGCGGCCCCCGCGTCCAGCATATCCGTTCTTTTTCCATCCGTCGGTCGTTATTCATGTCACTTCACTCCTTTATAGACCATGCCCGCAATGAAGTAGCGTTGAGCAAAATAGTAGATCAGCACACATGGCAGCGCCAGAACCACCGAAGCGGCCATCTGGGCAGGCAAAAAAGACAGCACATCATTTGTTTTGTTGAAATACTGCAGTGCCAGCGAGGCGGTTCGATAATTCTCCTTCGTGATATAGATCAGCGGCTTGAAAAAATCATTCCAATGGTACATAAAAATGTAGATCGCGCTTGTGGCCAGCACGGGCTTCGAGAGCGGCAGATAAATGTTCCAGAACACGCGGAACCGCGAGCAGCCGTCGATCTTGGCGGCTTCAGACAATTCCACGCTCACGCCCAGGAAGAATTGGCGCATCAGGAAAATCTGGAATGCGTCGGCGAAGAACGCGGGCACCCACAGCGGCAGCATGCTGCCATACCAACCCATGAACTTGAACAGGATGAACTGCGGGTAGAATGTGACCTCCTTGGGCAGCATCATCGTGCCAAGCACCAGCAGAAACAGCTTGTTCTTGTGCTTCCAGCGCTGGGTGGCGAAGCCGTAGGACACTGTCGCGCAACTGACCAGATACCCGATGATGTTCACCGCCGTGAGCCACACGGTGTTCCACAGGTAATGCAGGAAGTTAAAGTCCACAAACGCGATGCGAAACCCGTCCCAGCTGGGATTTTTCGAAATCCAGCGGATGGGCACCAGATGCACCTCGTTGGGCTGTTTGAACGCGGTGGTGACCATCCAAATGAACGGCGTCAACAGCATCAGGCTGCCCGCGATCAGCACCAGATAGATCATCAGGGTCGAAGCGCGCTTCCTCAAAAGCTCCTTTCGCTTCGCGCGGTATGCGTCTGTCACAGGATGTCACCCTCCTCCCCGCCATCATAGTACACCTTGCCCGCCGACGTCTTGAGCACGACCAGCGTGATGATGCCGATGATGAAGAACAGAATCCAGGCCTGCGCGCTGGCCTCGCCCATCTTGCGGTACACGAACGCATTGTTGTAAATGTAGTATGCATAGAATGAGGATGCGTAGTTGGGGCCGCCGTTGGTCATCACGTAGGCGGGCGTAAACACCTGCAGCGCGGAGATGATGCCCGTCAGCGTGGTGAAGAGCAGCGTTGGGCTGATGCCCGGAAGCGTGACAGAGACGAACTTCTTCCACCAGCCCGCGCCGTCAATGGACGCGGCCTCATACTGCTCGGTAGGCACGCCCTGCAGCGCCGCCAGATACAGCACGATGCTGCCCCCCACATTCCACAGCGACATCAGCACCATGGACGGCACGACCCAGGCTTCGTCCTGAATCCACTTTGGCCCCTGGATGCCGATGGCCCGGAGCGCGTTGTTCAGCACGCCGTACTCCGGCTGGAAGATCCACATCCAAACCAGCGCCACCACCACGCCTGAAACCACCGCCGGCAGATAGAACACCGTGCGGAATGCACTCATGCCGCGCACTTTGTTGTTGAGCAGCATGGCCAAAAACACCGACAGAATGATGTTGAGCGGCACCGAAAGCACCGCAAAATACAGCGTCACCTGCAGCGACTTGTAGAACAGCGGATCACTGAAAATGGTCCGGAAGTTTTCAAGCCCGGTGAACACCGGCGGCTTGAGCAAATTCCACTTGGTCAGACTCACATACACCGATGCGGCCATGGGGATCAGCATCAGGCAAACAAAGCCAATCAGCCAGGGCGAGATAAACGCGAAAAACGCGATCGTATCCTGCCGCTCGAGCCTGCCCATCCGCCTCTTGCCACTGGCTTCTCGCATTGGACCGGCACCTCCTTCGAAGGGGGCCGCCCCTGTCAACACAGGGCGGCCCCATTGTTATGCTATCTTCCGGTCTCCGCTCATCCAATGCCCTCGGCCAGCAGTCCGTCAAGCCCGCTTTGCAGATCCTTAGCGCACTGCTCAGCTGTGGAGGTGCTCGCCAGCAGCCGCTCCACCGCGGGCTGGATGACCTTGGTCATCGTCTCTTGGCGGTTGGTCAGCATGGCGTAGCCGTTGGTGGCCAACGGCGCGGTGGTCACGCGGTAGTAGGCATGCTCGGGCGAGCCGGGACCCTTCAACGCCGCGTCGGAGGAGGCGATCTTGTTGTTGATGACGGTGATGAGGCCCATTTCGCACAACAGCTTCTGCGCGCGGTCAGACTGGAAGTACTTGGCGAACGCCTTGGCCAGCTCGGGATTCTGGGTGGCCGCATTCACGGCATATCCCGCGTAGTAGGCCGACACGCGGCGCGGGTAGCCTTCGCGCAGCGGCACCATGGCGCAATCCCACTCGAACTCCTCGACGCGGGCGTTCGTGGCCACAGCCCAAGCGCCGGTGATCTCCATGGCCACTTTGCCGGTCTGGAACGTGCCGCCCAGCTTCTCGTTGTCCCTAGTGTCGGGCGCGATTCCGTTGGTGACGCAATCTTGGATGAACTGCAGTGCGGCCACGGTCTCGGACGAATCCGCGACTACCTTGGCGGGGTTGTTCATGTCGTCGTAAAGGTCGGCGCCAAAAGAATACATGACGGCGTTCAGGTTGTACTCGTCAAACTTGATGGCGTACTGCTTGCCTGCTTCAGTGTCCTTAGTCAGTTTCTTGCCGGCCTCCATGAAATCGTCCCAGGTCCACTCCTCGGTGGGATAGGCGACGCCCGCCTCGTCAAACAGCGTCTTGTTATAGAACAGCAGGAAGCTATCGTGGCCATTGATGGTGCCCACGTGGTCGCCCTTGTACTTAAACATATCGTACATGCTGGTGGTGAAGTCCTCGCCGTAGAAGAAGTCCTTGTCCTGCTCAAACATGTCATTCAGGTTCATCAACAGGTCGTTGGCCGCCCAGCCTGCGAAATAATGCGGATGGCCATAGATGACATCCGGAGCCTCGCCGCCCAGGAACATGGTATCGAGCTTCTGGGTATATTGGTCCGGGATGTATTCGAGTTCCACCTTGCAGCCGGGGTTTTCTTCCTCAAAGGCCGCGATGATCGCCTCATTGATCTCTTTCTCAGCCACAGAGCCCCATGTCGAGTAGCGGATCGTGCCGGAAAGCTCGGCCATCGCCGGAGCCGCCGCCGTGCAAAGCAACAGGGATAGCGCGAGAACCAGTGACAGAACCTTCTTCATGGAAAACTTCCTCCTTCATTTTCTCTCCGGCAGCCCGGAGTTGGTCTCAAAATTTTCCCACCGCGCACTGCTCGTTCCACAATCGGATCATCTCGTCGTCCGCACGGCACAGCGACAGGGACACGCCCGACAACTCCTGCGTTGTCAGGTAGTCGCCCACCTTGCAGCCTGCGACGAAGAATCCTTTCCCGTTCAGGTATTCCTCAATCACACCATATAGCGTGAACAGTTCCATGGCGGTCATGCCGCCCGCGCCGTTCACAAACACCAACAGCTTGTCGCCCTGTTTGTAGCCGCCGTCCTCGATCAGAATGTCGCACAATTTTGCAGCCAAATCCTTGGAAGTGGGCAGCGGAATGCGTCCGCCGCCTCCCTCTCCGTGCACGCCCATGCCCATCTCGATCTGATCATCCGGCAACCCATCGAACATTCCCATGCCTGTGACCGGGTGTGTGCAGTTTGTGACAGCCACGCTGTAGGTGCGCGTGGCATCGCGCACGCGCTCAAACAGGCTCACCAGCCGCGCCATGCCGTACCCTTCTTCAGCAGCCGCGCCCACGATCTTGGCATAGAACAGCATGCCGCCGATGCCGCGCCTCTCCTCGATCATGCCCCTGGGCGCGGAGGCCACATCGTCGTAGAACAGCACGCTCTCGACATCAATACCCTCGTCCAGCGCGCGCTCCACGGCCATGCCAGCGTTCAGCACATCGCCCGCGTGATTCTGCACCGCCACCAACACCGGGCCGCCTTCTGACAGCCTCTTGACGCCCTGATAGATGTGCTCGGCGGACGAGCAGGTAAAGATTTCGCCCACCACGTTCATATCAAACATACCCTCGCCAACCCAGCAGATCACTGCGGGCTCGTGCCCCGCGCCGTTCCCCATCAATAAGCGCACCTTGCCGCTCGCCTTGGGTGTGGCGCGCTCGATCATATGGGTACCCGGCACCAGGCGCACAATGGCCTTGTTTGCGAGCGCAAACCCGTTGAGCGTGTCCTCAACCAGACGATCCGGCCCATTGAGAATTTTCTTCATGATCCGCTCACTCCTTTTCCGCGCGCGTCACGGCATTTGCCAGAGCTTCCATATACAGCACAAAGGATGACGCGCCCGCGTCCCGATAGCCGACCGACTTCTCCTGGAGGAATCGCGCGCGCCCTTTGGTGGCCTTCATGTTCACGGTGCGCTGCGCGCCCAGCTCGGCGGCACGGGCCGCAGCCGTCAGCGCATCCGGCAACGTGCCGTCCACCGCCTGACGCATCGCCTCGCACGCGGGCAACATCGCGTCCACAATGGTCTTTTCGCCCGGCGTCACGCGCGCCGCGCGCATTACCTTCCCGGCAGCCGATTCCATGGCGTCCGCAAGCGTCGCAGCGGTCACCTCATCAGCGGTGCCCAGCGCACCCAGCCCCGAAAAGTACAGCCCGTAGACCGGACCGATCGCGCCGCCCATGCTGGCGGACAGCACATCACCCATCCGCTGGTAAAATGCCCCGCCGCCATCTCCCGGATCGCCGCCAAACTGTCGTTGAACCGCCAGAAATCCGCGCTCCACCGTCACGCCATGGTCGCCGTCGCCGATGCCCATGTCCAGCTTGCACAGCTCGTCGCGGTGCCGGGGCATCTCGGCGGCCGCCTCCAGTACCAGTGCGCCAAATTCCCGCTTCCGCATCCTCGCACCTACTTTCCGCATTCGGAGATCCTCATGACTTCTCGCGCGAATTGGGAGGAGACCACCAGTGTGTTCACGTACCGCTTGCGCACCGCCAAGTCGATGATGGGCGCCTTTTCGAGTTCACCCGCCACGCAGATGTTGTTGGCATCCGGGTTGAGGTTGCTGACAGTGGCTCCAATGTACTTCTTGCGTTTGGACCATTCCACAAAATTTCCGTTGGCGTCGATGAATTCTCCCATCACATCGCCGATCGCGCCCAGCGAGCTCAACTCTTCGATATCCTGCTCATTGATGATGGCAACTTTGCTCATCGTAGAGGTTGCGTTCAGGCAGCTGACGCCCATCACATTGATATTGGATTTTTCGCTCAGCGCCAGCGCGTGGCGTATCGCGGGCTCTTGCACCAGCATCGAACACATCTCCTCCGATGCCACAAACATCGGCGCGCTCAAAAAAACCGCGTCCGAATGCAGTTTCTCGCTGGCGAGCTTGACCAGATTGCTGGGCATCATCAGATAGTCGCTGTCCATCAGGAACCCGCCGGACAGTTGCAACACCTGTACCCTCTCGCTCATCGTGGGACTCAATGATTGCGCGAACTCCTGCAGCGTCTTGCCCCAGGAGATGCCAATGATGGCATCGTCGTGCACCAGATCTCCTATGTATTGCGCGGCAGCCTGACCTATTTGCTTGCGCGTCTCCTGAGATTCATCAAGCTTGACCACGACGGCCTCTTTCAGATATGGATACCGCTGTTTGAGCATCCGCGCCGTCTCGGGGTCTTGATTGCCGGGCGCACGCACATGGATCGTGACCACTTGCTCCTGCTCCGCTTTTTTCAGCAGCCTCGAGACCAGCATCGTGGACAAATTGAGCATCTTCGCGATTTCGTTCTGTTTTAGCCCATCGATGTAATACAGCTTCGCCACATGGTACATTCGGTACTCGGTATCCATCGT
>JAVBQA010000112.1:0-7678 GCA_031549325.1 Eubacteriales bacterium | reverse complement strand
TTTCATACGGCGCGAGACAAAGCCTAATCCTCTTCAGGCTCTTCCGGCAGCTCGGCGTTGTGATAGATGTTCTGGGTATCGTCGTTGTCTTCCAGCATGTCAATCAGCTTGACGATCTTGGCGACGGCCTCGGCATCCGGCAGTTCCACGGTGGTCTGCGGGATCATGGCGCGGTCGGCGGACAGGAAGCTGAAGCCTTCGCTCTCCAGTTTCTCGCGCACGGCGGAGAAATCGTTGGGGTCGGTGTAGATGATGCAGTCGTCGCCCTCGGCCTCGACGTCAGACGCCCCCGCGTCCAGCGCGACCATCATCAGCTCTTCCTCATCCAGCTTTTTTTTGTTGTCCAGTTCAATGACGCCCTTGCGGTCAAACTGGAAAGACACGCAGCCGCTGGCGCCCAGTGAGCCGCCGCACTTGTCGAAGATGTGGCGGATTTCGGAGGCCGTGCGATTCAGGTTGTCGGTGACGCACTCGACGAGCACCGCCACGCCGTTCGCGCCGTAGCCCTCATACATGACTTCCTTATAGTTCGCCGATTCCCCCTCGCCCGCCGCCTTGGCGATGGAACGCTTGATGTTGTCATTGGGCATGTTGGCGGCCTTCGCCTTGGCGATGACGTCCTTGAGTTTGCTGTTGCTGGCCGGATCGGCCGAGCCGCCTTCTTTGACGGCGATCACGATCTCGCGCCCGATCTTGGTGAAGATCTTGCCCTTTTGGGCATCGGTCTTTTCCTTCTTGTGCTTGATGGTCGACCATTTGTTGTGTCCCGACATGCAGAAACCCCCTGATGATCCAAATGCTATTGCCCGCAGGGTATCATACCACAGAAAGGGCCCTGCTGTCAAAGAATCAATCGCCCTTCTCGGCTTCCTTGAACTTCTCGTAGGCCACGCTGACCAGCGCCTTGTCCTGGCTGTAGGTGATCATGTCCAGCGCCTGATCAATCAGGTAGTAATCGCCGTCGGTGAAGCCCTGCTCAAACGCGATGCGATAGCTGAAATCCGGGGCCTTCATGACATACCAGGTGATGCGGTTGCACACCGGCTGCTTTCGGGTCATGGAGTAAAACTCGTAGCTGGTCTCGCCCGCCGGCGAGATGATCTCGGCTTTGATGCCGGCCTCCTTGAGCACCCGATCCAGCGCCACATCGGGCGCCAGCTGGCGCTCGCGGATCACGCCCTTGGGCAGAATCCACTCGTCCTTGTCATTCTTGAGCAAGAACACCCGGTCCCGACAGAAAACCACGCCACCCGCACACTTTCGGAAGATCATAGGCAATCCCTCCTATATTCTTCTCCACGGCCTCTCCGCAATACAATCTTAACACATTTTGTGCCGAAAATCAAGTCCCTATTCATGCCGGAAACGATTCTATTTGGCGGCGTCCGTCTGATGCGCCCTCTGAATCCGGCGGTAGACCAGAATCCCGATCGCGCTGACGACGGCGGTGACGCCATACACGATCAGCATAACCCTGTAGTTTTGCTCGCCCGCCGCCGACCCCGCGATGGTGGAAGTGATCACCGAGGGGATGCGCGCCAGATTGCTGATGAGCAGATACGTCCACATATTCACATTGGTCAGCCCGGCCACATACGTCAGGATGTCCTTGGGCGTTCCGGGGATCAGAAACAGGATGAACACCAGGAAATTCAGGCGCTTGCTGTCCCTGAGAAACTTCATCTCATTGATCTTCTCCATCGGGAAAAACGCCTCGATCAGCTTCACGCCAAACCTGCGCACCAGCATGAACACCAGCAGCGCGCCGAGCGTGGTGCCGGCCAGGCACAGCGCCGTGCCCTCCGCGGCGCCGAACGCGTAGCCCGCCGCGAACTCGACGGGTTCCCCCGGAATCACCGCGATGATCAGCTGGAAGATCACGATGCCCACGAACCCCAGGCGCGACAGCCAGTAGCTCTCATCCACCCAGGCGCGAAACAGCGCCGGATCCCGGACGAACGCGATCAGCGGCTCCCCCGCGAAAACCGCGATCAGCGCACTGGCGACAATGAACAGCCCGATCGCCGCGCCGCTGATCAGCTTGCGCTTATCTTTCATGGCGCCTCCTGATTCGGAAACGCGAAAAAGCGCTGTCCGAAGTAATTCAGAATGGAGAAGAGCACGTTGGCCGCGAGCAGCGCCACGCGCAGCGCCCAGCCCCGGATCCCCTCGAGCGCGGGCAGCGCAAACAGCCACTTTATCGCGGGGATGGCCAGCGCGTTGCTGACCACATAACAGGCCGCCACCACCAGCGCGAACCGCCACAGATCCGAGAGGACGTCGCCCTTGCTCTTGAAGCTGAATCTGCGGTTGAGCACAAAGCTGATGGCGCTCGGGATGGCGTAGCCAACGGCCGTCGCGCCCCATTCGCCCAAAGGACCCAGCAGCGCCTGGCTCAGCGCGATCGTCAGCAGCGTGTTGCCCGCGCCGATGATCAGAAAGATCAAAAAACTCCTCTGCCCAAACAGGAATTGCAGCTTGGCTATCATGTGCTCCCCCCCCGCGGATTCGAATGTCGGAATGCCGGCGCCGGCGACCCGCCGTCTGCGCATCCACGCCTCCATTATAGGCCAAAACCCTGGATTTGTCACGGCGCAGGATTGAACTTCCAGCGATTAAAAAGTTAATTCCACATCCCGAGTATTCCATCCACGCGTGAAATCTGCTATACTTATCGTGTACGGTTCATCTGCGCATGATCCACATCAGTTAAGGAGGAACACCCATGAAAAAACTGGTATCGTTGCTGCTTGTCCTGGTCCTGTCGCTTGGTTTTTGCGCCATCGCGCTGGCCGACACCTATGAGATCGCCATGATCACCGACGTCGGCACCATCGACGACAAGTCCTTCAACCAGGGCACCTGGGAAGGCATCAAGGCCTACTGCGACGCCAACGCCAAGACCTACAACTACTATCAGCCCTCCGGCCAGTCCACCGAGCTGTACCTGGAGAAGATCGAGCAGGCCGTGACCGATGGCGCCAAAGTCATCGTGACCCCCGGCTTCCTGTTCGAAGAGCCGATCTTCATCGCGCAGGATATGTATCCGGATGTGAAGTTCGTTCTGATCGACGGCAACCCGCACAACGCGGACTACAGCGAGTTCAAGACCGGCGAGAACACCGTGGGCATTACCTACGCCGAGGAGCAGTCCGGCTATCTGGCGGGCTACGCGGCGGTCGTTGAGGGCGCCACCAAGCTCGGCTTCATGGGCGGCATGGCCGTTCCGGCGGTTGTGCGCTTCGGCTATGGCTTCGTCGAGGGCGCGAACGCCGCGGCGAAGGAGCTCGGGCTCACCGAGCTGTCCATCAACTACCACTACACCGGCGGCTTCGCCGCCACCCCCGAAGCCCAGGCGCTGGCCGCTTCCTGGTATCAGGACGGCGTGGACATGATCTTTGCCTGCGGCGGCGCGGTGGGCAACAGCGTGATGGCCGCGGCCGAAGCCGCGGGCAAGAAGGTCATCGGCGTGGACGTGGACCAGAGCCCCGAGTCCGCCACCGTCATCACCTCGGCCACCAAGGGCCTGGCGGCCTCCGTCGAGCAGATGCTGGACGCCTACTACGCGGACAGCTTCCCGGGCGGCCAGAACCTGGTGCTGGGCGCGGACAAGGACGGCGTGGGCCTGCCGATGGCGACCAGCAAGTTCGAGAAGTTCACCCAGGAGCAGTATGACGCGCTGTACGCGAAGCTCGCCGCCGGTGAGATCACGCTGCAGCGGGAGGACGTCGAGTCCGCCGACAAGCTGCCCGTCGACATCGCCAAGGTGACCGTGATCGGGTAATTGAACCATTCGCGTGGGCAGGCAGCGCAACACTGCCTGCCCCGCTTTGTATTGACAATGGAGAGCGGATGGTCCATCGTCGATTGTCCATTGTCAATTCGATTCCAAAGGAGGCCTGCCGCTTGGACTATATCATTGAAATGCTCGGAATCGTAAAGGACTTTCCGGGCATCCGCGCCAACGACGACATCACGCTGCAGCTGCGGCGGGGCGAGATCCACGCGCTGCTGGGCGAAAACGGCGCGGGCAAATCCACGCTGATGAGCGTGCTGTTCGGGCTGTACCAGCCGGACGCGGGCGTCATCAAGAAGGATGGCAAGGCCGTCAAGATTCTCAATCCCAACGACGCCAACGCACTGGGGATCGGCATGGTGCACCAGCACTTCAAGCTGGTGCAGAACTTCACGGTGCTGGAGAACATCATCCTGGGCGTGGAAGCCACCAGGCGCGGCACGCTGCAAATGGACGACGCAAGGAAGCGCGTGCTGGAGCTGTCCCAGCAGTACGGGTTTTCCGTGGATCCGGACACAAAAATCGAAGATGTGACGGTGGGCCAGCAGCAGCGCGTGGAGATCCTGAAGATGCTGTACCGGAACAACGAGGTGCTGATCTTTGACGAGCCCACCGCCGTGCTCACCCCCCAGGAAATCGAAGAGCTGATGAAGATCATGAAGGGCTTGGCCGAGGAGGGCAAGTCCATCCTGTTCATCACCCACAAGCTCAACGAGATCAAGGCCGTGGCCGACCGCTGCACGGTGCTCCGCAAGGGCAAGTGCGTGGGCACGGTGAATGTGCATGAAACCAGCCCCGAGCAGATGAGCCGCATGATGGTGGGCCGAGACGTGGACTTCGTGGTGGAAAAATCCCCCTGCACTCCGGGCGATCCGGTGCTGCGGGTGCGGGGCTTGTCCGTCAGCGCCAAGTCCCACGGCAAGAAGCTGGTGAACGATGTCAGCTTCCAGGTGCGGCGGGGCGAGATCGTTTGCATCGCGGGCATCGACGGAAACGGCCAGAGCGAGCTGGTCTATGCGCTGACCGGCCTGATGAACCCGGACGCGGGCTTTGTGGAGCTGAACCTTCAAGACATCACAAAGAGCAGCATCCGAAAGCGCAACGACATGGGCATCAGCCACATCCCGGAGGATCGTCACAAGCATGGGCTCGTGCTGGACTACACGCTGGCGGAGAACATGATTCTGAAGAGCTACCACAAGCCCGGCTTCCAGCGCCACAGCTTCCTCCGGTTTGGCGCCATGCGCGACTACACCGACCAGCTGATCCAGCAGTTCGACATTCGCTCCGGCCAGGGCGGCGAGACCATCGCCCGCAGCATGTCGGGCGGCAACCAGCAGAAGGCCATCGTGGCGCGCGAGATCAGCCTGGCGCCCGACCTGCTGATCGCGGTGCAGCCCACCAGGGGCTTGGACGTGGGCGCGATCGAGTACATCCACAAGCAGCTGATCGCCGCGCGCGACGCGGGACGCGCGGTGCTGCTGGTCAGCTTGGAGCTAGACGAGGTGATGAACGTGCCCGACCGCATCCTGGTGATGTACGAGGGCGAAATCGTGGCCGAGCTGCTGCCGGGTGAAATCAGCGTGCAAGAACTGGGGCTTTACATGGCGGGCTCCAAAAGAAAGGAGGCCGCCAGATGAAGCGGTTTAAAGGGTTGTCGCGTGCCGCGGCCTCGCTGCTCGCGATTGTGGCGGGCCTGCTGGCCGGATTCATCATTCTGCTGGTCAGCAACCCGGGAAGCGCCCTGGAGGGCCTGCGGATCATCCTCATGGGCGGCTTCAACATCGGCATGAAGGGCATGGGTCAGGTGCTGTATTACGCCACGCCCATCATCATGACCGGCTTGTCAGTGGGCTTCGCGTTCAAGACCGGACTGTTCAACATCGGCGCGGCCGGCCAGCTGATGGTGGGCGGCTGCATCGCGGTGTTCACGGGCGTGAACTGCCCCCAGCTGCCCTTCGGGCTCCACTGGATCGCCGGCATCCTGTCGGGCATGCTGGCGGGCGGGCTGTGGGGGCTGGTGCCCGGTCTGTTCAAGGCCTACCTGAACGTGAACGAGGTGATCTCCTCGATCATGATGAACTACATCGGGCTGTACGGCACCAAATTCCTGATCCGCAACTCCAACATCTTCGACTCGCTGCGCAGCCAGACGGTCAACGTCGCGCCCACGGCGGTCATCCCCACGTGGGGCCTGGACAAGATCTTCTACAACATGAAGGGCAACTATGTGGACGTGTCCAGCGTCAACGCGGGCATCTACATCGCCGTTGCGCTGGCCATCGTGATGTACATCATCCTGAACAAGACCACCTTTGGCTACGAGCTGAAGGCCTGCGGCTACAACCGGGACGCCAGCCGCTACGCGGGCATCAACGAGCGCCGCTCCATCGTGCTCTCCATGGTCATCGCCGGTGCGCTGGCGGGCACCGCGGGCGCGCTGATGTACCTGGCCCCGGCCAGCGGCATGCACATCCACATGGACGAGATCCTGGCCGCCCAGGGCTTCAACGGCATCCCGGTGGCGCTGCTCGGCATGAGCAACCCCATTGGCATCATCTTTGCCGGGTTGTTCATCGCGCACATTTCGGTGGGCGGCAGCTACCTGCAGAGCCTCAAATACATGCAGGAAGTCATCGACATCATCATCGCGCTGGTGATTTACTTCAGCGCGTTCTCGCTGCTGGCGTCCGGACTGATAAAGCGCGCGCGGGCCAAGCGCAGGCTTGCGCACGAGGGCGAGCACCCAAAGGAGGAGAATGCCTGATGGATACGATCTTTTTCCTGTTCCAGCAGATGATGTTCTTCTCGATTCCGCTGCTGATCGTGGCGCTGGGCGGCATGTTCTCCGAACGCAGCGGCGTGATCAACATCGCGCTTGAGGGCATCATGATCATGGGCGGTTTCTGTTCCATCCTGTTCCTGAACAAGGCCGAGGCGTTCATGAGCGGCCAGGGCCTGCTGTGCCTGGCGATTTTCATCGCCGCCGGGGCGGGCATGCTGTTCTCGCTGCTGCACGCTTACGCGGCCGTGTCGCTCAGTTCCGACCAGACCATCTCCGGCACCGCGCTGAACATGTTTGCGCCGGCGTTCTCCATCTATCTGGCGCGCACCATCCAGCCCAACGGCGTGCAGCAGATCCAATTCACGAACACCTTCCGCATACAGAAGGTGCCTGTGCTGGGCGACATCCCGTTCCTCGGGCCGCTGCTGTTTCAGAACTGTTACATCACCACCTACATCGGGCTGATCATTCTGATCGTGGCCGCGTTCGTGCTGTACAGAACCAAGTTCGGCCTGCGCTTGCGCGCGTGCGGCGAACACCCGCAGGCGGCGGACAGCGTGGGCGTCAACGTGTACAAGATTCGCTACGCTGGCGTGATGATCTCGGGCGCGCTGGCGGGCCTGGGCGGCTTGGTGTTCGTGGTGCCAACCTCGGTCAACTTCAACGCCACCGTGGCCGGCTACGGCTTTCTGGCCGTGGCGGTGCTGATCTTCGGCCAGTGGAAGCCGCTGAGGATCCTCCTGGCCGCGCTGTTTTTCGGGCTCATGAAGACCGTCTCGGCCAGCTACTCGGGCATCCCGGTGCTGCAAACCCTTGGCATCCCCAGCGACATCTACAAAATGATCCCCTACGTCGCCACGCTGATCGTGTTGGCGTTTACGTCCAAACAATCACAGGCCCCTCGCGCCGCGGGCGTGCCGTATGATAAGGGCACGCGTTAACTTGTGTCGCATGGCGTCGTTACCCCAAAAACTTCTTGACTTCGCCCCGCGTCTGCGCTATAATAGATAGCGTCGCGCGGGGTTATAGCTCAGTTGGTTAGAGCGTTACGTTGACATCGTAAAGGTCGATGGTTCGAGCCCATTTAACCCCACCAT
>JAVBQA010000066.1:0-50695 GCA_031549325.1 Eubacteriales bacterium | reverse complement strand
CTGCCGTCATGGTCCAGCCGCCATTGGAAGCGGAGAAATAGGTGCTTGCGATCTTCGTGCCGGACATAAGCACCTGATGCTTTGTCTGGTCCACTGCTTTGATGCTGTTTTGCTGGCTGGTATTGATGCCTTTATAGACCTGGTCTGCCGAGGTGTCTACCACGTCGTAGTAGTTGCCCTTTGAATAGGAAACGAAGCCGCGGGCGGAGACCGCTTGTGTCTTGAGGGCTTGCAGGGGGAAGGAATCGCTCATCTCGTAGGGCACCACGCCATAGAGGTACTCGTCCACATCGATGTGGAGCACCGGTTCGATGGCGCCGTCAACGGCCGACAGGACCAGATCCCCGGAATACAGCGTGTTGTGCTTGTTCTCGTGAATGTAAAGCCCGTTTAGCCCGTTCGCCTGATGGCGCTTCAGCGTCAGGCTCCGGCCCATGTCGATGGTCAAGCCGCCCGAGGTCAGCAGAAGGTTCTCGCCGGAAAGCGCCACAGAGATCTCGGCATCCCGGGCGAAGCGGAACCCTTTGTCTCCATCCACGGTATAGGAACCGGCCAGCGTCAGCCCCAGCGCGATGGGTTGCTCCAGAGAGCTCAGCTTTACACGCAGGATATTGGTTTGATCGGTCGAGACCTCTTGCGGTTCCGCCGGGGCGTCGCTGCCAAACAGCCATTCGGCCCGGGCGCTCGCGCCCGAAAGCAGCATCGTCAGCACCAGCGCCAGCAGCGCAATTCGCTTGCATCGATTGTTCATCTTTACCTCCAAACAGGGCCCGTGACAGGTACACGGCAGCCTGCAAGTTTGACGCACTCACAGCCCTAACCGTTCCGATTGACACGCGCTCCTTTGCAAAAATTGGGTTCGTCCTTGCCAGATTATGGGAAGAACGAACCCTCTTTATGCAGTTTGCGTCAGGATTCCTGTGTATTTTTCCCAGCCAGCCGCACGATCGCGTGCGCCATGATGCGGATGGACAGCATGAACTTGTCCACGAAGACGTACTCATCGGGCATGTGGCAGGGATCGTTATCGCCCGGGAAATTGATGCCAAACGCCACGGTGTTGGGCATCATGCGCGAGTAGGTGCCGCCGCCGATGGCCATGGCGTAGGCCGGCAAGCCGGTCTGCTCGTGATACACTTCGAGCAAGCCCCTGACGACCTTGTGATCCTTGGGCACGTGCAGCGGCGGGTGGCTGCCGCCCTTGGTAAGCGAAAGACCATACCCCTCCAGCGCGCTCTCGGCGCGCGCCACCAGGATGTCCTCATTGGCGCTGATCGGGTAACGGATGTCCAGCTGGGCGGTGAGCCGCTCGCCGTCATAGCGCAAAAGCCCCAGGTTGCAGGTGAGCGCGCCGGACAGCTCGTCCGACAGCGCGATCCCGAGGGACCTGCCGTCGCCTTCCATACCCAGCGCCTCGGCCAGACCCGCAAACGGCATGGCCGCGCCCAGCTCCTTCAGCGCGATCAGCAGCATACCCGCCGCGTTCCTTCCCAGGTGTGGCATGGACGCGTGCGCCCCCACGCCGGTGGCGGTGATGGTTGCGCGGCGGTTTTCAGCCGGCGCCACCGAAAGCTGAAACCCCTCGTGCGCTTGCTCGACGACCTTCAGCGCCACAGACAGCTCGTTCACCGGCACTCCGCCCACCTCGGCGGTGGCCGTACCGGGCACCACGTTTACGCGCTCGCCCGCGTGCAGGCTGAACACTTGCAGCTTTTCTCCACGCTCCGGCCGCACATCCGCACCGACGAGCAGGTTCAGCCCGCCCTTTTCGATGTTGATCAGCGGATACTCCGCGTCCGGCGAAAACCCATAGTCAGGCATTTGCAGCTTCCCGGCGTAGTAGCGCATGTCGCTCATGCCGGTCTCCTCGTCGCAGCCCGCGATGATGCGCACGCCGTCCTTGAGGGGAATCCCGGCCTCCTTGACCGCTCGCAGCGCATAGAGCGCCGCCAGCAGCGGGCCCTTGTCGTCAATGGTGCCGCGCCCATAGCACTTGCCGTCCACGATCTCGCCGCCGAATGGGTTCTGCGTCCAGCCATCCCCGGCGGGCACGATGTCCAGGTGCGCCAGGATGCCCATGGTCTCGGGGCCGCTGCCGAACTGGGCATGACCCGCGTAGCCGTCGCAGTCGTACGTCTCAAAGCCCATAGCCTTGGCGTCCTTCAGAAACAGATCCAGCGCCTTGCGCACGTTCTTTCCGAACGGCGCACCCGGCGCAGGCTCAGCTTTCACACTGTCGATCGCGATCCAGGTCTTGAGCTTTTGGAACACCTCGCCCTGCCACGACAGGATCAGGTCATCCATTTTCTTCAGATCCATTTCCGTCGTCTCCCCCTCTGTGAAAATGCCCGTATACGGTTTTGGCCAGGATTGGCCCGATGCCTTCGGCCCTGGCGAGTTCTTCCTCGCTGGCTGATTTGAGTGATTCGATGGTTCTGAACGCCTTGAGCAGCGCCCTTTTCTTGTTGGGGCCAATGCCCGGGATCTCATCCAGCGACGACGCGATGGAGCGCTTGGCGCGCAGCTTCCGATGGTGCTTGATGCCGAAGCGGTGCGCCTCGTCACGCAGCCGCTGGATCAGGTGCAGCGCCTCGCTGTGCCGGTCCAGGTAGATGCTGTCGTCCCGGTCGGGCAGGAAGATCTCGTCGATGCGCTCGGCCAGGGCAAACATAGGGATGTCGAACCCCTGCTCGCGCATTGCGCGCATGGCCTCGTTCAGCTGCCCCTTGCCGCCGTCGATCAGGATCAGGTCGGGCAGCTCGGAGAACTTGCCCTCATTCCCCTGCCCCGCCTCGATCTCCTCCCGCGCGTGGCGCAATCTCCTCGTCATCACCTCGTGGTGCGACGCGTAATCATTGGCGCCCGCGACCGTCTTGATTTTGAACACCCGGTAGTTCCTGGGCGTGGCCAGCCCATCGATCATCACCACCATGGATCCGACCGACTCCGCGCCGCCAGTGTTTGAGATGTCATAGCCCTCGATGCGCCGGGGCGGCTCGGGAAGCCCCAACACTTTCGCGAGTTCGACCAGCGCGCCAGTGGTGCGGCCATAGCTCTTCTCCAGCCGCTTCTTGCGCTTTTCGGCCTCGTCGTGAATGTTCTTCAGCGCCATGTCGATCAGCTTTTTCTTGTCGCCGCGCTGCGGGATCAGCAGATGCACCCGCCCGCCGCGCGTCTCGGATAACAGCTGTTCCAGCGTGTCCCTGTCCTCCGGTTCGGCGCACAGCAGCACTTCGCCCGGGATGTCCTGCGAGTCGGCATAGCGCTGGATCATGAACGAGGTCAGCACGTCCCCAGCAGGTTCGTCCCCCGCGCGCTCCATGGCGAAATGCTCCGCACCGATCAGCTTGCCCGCGCGCACAATCATCAGCTGCACCAGCGCGTCCATGCCCTCGGGGATGGTGACGATCACGTCCTGATCGCCACCCCCCACGCTGATGGCCTTCTGCTTTTGTACCACGGCCTCGACGGCGCGGATGCGGTCTCTGTAGGATGCAGCCTTCTCGTAGTTCAGCTGCTGGGCCGCCTCATTCATTTGCGCCTTCAGCCGGTTTAGCACCGGCTCGTGCTTGCCGGACAGGAACTCGAGAACGCCCTGCATGCTCTTGTGGTAGTCTTCCTTCGTGATCAGGCACGCGCAAGGCGCCGGACACAGACCTACCTGGTGGTGCATGCACGGGCGCTTCTTCGGATCGGGCTTCAGCACCCCGCTGCACACCCGGATCGGGAACACCATCCGCGCCACGTTCAGCACGTCGCGCGGCAGGTTCACATTCTGAAACGGCCCGAAATACTTCATGCCGTCGCGCTCGGGTCGGCGCTTGAACTGGATGCGCGGAAAGTCCTCGCCCATGTCGATCGCCAGGTAGGGATACTGCTTGTCGTCCTTCAGGATGATGTTGTACCAGGGCTTGTGCAGCTTGATCAGGTTGCTCTCCAGCGCCAGCGCCTCGAACTCGCGATCGACCAGCACGATCTCGAAGTCGTCGATCTTCTCAACCATGGCGGCGACCTTGGGCGAGTGGTTCTTGCCGGACTGAAAATACTGGCGCACCCGGTTTTTCAGGTTCTTCGCCTTGCCAACGTAGATGATCTCGCCCTGGCACCGCATGATGTAGCACCCGGGCGAGTCGGGCAGGTTGGCAAGTTTTAGTTTGAGGGTGTCGTTCACGGTGTTACCTCGCAACGGACGCCATGCATGGCGTCCCTAGGTTCGCACGATGGAGTGACTGTGGAGCCGCCAAGCCTGGCGGCTGTGTTCCCTTATCCCACGACGATATTCAACAACCGCCCGGGCACGAACACTAGCTTCTTGATCTCCTTGCCGCCCAGCAGTTTTTTTACCTCGTCATTTCCCGCGAAATACGCCTCGGCGGCGTCCTTCGCCAGATCGGCCGGGATCTCGAGCTTGCCGCGCACCTTGCCGTTGACCTGCAGCGCGATCTCGACGGTCTGCCGGATCATGGCTTTCTCGTCGCACGCGGGCCAGCGCTCAAAGGTCAGCGCCGGGCCGAGCGCGCACAGCTCGTTGATCTCCTCGGTGATGTGAGGCGCCACCGGGTTCAGCAACTGGATCAGGATTTTCAGTTCGCCTTTTGTGATGCTGCCCTTGACGTAGAACTGGTTCACCAGCGTCATCATCTGGGCGATGGCGGTGTTGAACTTCATCGCCTCATAGTCGCCCGACACCTTTTTGATGGTGAAGTTCACGTCATACGCCATGTCGCTTGAAATCTTGTCGCCGCCATCCAGCATGTCCATCAGCCGCCACACGCGGTCCAGGAAGCGCTTGCAGCCGCGCGCGCCGTCGGTGGACCACGGGATCGCCTGGTCGAACGCGCCCATGAACATCTCGTACATTCTGAACGCATCCGCGCCCAGCTCATTCACGATGTCGTCCGGGTTGATGACGTTGCCGCGAGACTTGCTCATCTTCTCGCCGTCTTCGGCCAGGATCATGCCGTGGCTGGTGCGCTTGGCGTAAGGTTCCTTGGTGGGTACCACGCCGATGTCATACAGGAACCGGTGCCAGAACCGGCTATACAGCAGATGCAGCGTGGTGTGCTCCATGCCGCCGTTGTACCAGTCCACCGGCGACCAATAGCTCAGCGCCTCGGGCGACGCCAGCGCGTCGTCGTTGTGCGGATCCATGTAGCGCAGGAAGTACCAGCTGGAGCCCGCCCATTGGGGCATGGTGTCGGTCTCGCGATGGGCAGGTTTGCCGCACACAGGGCAGGCGGTGGCGATCCACTCTGGGATGGAGGCCAGTGGCGATTCGCCGTCCGGGCCGGGCATGTAGCTGTCCACTTCGGGCAGCGTCAGCGGCAGCTCGGATTCGGGCAGCGGCACCCATCCGCAGTCGTCGCAGTGCACCAGCGGGATGGGCTCGCCCCAGTAGCGCTGGCGGGAAAACACCCAGTCGCGCAGCTTGAAGTTCACCTTGCGCTCGCCCAGGCCCTGCTCGACCAGCCAGTCGATGATGGTCTTCTTGGCCTCGGCCACCTTCTGTCCATTCAGAAAGCCCGAGTTCACCATGGCGCCGTCCTGGATGTCGGTGAAAGCTTCCTTTGTGATGTCGCCGCCGGCCACGACCTCCACGATGGGCAGAGCGAACTTGGTGGCAAACGCCCAGTCGCGCTCGTCATGGCCGGGCACGGCCATGATCGCGCCGGTGCCGTAGCCCATCAGCACGTAGTCCGACACCCACACTGGGATCGGCTTGCCGGTGACGGGATTGGTGGCGGTGACGCCAGAAATCGCGATGCCCGTCTTGTCCTTAGCCAGCTCGGTGCGCTCAAAGTCCGACTTTTTGGCAGCCGCGTCGCGGTAGGCGGCGATCTGCTCGTAGTTGGTGATTTGCCCCCTGCGCGCCTCGATCAGCGGGTGCTCGGGTGAGATGACCATGTAGGTCGCGCCAAACAGCGTGTCCGGGCGGGTGGTGAACACGCGCAGCTTGTCGCCGGTGGACAGCGTAAAGTCCACCTCGGCGCCCTCGCTGCGTCCGATCCAGTTTCGCTGCTGGGCCTGCACCCGCTCGATGAAGTCCACCTCGTCCAGGCCGTCCAGCAGCTTCTGGGCGTAGTCGGTGATGCGCAGCATCCACTGGCTCTTGACCTTGCGGATGACCTCGCCGCCGCAGCGCTCGCACACGCCGCCAACGACCTCTTCATTCGCCAAGCCCACCTTGCAGCTGGTGCACCAGTTGATGGGCATCTCCTGCTTATAGGCCAGCCCGTGCTCGAACAGCTTCAGAAAGATCCACTGGGTCCACTTGTAGTACTTCGGATCGGTGGTGTTCACCTCGCGAGAGTAGTCGAAGCTGAAGCCCAGCATCTTGAGCTGGCTTCTGAACCGGTCGATGTTGTTCTTGGTGACGATCGCCGGATGGATGTGGTTTTTGATGGCAAAGTTCTCGGTGGGCAGCCCGAACGCGTCATAACCGATGGGGAACAGCACATTATAGCCATCCATGCGCCGCTTGCGCGCGATGATGTCCATGGCGGTATAAGGGCGCGGATGACCGGTGTGCAACCCGGCGCCCGACGGGTATGGGAACTCAACCAACCCATAGAACTTGGGCTTATCGGAATCCGCCTGGGCGTTCAGCTCGCCCGTTGCATCCCAGCGGGTCTGCCACTTCTTCTCGATGGTTTTTGGCGTGTAGGCGGGCAGCTCTTTATTCATGTCCTGATAACCTCCGTCCAAAATAAACGCCTTGCGTCTTGAATAAGAGACGCAAGGCGCAGCCTTTCGTGGTACCACTCTTGTTGGCGCCCGGGAAAGGCGCCCACTTTCGCCCGCTAACGGGGGCAAGCCGCCTGAAAGGACAGGATGCTCGGGGGGCGAGCTTGATTCCCGGCAGACCGCCTCGCACCAACCGGCGGCTCTCTGAGTTCTGCCCAGACAGAATGAGTATTCCCCTTCATCGCGTGCTTCATTATAGGACATCCGACACAAATTGTCAATACGCAGGACAAGAGGGCTGCGGCAGCGCGGGTGCGTGGGTTGGGGCGGAGGCGCTGCCGCACGAAAAAATGAAAAGGGGCAGCTCACGCCGCCCCTTGCGATACAATCGGGAGCATTACTCCGCTTCTTGCGCCGCTTCTTCTGCGGGAGCGGCTTCGGCGACCACGGCCTCCTCGACAACCGGAGCTTCTTCAGCGGCAGGCATCTCGGTGAGCTCAACCGCCACAGCGGCCACGGCTTCCTCGGCCGCGGGCGCCTCGTAGCCCTCCTCCTCCATCACCGCGCGGATGCTGAGGCTGATGCGGCGGGCTTCCGTGTTGACATCCAGCACCTTCACACGCACAATCTGGCCGACGGACACCGCGTCTTCGACCTTGTTGATGCGCGTCATGGCGCACTGGCTGATGTGCACCAGACCGTCCAAGCCGGGCTCCAGCTCGACAAACGCGCCAAATGTGGTGATGCGCACCACCTTGCCCTCGACAATGCTGCCCACCGGATATTTCTCAGCGGCCACATCCCACGGGCGGGACTGGGTCTGCTTGTAGGACAGCGAAATGCGCTCTTTCTCGGGATCAATGCTCAGGATCTTCACGTCGATCTCCTGGTTGACCTGCACCACATCCGAAGGATGGCGCACGCGTCCCCAGCTGAGGTCGGTGACATGCACCAGGCCGTCCACGCCGCCGATGTCCACGAACGCGCCGAAATCGGTCAGGCGGCGCACGATGCCCTTGACCACAGAACCCACTTCTAGGGTGCCCCAGATCAGCTTTTTGCGCTCGGATTCCTCGGCGGCCAGCACGGCTTTGCGCGAGGCGACGATGCGCTTTTTCGCCTGATCGATCTCGATGATCTTCAGTCTCATGGGCTGAGACACAAAGTCCTCGATCTTCTCAACGTAGCGCTGAGACAGCTGCGACGCCGGGATGAACGTGCGAATGCCGTTGACCATGGCGATCAGGCCGCCCTTGACGGCTTCCTTGCCCACGGCATCGACCGTTTCGCCCGCCTCAAACTTGGCGACAATCTCGTCCCAGAATTTCTTGTTCACGATGTTTCTTTGGGATAGCAGCACGTTGCCCTCGCCATCGTTGACTTTGACCACCTCGACCTCGATTTCATCGCCAATCTTAACGTTCTCGCTGGTCAGGTCGGCCATCTTGATCAGGCCATCCGCTTTGTAACCAACGTTCACGCAGACTTCATCTTCTGTGATCTGCACAATGGTTCCGGTGATCGTCTGGCCAGGACGGATCTGCACCAGGGTGCGCTCGATGTCCGCCATAAAATCGGAGTCGCCGTTGCTCTCTTTGGGCTCCTGCGTTTCCTCGGCGGGCTTCTGCGCCGCAGGCGCGGAAACCTCGGCGGCGGGCTCGACAACGGCTGCCTCGGCGGCCTCCACAACCGTCTCGGGCGCTATGGTCTCGTTGGTCTCCGGGGTCTGGTCCAGTCTTTCGTTGTCGTTCATTCGTGCCACTACCTCCTTAAATGTACCATCCGGTGTAGATGCCCCAGCTGTCAAACCTATTCGATCACGCGCCGTCAAGGAGATACCGGAAATCTCCCACGCGGTTTCGATGAGATGGGTGCGCGGGCAGACGGCCCGGCACAGCTCGAAGAGCTCCCTCGTGTTGTTGCTGCCACGCCCGCCGACCACCAGCATGACGTCCACCTGCGCGGCGATCTCCTGCGCCTCTTTTTGGCGCTCCATGGTGGCGGGACAAATGGTCTTTCGAACCACGGGCGACTTGACCCGGCGCTTGATGGCTTCGGTCACCCGTTCAAAATCGGCCTCGGGCAGCGTGGTCTGGCTGACCACCAGCGCTTCCTCCATCTCTGGCAACAGAAGCGCCTGCTCGGGCGTCCGCACCGCCCTGCCCAATCCAAGAGCCCAGCCCAGCACGCCCTGAATCTCTGGGTGATCGGCTGAACCGACCACGATGACCGGGATACCCCGACTCGCGGCCTGATGCGCCATCTGCTGCACGCGCCTGACGTGGGGGCAAGTGGCATCATGCACCTGGTAGCCTTCGCGCGTGAGCTGTTCCAGGATGGCCTGCCCCACGCCGTGGGCGCGAATGACCACCGTGGCGCCCTTGGGGATGTCTGAAATCTCCCGAACGGGAATCGCACCCTTCGCCTTGAGCTCCCTCACCATCTGCGGATTGTGGATAATGTCTCCCAGAGTATAACAAGGATTGTCGATTGACGCAAGCCGGCTGGCGGCGTCCACCGCCAAACGAACCCCATAACAAAACCCAGCGCTCCGGGCAACCAATACGCGCATGCCTAGCATTCCTTGCCTTCCGAAACAAAATGAGTGCGTCATTGGTAAATCTAATCCTTCGCCAAAAAAACGGAAGATTCCTGCCATTCGGAAATATTTAACGAAAATTTAATCTCCCGCGCTCGTTTGTGCTGGTTTCAAGCCGCGAACCGCCGCTTCGATGCGGCCGGTGACGGCCTTGAGCTGTTCACCGTCATATTTGCCGCCGAACATTGACAGATCCAACGGTTTTCCGATGACGATTGTTGTTTTTCGGAACAGCCGATACGGCCCGATCAGTCGCGCCGGGATGACGGGCGCGCCGGTTCGGAGCGCGATCAGCGCCACGCCGGTCTCCATGGGCATCTCTCCCGAAGCATCCCGGTGCCCCTGAGGAAAGATCCCCATCGCGCCGCCTTCTTTGATGATGCTGATCGCGGCGCGCAGCGCGCCCATATCGGCCTCGCCGCGCTTCACCGGAAACGCGCCAATGCGCGTCATGAAGGCCGCAGACCACTTGTGTTTAAACAGCTCCGCCTTGGCCATAAACCGCACCGGTCGCCTGACCACGCAGGCCACGGCGATCGGATCGCGCAGCGAGATGTGGTTGCAGCACAGCAGCGCGCCGCCCTCCGCGGGCACATTCTCCAGGCCCTCGCCGCGAAGCGGAAACAGAAGCCCCATGATGATGCGGGCCAGTCCGCACACAAATGCATACCAGCGCGCGCTCATGAGGCCACCCCGAGCCTTTGCTCCAGCAAGTCGATCACGCGCTGGGCAACCTCTCCCGGAGACAGCGCGCTGGAATCGATTTCGACCGCGTCTTCAGCCTTTGTGAGCGGCGATGCCGCGCGGGTGCTGTCGTCATGGTCGCGCTTTCGCATGTCCGAGAGCACCTGCTCATAGGTGGCTTCGGCGCCGCGGGCGATCAGCTCGTCAAAGCGCCGCCTGGCGCGCACTTCCGGAGAAGCCACCAAAAAGATCTTGAGCGTGGCGGCCGGCAGCACTTTGGTGCCGATGTCGCGCCCGTCCAGCACCGAGCTTTGGCCGGCGGCGATCTTCTGCTGCATGGCCACCAGTTTTTCCCGAACCTCAGGAATCGCGGACACCGCCGAAGCGGCATCCGAGATCTCGTGTCTTCTGATGGCATCGGACACATCCTCGTCAAACAGGAACACGCGCTGCATGCCGTTGTCATAAGCGATGCGCACCTCGGGCTCGGCGAGCCGCGCGCGCACGCCATCCGCATCCCTGGGGTCGACGCCGTTTCTCACCATGAACAGCCCGATGGCGCGGTACATCGCGCCGGTGTCCAGATACAGCGCGCCGGTTCGTGCGCTGATCAGCTTGGCAATCGTGGATTTTCCGGCTCCGGAGGGTCCGTCGATCGCGACGGTGAACATCTGGCTCATAGAGCGCCTCCAAATCGTTCCCCAGATCGTTGGCTGGGTGACAGACATTATAACACATCTCTTCATACAAATCCATAAAAGCGATGTAAAGTGCATTATTGCCCGTTCATTCTGCGGTTTTCCCGGGAATTACCGGCGATTCCTGAATGGATTTGGCGGAATCTGCAGTTTAATCTTGCATTTTTACCGCATTGCACGTATAATGGTGGCGTGTTTTCCAAAACGCAAGCTATTGGGAGGATTTACATGGACAACGCGCAAGAGCTGATCACACGGCTGAACCACAGCGGCAAGAAGCTGTCCAAGAGCCACCGCCGCATCGCCGAGTGCATCGTGTCACACTACGACAAGGCGGCTTTCATGACCGCCGCGCGGCTGGGCGAGTATGTGGGCGTCAGCGAATCCACGGTGGTGCGCTTCGCCTCGGCGCTTGGATACGACGGCTACCCCCACCTGCAAAAAGCGCTGCAGGAACTGATCCGGCACCGGCTCACGTCTTCGCAGCGGTTTGAGATGACTTCCGACATGGACCACACGCAGGTGCTCAGCCGGGTGCTGAAGGCCGACATACAGAACATCCGCGCGACCATCGACGAGCTGGATCTGAACCAGTTTGAAGAGGTGATCGAGAGCGTGCTGTCGGCGCGCCAGATCTATGTGCTGGGTCTGCGCGCCTCGGCCACGCTGGCCGAGTTTCTGGGGCATTACCTCAACTTTATCTTCCCCAATGTGCATGTGGTCACCTCGGGCATCAGCGATATCTTCGAGCAGTTGTCCCGCATCACCGAGGGCGACCTGCTGATCGGCATCAGCTTCCCTCGCTACACCAGCCGCACCATCGAGGCCATGGGTTTTGCCAAAAGTCGGGGCGCCAAGCTGGTCTCTATCACCGACGGCCCGCTGTCGCCGCTGCACGCCGTATCCGATTTGTGCCTGACGGCCAAGTCCGACATGGCCTCGTTTGTGGACTCGCTGGCCGCGCCGCTGTCGCTGATCAACGCGCTGATCGTTGCGCTCGGGCAGCGCAGGCGGCATGAGGTGGCCAATTACTTCGAGCAGCTGGAGAATATCTGGACCAAGTATGAGGTGTATCTGGGCAAAAATGAAAGCTGATCAATTTGACATTGCAATCATCGGGGGCGGCGCGGCCGGAATGATGGCCGCGCTGTTTTCCGCCCGCCGGGGGGCCAAGGTTGTCGTCCTGGAGCGCAATGAGAAGCTCGGGAAAAAGGTCTACATCACCGGCAAGGGCCGCTGCAACCTGACCAATGCGGCCGATCCAGACGAGTTCATGAAGAGCATTCTGCGCAACCCGCGCTTCTGCTTTGCGGCGCTGGCGGCCCTGGACAATCAGGGGCTGATGGCGCTGATCGAGGGCCTGGGCGTGCCGCTGAAGGTTGAGCGCGGCGAGCGCGTATTCCCTCAGTCGGACCGTGCATCCGACGTCAACCGGGCGCTCGAAAGGGAATTGCAGCGGCTGGGCGTTGAAGTCCGCCTGAACGCGCGGGTGACGGGCATCGAACCGCACGGCGGCGGCTTCCGCGTCGCGCTGGAAAACGGCGTCACCGATGCGGCCAAAGTCATCCTTGCCACCGGCGGCGTGTCCTACCCGGCCACCGGCTCCACCGGCGACGGCCACAGAATTGCCGAAGCGCTGGGCCATCAAAAGGCCAACCTGCTGCCCGGTCTGACCGCCATCGAAACGCTGGAAGACTGGCCGAAATCGCTGATGGGGCTGACGCTGAAAAACGTGAGGCTGCGCGCCCAAAACCAAAAAAAGAAGATCTATGATGAGCAGGGCGAGCTGCTTTTCACCCACTTTGGGATTAGCGGCCCTCTGGCGCTGACGCTGTCCAGCCTGCTCCCCGATCCGTGTCGGGGCACTCAGCTGTTCATCGACCTCAAGCCCGCGCTCGACGAACAAACGCTGGACGCGCGGATTTTGCGCGACTTTGCCGCCGCGCCCAACAAGCAGCTGATCTCGGTCATGGACGGCTTGTCGCCTCACAACCTGGCGCTGGCGGTTCTGTCTCTGTGCGGAATCTCCCCCGCCCATCCGGTAAACAGCGTGTCCCAGGCGCAGCGCCGGTCCATCGTGCAAACCCTCAAGGCTTTGCCGCTGACGGTCAAAAGCCTGCGCGGTTTCAACGAGGCCATCATCACGCGCGGCGGCATTGATGCGCGCGAGATCAACCCCTCCACCATGGAATCGAGGCTCGTGCCCGGCCTCTATTTTGCTGGCGAGCTCATCGACATCGACGCCCTCACCGGTGGCTTCAACCTGCAGCTGGCGTTCTCAACCGGAGCGTTGGCAGGGGAGAACGCAGCGGAAGCAATCAGGGGCGCAACCCCGTAACGCCCCCCACGAAGGTTCGGTCCCCTTGACCCCATATTCTGCACAAAATGATCGGGCGCGCTGTGCGCGCCCGTTACTTACGCCCCGAAATAGTCCCATGCCAGTTTCAGAATCAGCGCCGCCAGCACCGCGAGCATCACAATCCGGATCAGCTTAGCGCCGTTTTTCAGCGCCAGATGCGCGCCCACGTAGCCGCCGACGATGGAGCACAGCATCGCGGGCACCGCGAGCTGATACAGCACGTGCCCGCCCAGGATGAACGAGGCCAGCGCCGTCAGGTTTGACGCCAGGTTGGCAACCTTGGCCGTTCCCGACGCTGTCACCATGTCCATGCCGATGCCCCAGGTGAACAGCATGATCAGGAACATGCCGGTCCCCGGCCCGAAAAAACCGTCATAAAACCCGCATCCGAGCCCGATCACGAGGCAGCCAAGGAGCTTTCCGCGCGTGATGGGCGCGGATTTCTCCGGCGCGTCCTTCTTGAGAAAGAATAGGATTGCCACGATCGGCACCATGATCAGCATAAACAGCTGCCGGAACGACGCGGGCGTGACTTGCGCCAGCTGTGCCCCAAAAAACGACGCGACCCCGGCCCCCAAAGCGGCGAACAGCGACGGCCACAGCAGCAGCTTTCCGCTTCGGAAAAAACGCACCACGGCCATCAGCGTGCCGAAACAAGCCGAAAATTTGTTGGATCCGAGGTCATACGGCACATCCATGTCCGCAGGCAGCGCCATTCGGTAGGCGGGCAGCGAGATCAGCCCGCCGCCCCCGGCGATCGCATCCACGCACGAGGCGAAGAATACCAGTGGGCAAACGGTCAGCAGCATCGGAAGCGTAACGGTCAAGGTCGCATCCCCCATTCTGTCATAAAGCCCGTGTATAGTTCGCCATTCCGCCAATCTTTTCCTGCATTCGGCATTGCTTCTTGTTTCCCCATCGTGTAAAATAGGGATAATAATGGAAATTGGAGGCACGTACAATGTCTGTTCGCGTTGGCTATAGCGGCGACCAGCTGCTGATTTCGGACCTCAAGTGCAACTGCCCCATGCAGCACAGCACGCCCATGCAGGACATTTACGTGGGCAGCGGGCTGATCCAGAAAATTCCGGGCTATATCAAGCAGCGCGAGCTGGGCAAGCGCTGCGTGCTGGTGGCCGACAAGAACACCTATAAAGCGGCGGGCAAGTCTGTGCACGAGGTGCTGAGCTCCAAGGGCTTCAAGGTCACTCTTTGCGTGCTGCTGCGGGACGGCGAGTTGGAGCCGGATGAGCGCGCCGTGGGCGAAGTGCTGATGGCAATGACCATGAACAGCGACTTCTTCATTAGCGTTGGCTCCGGATCCATCACCGACACCACCCGCACCGTGGCCGCCCAGACCGAGCGCCCGTTTGTGTGCGTGGGCACCGCGCCGTCTATGGACGGCTACACGTCCGTCGTCGCGCCCATGCTGCTGCGCGGCGTGAAGGTGCACGTTCAGTCAATCTGCCCGGAGATCATCGTGTGCGACCTTGACGTGCTGCGCACCGCGCCGCTGGACATGTACATTTCGGGCGTGGGCGACGTGCTGGGCAAGTTCATCGCCAAGGCCGACTGGGCGATCAGCAACATCGTGACGGGCGAGGCGTTTTGCCCCACATGCGCCAAAATCGTCATCGATGCGGTGCACAAGCTGCTCGCAAACATCGACGAGATCCGAGAGCGCACCGAGCGCGGCACGCGCATCCTGATCGAAGCGCTGCTGCTGTCCGGGATCACGATCATGATCATCGGAAACACGCGGGCAGTGGCCTCGGTGGAGCACAACATCGCCCACTATTGGGAGATGCAACAACTGCTGGCCGGGAAAGCGCCCCCATCCCACGGCGCTTCGGTTGGCGTGGCCACGTTGCTGGTCTGGCCGTATTTCGAGGCGTTCAAGCGCCTGGATCCGAAGTCGCTGGACATTCGCACGGCGCTGGACGCCGCGCTGACAAAACCTCAGCGTGAGACCTTCATGATTGGGCACTACGGCGATGCGGCCGCCAGGGCCATCATGAAGGAGAACCCCGCCGACTTCCTGACGGAGGCTGAGCGCCGGCGCCGGTTTGAGGCGATCGTGTCCGGTTTTGACCGAATCAAAGCGGAGCTTGAGCTGCTGCCTGCCTACGACACCCTGCGGGACGCCATGGTGCGGCTGGGCGCGCCGCTGACGCCCAAGCAGATCGGCATCCCGGACGCGATGCTGCGGAAGTCTCTTGACTGCGCCAAAGACTACCGCACGCGCTACACGCTATTCAAGTCCATCGACGAGCTGGGGCTTGGGTTCGCATCGCCGAAATTTGACAGGCGCTGACGGTATTTCACCAATGTAATATCTTACAAAAAACCATTGCATTGGCGAGACGTCTATGCTATAATATGATGGTTTCGCGGCCAAGCAGTTTACGCGCCGCGTTGCATGGAACATAAGGGAGGTCACTCTTCATGGACATCGCTATCAATGTGGTTCTGATTCTCGTCGCGATCGTTCTGATCGTGTCTGTTTTGATGCAGGAGGGTACCCGTCAGGGCCTGGGCACCATCGCGGGCGGCGCCGAGACTTTCTTCGGCAAAACAAAGGGGCGCAGCTACGAAGGCAAGCTTGAGATGATTACCAAAGTGAGCGTCTTTGTGTTCATTTTACTGGCAGTCACGATGACGACCATCAACGCGCGCAGAGGCACCAGCAACGTCGAGCCGCCGAAGCTGCCCGAGGTTAAGCAGCTGCTGGATCAGAAGAATCAGAGCGACATCGACACCTCGCTGCCCGAGGTGACGCCGGATCCGAACGCCACCATCGCGCCTGAAGCCACGCCGGAAGCGACCGCGGAGGTTGTTGAGCCAACGGTTGCCCCGACGGTCGAACCCACCGTTGCCCCCACCGCCGCGCCGACGGTTGCCCCAACGGTTGCCCCGACAGTGGCGCCAACCGTTGCTCCCACGCTGGCCCCCACGACAGCGCCCACCGCGGTGCCTGCCACCTAATTCCGAGCGAATATCAAGCCCTCCGAAGAACGGAGGGCTTTCTTTTATTTGCTTCATCCGGATGGGTCTGGGGATTTGGGGACCGCGTCCCCTAACGCACCTCCGGCTCCTCCCCCACCTCGATCAGCCCGCACCGCGCGCAATGGAACATGAACTGCTGAATCAGTCCGGCGTCGCCGCCCAGCAACTCACGGGCGGCGCGCTGCAGCATCAGGCGGCTCTTCGCGCGCGCGAGCTCAGGAAACCATGCGCGCATCAGCCGGTCGACCCACACATCCACCGGGAAGGCCGATGCGTGCGAACAGCCAAACAGCAGCACGCAGTCGGCCACCTTATCCCCCACGCCAGACAGCTGGATCAGCAGCTGGTGGGCTTCGTCGTAGGGCAGGTCGCGCAATCTGTCCAGCGGGAACCCGTCCCGCACCATGCGCGCGGTCTGGATCAAAAACGGCGCGCGGTAGCCAAACCCCAGCCGCCTGAGCGACTCTTCCGGCACATCGGACAGCACAGCGGGCGACGGCATCTCGTGCAACACCAGCCCGTCGATCTCGCAGCGCTCGCCAAAGTGCTCAGACAGCAGCCAGCACAGCTTCCGGATGCGGGCCACATTGTTGTTGGCTGACAGGATGAAACTGAGCAGCGTGTCCCAAACGGGCTGGTTCAGCACGCGCAAGCCATCCGCCTCGCGCAGCGCCCGCGCTGCATAGGGATACACGGCATACTGATCCGCAAGCGCCGCATAGTCGCGCACCAGATCCAGGTAGTGGATGAAATCCTCCACCTGATCCTCGGCGATGCGGTAGATTAACAGGCCCTCTTCTATGGGCTCGATGCACACCGCGCCGCCCAGCAGCGCCGCGTAAAACTTGCCCTCGTGCTCGCGCCAGACGAAGCTCTGGGCGCTGTCAATCAGGCACAGCCGCGCGTCAAACGCCACACCTTCGATCCGAGCCACGCCACCTTTCCACTGTACCTTCATGCGATTCCCTCTTTTGTGATACGAAAATGTCATCCCGCGCAAAGCGAGGATCTTGAAAAAGATTCTTCGCTTCACGCAGAATGACATCACGCGATTCTTGGGATCAATGCCTTATTCGGCAGCGACCTCGACCTTCGGGTGAATGGACACCTGCTTCTTGTCCTTGCCCTTGCGCTCGAAGCGCACCACGCCGTCCATCTTGGCAAACAGCGTGTCGTCATCGCCGATGCCCACGTTCAGGCCGGGATGGATCTTGGTGCCCCTCTGGCGCACAAGGATGTTGCCCGCCAGCACAAACTGGCCGTCCGCGCGCTTCACGCCCAGGCGCTGCGCATGGCTATCGCGCCCGTTGCGCGAGGAGCCCACTCCCTTTTTGTGGGCGAATAGCTGAAGATTCATCATAATCATGATCTTACCTCCGTTCCCTATGCGTCATCCGAAAGTGTTTCGGATATTGTTTCTGAATGCTTGAAAGCCCCAGTTCCATGGTCTTGAGAATCAGCTGCGCATCGGCCGTCGACTCGGGAAGATCCAGCCTCAACAGGCCGGTCGCCTCGTCGATCCGGTAACTGGGCTCGAGCTTTAGCAACTCGACTAGCCCCATCAGCGCGGTCTGCGCCAGCGCGGAAACCCCCGCGCAAACGATGTCTGACCCCGATTCACTATAGCCGCTGTGGCCCGATATCTCAAAGCCCACGATGCGGCCGCCGGAAGTTTCGATGATGGCCCTGGTCATGGCGTTTTAGCCGACCGCCGTGATCTCAACCTTGCTGTACGGCTGACGATGGCCCTGCTTCTTGCGCACGTTCTTCTTGGCCTTGTACTTGTAGACCATGATCTTGGCGCTCTTGACCTGGCCGACCAGCTTGCCGGTGACCTTGGCGCCTTTGATGATGGGCGCGCCGATCTCGACGTTGTCGCCCTGGCCCAGCATCAACACATCGAAGCTGACCTCCTGGCCCACTTCGACGTCGAGCTTCTCCACGAAGATCACGTCGCCCTGCTGAACGCGGAACTGTTTCCCACCGGTCTGAATGACTGCGAACACGGTTGTTACCCTCCTGCTTAGTACTCGCCGAGCATCAGGCACTTGCACGAAATCGGCAAGATTTTCGGCCCCTCTCGAGCGGCTCACCGAAGTAGTATACCCCATGCGAGGGCGTTTGTCAAATGAATGTTTCTTTAACTGGCCTCGGCACTAAGCCCTGGTTTTTCGTCGGCGCGGCGCTGGCGCAAGATGCTGTAGGCCGTCACCGTGAACAGCACCACCAAAGCGCCGATGATGGCCGTCATGCCTGGCTTTTCATGAAGCGCCAAAAACACCCAGATCGGGTTCAGCACCGGCTCGATGTTGCACAAAATCGCAGCCACAACCGGCGGCGTGCGCTTCATGCCGTGGGACAGCAGCAGATACCCGGCGCTCAGCAGCACGCCCATCAGCGCCGCCACCAGCCACGGGCCGGGATCGGCATTGACTTTCGGATCAAACGGCAAGCTGATCAGAAACACCGCCGAGAACAGGTTTCCCAGATACGTGTAGTCGAACGGGTCGCAGCCCGGCAGACGCGACATAAAGAACACCATGGCGTAGGTAACCGCTGACCCGAGCGCCATGATGTTGCCCATCAGGCTGGCACTCCCTTTGCCGAACCCGTCCGCAAAGCACAGACACACGCCCACGATCACCAGCGCGGCGGCGCACAAATCCAGCCGCGTCGGATATTGTTTGTATACCAGCGCGCAGCACAGGATCACGAACACCGGCATGGCGTACTGCAGCACGATGGCGTTTGCGGCGCTTGTGCGCTTGCAGGCGTTCATGAACAAGAGCGATGTGAGCATCACCGACAGCGCCGCCAGCACCGTGGGCCAATTTAAGCGTACGCGAAAGCTGCGCCGCGCGAAGCCCATGACGAGCACCGCCACCAGCCCTCTCGCGCCCACCAGAGACTCGGCGCTCCAGGGCATCCACTTGCTGGTGAGCCCACTGAAGCTGAACACGATGGCCGCCAAAAACACCTGCGCCGCGCCCCACCTGGCCGCGTTTTGTGAATGATCGCTCATTAAAGTTCCCCCATCAGCTGGGCGTAATCGGTAAAATACTTGTCCGCCACTTTCTGGATCTTGAGTTTGTCAAAACGGGCGGTGTGCTCCTCCATGGCGTATGCGCCCATGCCTGCGCGCTTGGCGGCGGTTAGCGCATAAAGCGCGTCCTCAAACACCAGGCACTCAGCGGGCGCGACGCCCAGCCGCTCCGCCGCGAGCCGAAAGCACTCCGGCTCTTGCTTGCCCATCCCCATGTCCTCCACAGAGGCGACGAACGCAAAATAGGGCGTCATGCCCTGCTTGTCCAGCGCCAGCATCGCGTTCTTCCTGGGCGTGGCGGTCAGCACGCATAGCTTATATCCCCTGCGGTGCGCCAGCCGCAAAAACGCGAGCGCGCCGGGTTTTTGCTGCACGTCCTGCCGATATTTCTCGATCATGCCGTGCTCGTACTCGCGAACGATCTGCTCCACCGTCATGGGCAAGCCATAGGTGTTGATGAAGATCTCCGCCGAATGGTAGCTATGGTAGTCCAGCTCGCGGCCACGCATCTCGCCCGGCACAGCCAAGCCGTGCGCCTTCAGAAACTCCAGGTTCTGACGCCGCCAGAAGCCCATGGAATCCAGGAGCGTTCCGTCCATGTCGAAGATCAGCACGCTATACTTTGATATCATGCCACCGGCCCCCCACGAACCGCCGATACACGCAGATCAGCCGCGTACACATGTCCACAATGCTGGCCGCCCAAGCGCCCATCAGCGCGATGTCGGGCATGTTCAGCTGCGTTTGAATGATGTATATCGTGAGCATACTCAGCAGCGGCCGGATCAGCGTCACGCAGATGAACATGACCACCGCCACATAGGTTGTGTCGCCCGCGCCGCGCAAACAGCCTGAGATGACCACCGACGAGGTCTGCAGCGGTTGGAACAGCGCCAGTAGCAGCATGACATTGGCTGCCAGGCCGACCACGTAAGCATCCTTGCTGAACAGGCTGACCAGCGGATAGCGGAAGACCACGATGATCGAGGCCAACACCAGCGCCACCACCAGCGCCAGGCGCTGGCTGGTCTTGCCGTAGAGCACGCTCAGGTCGGGCCGCTTCTGTCCCAGGTTCTGACCCACCAGCGCCGTGCCCGCCACGCCCAGCCCGTCAGCAAAACTGAACGAAATGTTCTGGAACTGCGCGACGATGATGTGCGCTGCATTGACCAGCGTGCCCAGGCCCGCGACGATGGCCGAATAGGAGAAGAACCCAATGCGCAGCGCCACCTGCTCGATCATGGCGCTGCCGCTGATCTTGGCAATCGAACGCATCGTGTCTTTGTCCGGCCGCCAGTCGTCGTGCCGGGACAGCCGAAGAAACCCGGCGTTCTTCTTGCTGTCGTACACCGTGATCAGGCACAGCACCAGCCCCACCACGTATCCGATGCCGGTGGCCAGCGCCGCGCCGGTCACCTCCATCCGAGGAAAGCCAAAGTTGCCGCCGATCAGCACATAGTTGAAGCACAGGTTGACCAGGTTGGACGCAATGTTCACATACATGGTGATGCGTGTGTTGCCGATGCCGCGCTGGGCGGCGCAGATGCACATGGTGATGCCGTTAACCGGCAGGAACCAGATCAGCGTGTTGAAGTAATCCATCGCGGGCCGGATCGTGTCGGACTGGGCCTGTGCCAGCCTGAGCAGCGGCTCCGCCAGAAAATACGCCGCCACCATCATGACCGCGCTGACAGCCAGGCCCAGGATCAGCGCGTTCCTCAGTGTACGGTTGGCGTCGGCCTGCCGCCCCTCGCCCTTGCGGCGGGCGATGATGGCTGTAACGCCGGTGTTCAGCGCAAAAAAAAGCGACAGCAGCAGCATGCGCGGTTGCCCGCACAGCCCTACCGCGCTCACCGCATAGTCGCCCAGCACGCTGACCATCAGCGTGTCGAAAGAGCCGATCAGCGAAATCAGCACCATCTCCGCCACCGACGGCAGCGCGATCTTCAGCAGGTTCTGATAGGCTCCTTTTGTGGTGGGTACATCGCCCAGCAGGCGCGTGTTGCGCAGCATGGTCTGGACAGTAAACGGATTGCGCACCGAAACCAAGGCCGCTCGCCCCCATCCCATTCGTATCGGCTGGCGAAACCCGCCAGCCGTCAATTCATCTATATAAACCTTACCACGCCCGCGTTAAGATTGGGGGCTAAAATCAGCAGAAGAGATCAGTTTTTCTTTGGCATAGCCAAGCGCCGCCGGGTCTTCTACCGCGCCTTGCGCGAAATCCGTGCGGCCCCCGCCCTTGCCGGAAAAGCGAGCCGCCGTCTCCCTCAGCAGCGCGCCCATTTCCGCGCCTTCTCCAGCAGAGCGGGCGAACAGCAGGTTCGCGCCGCTGGCCAGCAACGCGTAGGTTTTATCACCCTCGATCAGGCGTTTCCCGAGCGCCTTGAGGGCCCCCATGTCCATGCCATCCGCGCGATGCGCAATCAGCCGCCAGCCATCTTGCAGATGCACGGCGCGCTCGATCAATCCCTCGGCACACCCCAGCGCGCCCTGTTTCTTCAGCGCAGCCAGCTCGGTTTCCAGTGCCTTGTTCTGGTCGAGCAGCGCCTGGACGGCATCCGGCAGCGCATCCGGCTTGGCGGACAGCAGCGCCGCCGCGCCGTCCGCCGCCCTGGCGCATTGCTGGTGGTGCCGCACGGCGCGCATGCCCGCCACGAACGCCAGGCGCAGCTTGCCCCGGCTGGGCGCGGTCCACAGGATCTTCACCGGACCCACCTGCCCTGTGGACGATGGGTGCGTGCCCCCGCAAGCCACGCACTCGCTATCGCCAATCAGCACGACGCGAATGTCCTTGTCTACTGTCGGATCCTTGCGCAGCGGCAACCGCGTCAGTTCCTCCTCGCTGGGGAAAAAACACTTTATCGGGATGTCGCGCTGCACATCCCGGTTGACCAACTCCTCAATCCAGGCGGTGTATTCCTCGCCAAAGCGCGTGTCACCGCCCGGCATCACGATGTCGATCGTCGAAAACTCCGCGCCCAGGTGCAGCCCCACCGTGTAGCCCTGGCTGAGCTTCCAGATCTTCCCGGCGATCATGTGGTCGGCGGCATGCTGCTGCATGTGATCAAAGCGACGCTCCCAGTCGATCGCGCCGCGCACGTTTTCTCCCGCTGGCAGCGGCCCATCGCAGACGTGCACCACGGCCCCATTTTCATTCATCACATCCACCACGTTCACCGCGTTCAACCGCCCGGTGTCGTGAGGCTGACCGCCCGACGTCGGGTAAAACGCCGTTTTGTTCAGCACGACGTGAAACACGCCGCCCGCCTGCTCGCAGGACACCACGCGCGCCGGAAATTCTTTTAGATATGTCTGCTCGTAATAAAGCCTTTCGGTCATCTTTACTGCACCTCTGGCCCATTATACCACACATTGACTTCCCCGGTGGCCGATGCTATAATTATATGAATTGTGCACGAAAACCGGCGGCAGATTTGACAAGAGGTGAAACCATGGGCGATGCGATTGATTTTGTCGTGACCTGGGTGGACGGAAACGACCCCGACTGGCAGGCCGAAAAGGCGCTGCACGACCCGGGGGCCAAGCCCAGCGACACGCGCTCGATTCGATACCGCGAGTGGGACAACCTGCGCTACTGGTTCCGCGCCGTCGAGACCTTCACCCCATGGGTGAATAAGGTGCATTTCATCACCTGGGGCCATGTGCCCCAGTGGCTGAACCTAGACTGCGGCAAGCTCAATGTGGTGCGGCACGACCAGTTCATGCCCAAAGAATACCTGCCCACCTTCAGCTCCAGGCCCATCGAGCTGAACATGCACCGGATCGCGGGGCTGAGCGAGCAATTCGTGTACTTCAACGACGACATGTTCCTGCTGAAGCCCCTCTCGCCCGAGGACTTCTTCCAAGGCGGTCTGCCGTGCGACGTGGGCGTGCTCGCGCCCTACCCGAGCGACTCGCGGCGCTCCATCGCCCCCATTGTGTCCAACAACATGGAAATCATCAACACCACGTTCAGCCGCAAGCGCACCCTGCGCGAGAAGCCGCTGAACTGGTTCAACCCTCGCTACGGGTTCATGAACCGATACACGCTGGCTTCGCTTGTGTTTTACAAGTGGTTCAGCGGGTTTTGGGGTTCACATTTCCCGAACAACTACCTGCGCAGCACCTTCGAAACGCTGTGGGAAAAGGAGCGGGAAGCGCTGCACGCAACCTGCCTGCACAAGTTCCGCGACCCGCGCGACGTGAACCACTGGCTGGCGAGATACTGGCAGCTGGCCGGCAACCAGTTCGTGCCGAGGGGCGTGCACGGCAAGGCGTATGTGCCGCTGAAGAACAACCTGCAGCCCGCTGTGGAGGCCATCACCTCCGGCAGGAACATCATGGTGTGCATCAACGACCGCGAGGGCATCGACGATTTTGAAGGCGCAAAGCGCACCGTCCAGCAGGCGTTTGAACAAATTCTGCCCAACAAATCCTCGTTCGAGAAATAGAGACGGATGCCTCAATCGGCATCCATCCCTCGATCAACCGGTCGCGGGCCACCACACATGGTGGCCGTTTTTCATGCTTCCCTGGCAATTTCCACCATGCGCGCAATCCCCTGTTCGGGGCTGAAGCTGGGCGAAAATCCGAGCGCAGCCAGCTTTGCGCCGTCCAGCGCGGCCCGCGTCTGCCTGGAATACCCCGCCGCTTCCACAGTCGCCGGAAGCTCAAACCGCAGCGCCACGCCCGCCGCGTCAGCCAGCGCCTGCGCGTACTGGCGGATGCTGCGCTGGTGATTGGGTGCGGACACGTTGTATGCCTGTCCGGATGCACCGGCTATGAGCAGCGTCAACAGCGCGCGCGCCGCGTCGGCCACGTAGAGATAGCTTCTGAGCTGACCGCCTTTGCTCTTCATCACGATGTCCTGGCCCTGCAGCGCGTTCCTCAGGAACTGCGCGTCGGCGCGGGAGTTCTCGCTGGTGATGCCCGGACCGAACACATAGCACAGCCGCGCGATGACCGCATCCACTCCATACTGGCTCAGATAACTGGCGCACAGCGTTTCGGCGGCGCGCTTGCTTTCCGGGTAGCATGAACGGGGTTGCGCGGGATCGAGCAATCCCGTGTCGCCCTCCCTGAAGTCCTCGCCGGAGGTGTTTTCCCCGTAGATCTCGCCGCTCGACACGAACAGCAGCCGCCCGTGGCCCTGCTCGTGCAGGTGTTCCAGCAGGTTGCGCGTTCCGTCCAGATTGGCGCGCATGGTGTCCACCGGGTTCTTTGAAAACGCCAGCGGATGCGCCGGGCTGGCGGCGTGGATGATGAAGTCGAACACCAATCCGCCCGGGAGCGGGTCAGCCACGTCCTGCGGCAGCAACGCCAGCCGCTCATGGGCTGCAAACCGCGCGCTGAGCCGTGCCTCGTCTCGCCCCATGGCTGTGACCAGCACGCCCGGCATGCGGCGCAGCGCATCCACCAAAAACGAGCCGATCAGCCCGCTCGCCCCGGTGACCAGCACCCGGCTGCCACTGGACAGCCGAGGCATGGCGCTCAGCTCTTCCTGATACAGCGCGTTCATAGTCTCTCCTTCTCGGCCATGAGCAGCGCCTTGAAGATCTCGATGTCCTCCGGGGTCGTGATCTTGAAGTTTTTCTCGGAGCCCGGGCAGAAATGAACCTCTCCACCCAGCTCGATCATCAGCGTGCAGCTGGCCACACTGCCGGTGATGCCCTTTTCCTTCGCCCGCGTATGCAGATCCAGCAGCGCGCCCAGCGGAAACCCGTGGGGCGTCTGGGTTTTAAACAGCGTCTCGCGCGGGATGCTCTGCCCGGAAACGGTGGCGTTCCCGGACACCAGCATCGCTTCGTTGCAGGGAACCACGGCGACGGCCGAGCCGTGCGCACGCGCGGTTTCGATGCAGCCGGTGATGACAGCCTCGGCCAGCATCGGGCGGTTGCCGTCGTGGATAAGCACGACGTCCTCCAGCGAATGCCGCTCGCGGATGGCGTTCAGCCCGCCCCGGATGGATGCTTGCCCCGTATCGCCGCCCGGCACGACGCACTCGAGCTTACTGATGCCGAACTGCCGGGCATAGGCCGAGAGCACGGGCTCCCAGCCGGAAAGGCACACCACCACGATCGCGTCGATCATGGGGTGGCGCTGAAACGCCTCCATCGTGTACACGATGATCGGTTTGTCGAACACGTTCAGGAACTGCTTGGGTACCTCGCTGAGCATCCGGGTGCCGGTGCCGGCGGCGGTGAGCAGCGCGATGTTCACGGGCGTATCCCCCTTCATTGGTAACTTATCCGACCGAATCCAGCAGCTGCTGCGCCTGCTCTCTGGTGGTGGTGCACAGCGCGGTGTAGTTGCCGTCGACCGCGCGGCGCAGGTATTCCCTGGCCTTCTCGGGCTTGCCGTCCTCCAGGTTCATCTTGCCCAGGTAGAACAGCGTGTCCACCTGGCCGGGCTTCTTTTCGTGCGCCTTGCGAAAATACTCGAGCGCCTTGTCCCGCTCGCCCATGGCCAGGTGCAGCTGGCCCATGTTGTCCAGCACCACGGCGTCGTCGTCATCGTACTCCATCGCCTCGTTGTTGAAGCGGATGGCCTCGGAAAAGTCGCCGGTCTGCCGCGCCTTCTCAATCAGCATGTAGCCCAGCGATCCATAGATCATGCTGGTCTTGTGGTCCTGGGAAGCGGTGTTCATCAGATCAATGGCCTTGTCAAGCCGCCCCAGTTTCCATTCGCAGATCGCGTAGTTGATGCGCAGCTGGTTTTTTTCATCCCTCGTGATGCCGGGCGTCTTCTCAGTCAGCAGCATCAGGTCGTGCGCGCGCTGGAACTGGTAGGCGCGCAGCAGCAGCACACCGTAGGCCAGCATGTCGCGCGGCACGCGCACGCCCTTGTCGATGGCCTTTTGATATTCCGCCATGGCCTGGTCGTGCATGGCCTTGGCTTCCTCGCGCGTGCCCGCCTCGCTGAGCCGGTTGGCCTTCACGTGCAGCGAGTAGCCCTTATTTCCCCCAAAGAGTCCCGAAAGCAGCCCCATTTATGCGTCCTCCTGACGGATTTGGATTTTTCTCGTGATGCGCCGGATGCGCCGCTCGGTCGCGGGATCCGGCTCGATTTTCCACGCCTCCAGCGCGCAAGCGTGCGCTTTTTCAAAGTCACGCGTCTTGTGCTCATACAGCTTGCTCAGCTCGATCAGCGGCCGCGCCCCCATCTCACCCCGCCCGGCCAGTTCGCTCCACAGCGCCTCGGACTCCCGGGCGTCTCCGGCGCGCTTTCTGAGCATGGACAGCGAAAGATTCGCCTCGGGCAGATGGGCCAGCCGGTAGCAGCGCTCGGCGACGAGTCCCTCCCCGCACCGCTCCAGCGCCCTGCCCATGCTGAACAGGTCGATCTGCTCCTCGAGTTTTTCTGGCGCGGCGTAGTCCACGCACAGCCTGGCCAGCAGGGTTCCAAGCGAGAGGATATCCAGCCGGTTATGCAGCAGCACCTCGTCGAGCAGCGTCCGATCGCCCGTCTCCAGATACCTGAAAAACCGGGCGGGCGCCTCGCTGCCCGGCAGGTCGTTTTCCCGCCCGGAGGCCAGCACGCGACGCTCCAGCTCGGACAGGCGGCAGCTGCCCAGCCGCCGCTTCCACAGCCGCCTCGAGGGAAACATCAGATCCAGCTTCTGGTGCTCATCAAAAAGGGTTCCCATGCGGCACATCACCGCGCGCGATTCCAAGAGCGGCAGGTCGAACGCGTTGCCGTTGAAGCTTATGATGACCTTAAACTCCGGAAGCATTCGGCGCAGCCCGTTCATCAGCAGCGGCTCGTCCGGATAGTCGCCCAGCAGCTGCTGCTCCACAACGAACAGGCCGTCCCGCACATAGCCGATCCCCACCAGAAACGCGATGGTACCCGCCCCGCGGGACAGCCCCGTGGTCTCGGTATCCAGAAACAGGCACTTCTCGATACCTGGCCAATCGCCGGAAAAGCCGATGCGCGCCAGCGCCACCGGATCCAGCGCCAGCAGGCGTTCGTCCAGCGTCTGCTCGAACCGGTGCACCGACAGCGGATGCCTCACCCGGGTTGGCTTGTCGGCGGCAGGGCTGGCGATGGCGCTCAGCTTCGATTTCAGGCTTGAGCCCATCCCCATCCCTCCTTTGTCCCATTTATTGTAGGGTTTGCGCGGCGGCTTGTCAAGTGAACGCGGCGCTACAGGTACGACGGCTTGACGGTCGGCTTACCGTCCTTATCCTGTTCGACGGCGGCGAGGATGCCGTAAGTTTGCCGGATGGAGTCGGCCGTCAGCACGTCTTTGGGCACGCCGCTGCTCTGCAGCTGACCGTCCTTCAGGAGCAACAGCCGGTCGCAGTAGTGCGCGGCCAGGTTCAGGTCATGGAGCACCAGTATCGTGGTCACGCGCCGCTCCCGAGACAGATCGCGCACCGCGCGCAGCACCTCCATCTGGTGGCGGATGTCCAGGCTCGACACCGGCTCGTCCATCAGCAGTACGGGGGTATCCTGGCACAGCGCGCGGGCGATCAACACCCGCTGCCACTCGCCGCCGCTCAGCGCACGGGCGTTGCGTCCGGCAAAATCCAGCAGCCCTAAACGCTCAATCGCCGCGTTGGCCAGCGCGAGATCCGCCTCGCGCTCGCGCTCAAACCGCCCCAGGTACGGCTGGCGACCCATCAGCACCATATCAAGCACCGTGAAATCAAAATCCAGCCGCGCACTCTGGGGGACCAGCGCCAGCATGCGCGCGCGCTTTCGCTCGGGAATCGAAAACGCCGCCCGTCCAGCCATCAGTGCCTGGCCGGCGGTGGGTCTCAGTGCGCCGGAGATCAGCCGCACCAGCGTGGTCTTGCCCGAGCCGTTCGGCCCGATCAGTCCGGTGATCAGCCCATCATCAAACGCGTGGCTGATCCCAGAGAGCGCAACCCGCTCCCCGTAAGCAAACCCCGCATCTCTCAATTCAATCATCAACCCATATCTCCCATATTGCAAAAATGGGGGCCCGGCGACAGTTCCCCACGCGCGGCGCTCCGCATCGTCTGCCCCGGCTCACAGCCCACCCCCGACCTGCCGCCGGGAACGCCGCAGCAGAACCAAGAAGAATGGCCCGCCCACCAGCGCGGTCAGCACGCCCACCGGCAGCTCGGTCGGCATAAAGATCGTGCGCGCCAGCGTGTCCATCATCATCAGATATAGCCCGCCCGCGATCAGGCTGGCCGGGATGGTCGCGCGGTGATCCGGCCCGGTGATCATGCGCACCGCGTGAGGCACCATCAGCCCCACAAACCCAATGATCCCAGACAGCGACACCGCCACTGCGGTCAGCAGCGTGCTCGCTCCCAGCAGGATCACCCGCACGCGGCCGGCGTTCACGCCCAGGGAGCGCGCCTCCTCATCGCCCATCAGCATGGCGTTCAGATCCCGCGCGAACACGCGCATCAGCAGCGCGCAGGCGAGCAGCACAGGCGACAGCAGCGCAAGCTTGGTCATCGTGGCGCTGGCGAAGCTGCCCATCGTCCAGGTGTAGACCGCCTCCATGTTGTCATGGTTCAGCGCAAGCAGGCCGGACAGCATGGCGGTCAAAAAAGTCCCCACCGCCACGCCGGACAGCAGCAGATTCACCGTGGAGCCCTGCCCGCGCCCAGACAGCAGCAGCACCAGAATGGCCGCGCCCGCGCCGCCAATCAGCGCCCCCAGCGACACCATACTCAGTCCCAGGATCCCCGCGCCCAGGTTCAGCACCATCGCCAGCGCCGCGCCCAGCGCCGCGCCGGAAGACACGCCCAGAATGTGCGGCTCGGCCATGGGATTTTTGAACACGCCTTGCATGCACACGCCCGACACCGACAGCGCCGCGCCCACACAATACGCCATCAGCGCCCTGGGCAGCCGGATTGAGAACACGATCAGCTCGTTCGTGGGGTTGCCCGGGCTGCCCGCGAAATGGCCGCGCACGGTGGCCAGAAACTGCTCGATCGGCATCCCTGCGCTGCCCACCATCAGGCTGGCGCATAAGCCAACAAACGACAAGCCCCCAAGGATGATTAGCGCCGGCAAAAGCCGCGCGCGGCCAAAGGCGTAGGGCGTTGTTATGCGGTTTGACAATTCCATTCCTCCATGCGCTGTGGTATAATGTGCCAAGACACAAATCTTGGGAGGACAACGCTTTGTATTTGGATTTGACCTGCCCACTGGAGCTGCTGTCCGCGGAGCTCCTGCGCGACGATCGCCGCAAGGTGCGCGCTTACCTGCTGATGAACAACCTGGCGCCACACCGAATCGCGCGCATCGAGGGTGAGATCCACTGGATTCAAGAGGCGTCCGCCGAGCGCGCCAGCATGCCGTTCGCGGTGGATGGGCTGCGCGCGGGCGCGGGCGAGCGATTCAAGCTGCAACTGTCCACCGATCAGATGCCAGACGCCGACGACGTAGAGCTGGTGATTCATCGCATCGGCTATGGAGGCGGCGGCAAGGATTGGGTGGGCAACCCGGAGGATCTGATCCGGATCGAAGAACCGCTGCCACCCGCGCCCGCCGAACTCAACAAGCTCGTCTCCCTCGCCGGGCAGGACGCGCGCGCCTTTCCGCTGAAGACCAGCGGCTACTGGATCTGCGTGTGCGGGCGGCCCAACAGGATCGGATCGGATTGCGCGCGCTGCGGGCGCGGTATGGAGCACGTGCTCGAAAATTTCAACCGCAAGACGGTGCTTGCCGGCGGCCCGGCGCAAGTGGTGCTGGACAGCCTCCCGGGCAAGGCCGAACCGGAAATCCCAGCCTTCCTGTTTGAGCGGGAAGGCGCGTCCCGCCCCAAGGACTCGCGCCAGTCGCTGCGCGAAGAACTGGAGGAACTGCGCGCGCAGTACGTCAGCCAGCGCAACCTGCTGATCCGGCGCAGCATCTTCCTGGGAATCACGGTCGTGCTGGTGCTGCTCGTAATCTACGCCTTTGAGTGGCTGGGCGCGAAGCAGCAGCAGGCCAAAGACATTCGCCCGCCGGTGCGGGTGGAGGAGTCCGGCGTTTCCGGGACATCCATCGCGGATCCGACCCAGGCGTCCAGCGGGGTTGCGCCCGCCAGGCCGGGAACGTAGGCGCTTCAGGGGTCAGCGCGTGGTCAATCGGCCTCGCGCTTTCGTTTACGCGCCCGAACATCGTCCTCCGCGCCTTGATCCGACGGCTCATAGTACGGAAATCCCGAGGCTTCAAGGGGCGCGTAGTGCTGCTTCACGTAATGGCCGGGGTATTCGTGAACATATTTGTAGCCCTCGCCCGAGCCGAGCTGGTCGGCGCCCTTGTAGTGTGTGTCCCGCAGATGAACGGGCACCGGCTGGTAGCCTCCCTTTTCGGCGTCCTCGAACGCGCGGCCCATGGCCGCCACGACCGCGTTGGATTTGGGGCTCTCGCACACGGTGATGATCGCCTGGGTGATGGGAATTCTGGCCTCCGGCAAGCCCAGCTGCTCCAGCGCCTGCATGGCGGCGGCGGCGGTCAGCATGGCGTTCGGGTTGGCCAACCCCACGTCCTCGCTGGCGTGCACCATCACCCGCCGCACGATGATCTTCGGATCCACCCCACCGTATATCATTCTGGCAAACCAGGCCAGCGCGGCGTCGCTGTCCGAGCCGCGAAGAGATTTGCAGAACGCCGACAACATGTCGTAAAACAGGCTCTCATCCATGCGAATCACGCGCTTTTGGATGGATTCCTCGGCCACGGGCAGCGTGATGACGATGTCGCCGTCGCCATTCACCGGCGTGGTCAGCACCGCCAGCTCCAGCGCGTTCAGCGCGGCGCGGGCATCGCCGTTGGCCACCTGCGCGATGTGACGCATGGCGTCATCACGCAACACCACCGACTGGTTGCCGTAGCCGCGCTCCTTGTCTCGCACGGCCATCAAGAGTGCCCGCTCAACGTCTTCCTGCGTCAGCTTCTCAAACGCGAACAGCCGGCAGCGGCTGACGATGGCGGGCGTCATGGAGATCATGGGGTTCTCGGTGGTGGAGCCTATGAACTTGATCACGCCCTGCTCGATGGCCGGTAGGATCGAGTCCGACTGGGCCTTGCTCCAACGGTGGCACTCGTCCAGCAGCAAATACGTGCTCTGGCCGTACAGTTTCAGTTTGGCCTCGGCCTCCTTGATGACATCGCGCACATCCGAGACGCCCGATGTGACCGCGTTCAGCTTCACGAACTCGGCCTTGGTGGTGTTGGCGATGATCTGCGCAAGCGTGGTCTTGCCGGTGCCCGGCGGCCCCCAGAAGATGGAGCTGGTCAGCCGGTCTGCTTCGATGGCGCGTCGCAGCAGCTTGCCCTCTCCCACAATCTGACCCTGGCCGATAAATTCGTCCAGGGTGCGCGGGCGCATCCGGTCGGCCAGCGGCGACAGCTTCTTGCTGGCCATGCTGAATAAGTCGTCCATGTGGTTCCTCCGTCAGGCCATCAGTGCGAGCAGCTTTTGCGCCCTCGCCATGGCCTCGCTCAGATAGCTTTCCGCGGTGTAATGCGTGAGGTACGGCCCGTCGGCGTTCAGCTCCAGCGTCAAATCTCCCCTGTAAGCGGACGCCTGGATCTTCTTGATGACCTCCGGCCAGCGCACAGTGCCGTCAAACGGCAACCTGTGCTGGTCGTCCGTGCCGTCGTTATCGTGCAGGTGCAGCGCCACCAGCTTGTCCCCATACATCGGCAGCAGATCCATCCCCTTTGCCCAGCAGTTGGCGTGGCCGCTGTCATAACAGAACTTCAGCCGATCGGACCGCAGGCGCTGAAACACATGATCCAAATACGAAGGCTGTCGCAGATTCTCCAGCGCGATGTCGACGCCCTTTCTCTCGGCGCGCTCCAGCAGCCGCTCAATGCGGAGAAAACCAAGCTCGCCAGGCGCGGGCGGCGTTTCGCTGTGGCTCAGGTGCACCACGGCGGCGGGGATCTCGTAGGTGCCGCAGTCGTCAATGCAGCTGAGCAACGTCTCAACCAGCGATTGCCCCTCGAGATTGTCCAGCCAAAGGTTGTTGATGCCGTTAAATGGCGTGTGCACGTTGACGACGCGCAGACCCGTTTTGCGGAACAGCTCGGGTTGGGCTTCCTTTGGCCCATCCACGGAGCGGTGGTCGTCGCCCCACCACAGCATGACGGATTGAAAGCCCGCGTCCCGGATCATTCGCGCCCGCTCCGCCATGGGCAGCGCGAACCCGAACCAGCTGAAAATTCCCACGCCCATGTGCGCGCACCTCCACAAACGCAAGTATATACATTATAGCCCATTTGATGGAAAATGAAAAGCGAACAACAGTTTATACCAATGAAAAATAGTAACGCCTCCAAAGTGGCGAGAGTTTTTTTTCGCCCTGCAAGGAGCTGGAGTGCAGCGCAGCAGAGCTACGCTAAGCGAAGGGCGACGCCGCAGGGCGGAAAATAATCCGGCGCGACGTGGCGTTACGATTTCAAATTGGTATGAACATCGCAACAAGGCGAACGCGATGCGCGCATCTCTGCAATCGCGGCATCGTGCCGACTGCAGGGACGCGCGCATCGCGTCCGCGTTCATCCAATCCGGTTTACTTGCGCTTGCTCAGCGCGTCCTTCTCATACGCCTTGGTCGCCTCAAGCCACGCATCCCCCACCGGTACGCCCTGCTTCTCGCAGTAGGCGTCCCACACGGCCGTGAACGGCAGCGTCTTGGCCTCCTCAATCAGCGCCAGGCGGCTGGTGTAATCCATCTTCTTTTCGGCGTCGACGATGGGTTTTCTGGGTGTCAGCATGGCCTTCAGCATCGCCTTCTGCGCGTTGCGCATGCCGATGACCCAGGCCGCGACGCGGTTGATGGAGGCATCGAAGTAATCCAGCCCTATGCAAACGCGATCCTGGAAGCCGTTGTAGAGGATTTCGTTCATGATGTTCTGCAGCTCGTCATCCCAAGTGATGACGTGGTCGCTGTCCCAGCGAACGCCGCGGGACACGTGCAGCATCAGCTTGTCGCTGTACTGCAGCACCGAGCTGATCTTCTGGCTGATGTACTCCAGCGGGTGGAAGTGACCGGCGTCCAGCGTGTATAGCTTGTTCCGGCTGAGCGCGTAGCCCATCATCAGCTCATGGGAGCCAACGGTATAGCTCTCGACGCCGATGCCGAACAGCTTGCTCTCGACAGCGTCCAGCAGCAGCGGCGAGTCCGGCTTGTGGTCGGCGAAGATGGCGTCCAGCGATTCGATCATGCGCTTCCTGGGCGCCACCGTGTCGGCGGGGACATCCTTGTAGCCGTCGGGCATCCAGAAGTTCACCACGCAGGGCTTCTTCAGCGCCTTGGCGAACTCGGACCCGATCTCGCGGGAGCGCTTGCCGTGCTCGATCCAGAACTCGCGGATCTTTTTGTCGGGGCTGGAGAGGGTGAAGCCATCCTCCGCATAGGGGTGCGAGAAATACGTGGGATTGAAGTCGAGCCCCAGTTTTCTCTGCTTGGCCCAGTCCAGCCAGCCCGTAAACTGCTCGATGGTGTAGGCGTCGCGGTCCAGCTTTTTGCCGTTCAGCTCGGCGTAGTTCATGTGCAGGTTGAGCTTTTTCGCGCCGGGGATCAGGCCCATGGCCAGATCGATGTCCTTGCGCAGCTCGTCGCCATTGCGCGCGCGACCGGGGTAGTTGCCGGTGGTGGCGATGCCGCCGGAAGCGCCTCCGCCAACGCCCTCGCAGCCCACCACGTCGTCGCCCTGCCAACAGTGCATCGAGATCGCGATCTTGGCCACAGCGGCCATCGCCTTGTCCACATCCACGCCATGCGCGGCATAGACTTCCTTGGCGTACTCGTAGCCCTGTTGCACCAGTTTATCCGAAACAGCCATTGCGCATGCCCTCCTCAATTGTGTTGACGATTGGTTTCATTATATCAACTTTGGGGGTGTGTTGGCAAGCAAATGTGGTATAATAGCGTACGATGGACACAAACACTTGTAAAAGAGGCACAGCATGAACAGGAACCAGTTTGAGCGCACCGAGCGGCTAATCGGACGGGAATCACAGGATCAATTGCGGAAAAAAGGCGTGGCGGTGTTTGGGCTGGGTGGCGTGGGCTCGTTCGCCGCCGAGGCGATGATGCGCGCGGGGATCGGCCGGCTGCTGCTGGTGGACGGCGACGACGTGGATGTGACCAACATCAATCGCCAGCTGTACGCGCTGCACAGCACCGTTGGTCAGCCCAAGGCCGAGCTGGCGAAACAGCGCGCGCTTCAGATCAACCCGGACGCGCAAATCGACGCACGTCGCGTGTTCTTTGACCAGAGCACCGCTGGGCAGTTTGACTTCACGCAGTACGATTACGTGGTGGACGCCATCGATTCGGTCACCAGCAAGCTGCTGCTGATCGAGCTGGCCGCCAAGGCAGGCACATGCGTCATCAGCAGCATGGGCGCGGGCAACAAGCTGGATCCCACGCGCTTTGAGGTTGCGGATATCTATCAGACCAGCGTGTGTCCGCTGGCGCGGGTGATGCGGCGCGAGCTGCGCGCGCGGGGCGTGGCGGCGCTAAAGGTGGTCTATTCCAAAGAGGAACCCCAAAAACCCCAGGATGGCGCGCGCGCGCCCGGTTCGATCTCGTTCGTGCCCAGCGCCGCGGGGCTGATCCTGGCGGGCGAGGTCATCAGAGAACTGATGCAATGAAGAAAACCGCACGGTCAGCGACCGCCCCCGCAGATTTGCGGTGAAACCATCCACAATTTCACCGCATCTGCCCCGTCGGGGCGGCCTCTAACCGTGCGCTTTTTCCCTATCCTACCATTTCTTAAAGGATCCGCACATGCTCTCGTCCTTTGGGTCACCGCTGCCGCAGCTCGGACACGCTTCCACGCGAATCGAGCGCAGCGAGCAGTAATTCTGCTCTCCGCAGTGGTACGCGCAGCTCTCGACGCCGCAGCGGATATCGGTATTGGCTTCCTTCTTGCTCATGCTTTCTTACCTCCTCTTGCTTATGATGCCCTTATTTTGCGTGGAATCGCGCTTTTCAATACGCCCAGGTTGTGCTATAATGCGGTTTAGCATGATAAAGGGGCAACAGCAATGAGCATTGAAATCGTGGGCAAAATCGGCTCAATGGCCATGATCCGCAAAGCTGAATCGGACATCGACTACAACATCATATCGCGTGTGGCCTATGAGCTGCGCCCCGGGATGGTGTGGGTAACCAGCGGCGCGGCCGAGATCGGACGCCTGGACTACATCCGGCGCACCGGCAAAGAGCTTTCCGGCGAGCCCCAGGAAATCAAGGCCGATTACTGCGCCCAGGGCCAGTCGATTTTGATGGAAAACTACCGCCAGTTTGCCCGCCCAGAGCACTCGATCCGCCAGTTGCTGGTTGAGCATCAGCACTTTAACGATCAGAGCAAGCGCGAGCACATCAAGGGGTTGCTGCTGCGCGCCGCCGCGCAGGGCGCGATCCCGATCGTCAACTACAACGATCCGGTGTCCGACGAGGAGCTGCGCAAGATGGAGCTGAACAGCTTGCGCCAGAAGAACGATCACGTCGTCGAATGCGTGGACAACGACGAGACCGCCGCCGTTGTCTCCGAGCTGGTGGATGCAAAATTTCTGGTGATCCTCTCCTCCACGGAAGGCATTTATCAGGATCCGAATGATCCGTCGTCGCTGGTGCAGGACGTGCTCTGTGCGGACGCCGGCGCGCTGATCGCCCGCGTCCGGAAGCTGCAGGATTCCTGTGTCGGCGCCAGCCGCGCCGGGGCCAACGGCGCGCGCGCCAAGCTGGAGTTCGCGATTCATCCCGCGCTGCGCGGCGCCACGGTCATCATCGGCCACGCCCGCCACGGCATCAACAAGCTGCTGCGCGGCGAGGTGCCCTGCACCCGCATCGGAATCGGAGGATAAACTACTTCAGCACCTCGGCCGCCAGCGGCGCCACGTCGCGGGCGGTCTTGTTGTTTTGGACGATTTCGCGGGCGTCACCCAGCGCCAGCTGCAGCGCCTCCTCAAGCGTCGAAATGGGGATTACTTCGGTGGCCAGCTCGCGGAATCGAAGCTGATCGTTGGCCTTGGGAATCAGCACGCGGGACAACCCCGCCTTCTGCGCAGCGCCAATCTTCACAGGCACCCCGCCCACAGGCAGCGCGCGCCCGTTTACCGACAGCTCGCCGGTGATGGCGATGTCCGGGGCCACCGGCCGCCCGGTGATGGCAGAATACGCCGCCACCGCCATGGCGACGCCAGCCGACGGGCCGTCCACCGGCGCGCCGCCCGGGAAGTTGATGTGCACATCATATTGATCCACCTGCAGTCCCATGTGCCGCAGGCGCGTCATCACGTTCTCCATGGCCACGCGTGCGGTGCTGGTGCGCCTGAGCGTGTGGCCGCGCCCATCCCCCAGCTCTTCTTGTTCGACAATGCCCGTCACGCGAAACTGGCCGCTGCCCGGCCGCGCCACCGCCTCGATCTCCATCACCGCGCCCTGGTGCGCGCCGCGCACCGCCAGGCCGTTCACCAGGCCGCTCTGCGGCCCGATTCGCCGCTCGGGCTCGATGTGCGGCGCGTAGTGGCCCACGTCCAGCACCCACTCGATGTCCCGCTCATCCACGGCGTCCCGGCCTTCGGCGCTGGCCACGCCCACCGCCATCTGTACGATCGCCACCGCGTCGCGCCCGCTTTGGGCGTAGCGCCCGACCAGCGCGGCATCATCCCGCGCCAGCGAATAGCCTACCTTGCTCGCCGCGCCACACGCAATCTGCGCCAGCTCGTCCCCTTCCAGCGGCCGGAAGAACACCTCCATGCAGCGGGAGCGCAGCGCAGCGGGCATATCTTCAGGCGAGCGCGTAGTCGCCCCCACCAGCCGGAAATCCGCAGGCAGCCCGTGCTGAAAAATGTCATGAATGTACCGCGGGGTGTGCGGATCGTCCGGATTGTAGTAGGCCGACTCGAACCGCACGAAGCGGTCCTCCAGCACCTTGAGCAGCTTGTTCATCTGCAGCGGATGCAGCTCGCCGATCTCGTCCAGAAACAGCACGCCGCCGTGCGCCCTCGTGACCGCGCCCTCTTTGGGCTGGGGCACGCCGTTGATCCCGAGCTGCCCCGCGCCCTGGTAGATCGGATCGTGCACGCTGCCGATCAGCTGATCGGCGATGGAGCGCTCGTCAAACCGAACGCAGGTGGCGTCCACCTCGATAAACGGCGCGTTGGGCCCAAACGGCGTGCCCAGGGAGACCTTGGCTGCCTCCAACACCAGCCGCGCCGCGCAGGTTTTCCCAACGCCCGGCGGGCCATACAGAATCACATGCTGCGGATTGCTTCCGCACAGGATCGCCTTCAGCGCTTTGATGCCCTCCGCCTGGCCCACAATGTCCTCAAACCGCATCGGGCGCACGCGCTCGTTCAGCGGCTCGGAGAGCCTTATGCCACGCAGCTGCGCAAGCCGGTCCATCTCCTTTTTGCTTCGAGGAGAACTGGGCTTCGTGGTGGCGCTCTGCTGCTTGATTTGTTTGGAGAAGTACACCCCCATGATCACCGTCACCGTCAGCTGGATCACCAGCATCACCACATAGAACATGAAAAAACCCTCCCGTGCCATGGCTTCTCACCATAGTATGAGAGGGTTGTGCGTTCCTTATGTGGGGAGTTAAGAGACCGAAGGCTCCACCTGCGGCTTGGGCTTGGCGGGCGCGCGATGGCGCCTGTGCGACTCGCCCTCGACGATGGTGGGCTTGGCGCCGCTCTTCACAGCGTCCTCGGTGATGATGCATTTTTGGATGTTGTCCCGGCTCGGGAGGTCGTACATCGCATCCATCATCACGCCCTCGATGATCGCCCTGAGCCCGCGAGCGCCCGACTTGCGCTCCAGCGCCAGCTTGGCGATGGCCATCAGCGCGCCCGGCTCAAACTCGAGCTCCACGTTGTCCATCTCCATCAGGCGCGCGTATTGCTTCACCAGCGCGTTCCTGGGCTCGGTCAGAATCTTGACCAGCGCGTCCTCGTCCAGCTGATTGAGCGTGACGATCACCGGCAGGCGGCCGACGAACTCGGGGATCAGCCCGAACTTCAACAGATCCTCCGGGCGGATCTGCGCCATCAGTTCGGCGTCGGATTGCTCCTTCTTGCCCTTGATCTCCGCCCCAAAGCCCATGGTCTTCTTGCCTACGCGGCTGCTGATGATCTTGTCAACGCCATCAAACGCACCGCCGCAGATGAACAGAATGTTGGTGGTGTCAATCTGAATGAACTCCTGGTGCGGGTGCTTGCGGCCCCCCTGAGGCGGCACGGAAGCCACCGTGCCCTCGAGAATCTTCAGCAGCGCCTGCTGCACGCCCTCGCCCGACACATCGCGCGTGATCGACGGGTTCTCGCTCTTGCGGGCGATCTTGTCGATCTCGTCGATGTAGATGATGCCGCGCTGGGCCAGCTCGATGTCATAATCTGCGTTTTGGATCAGGCGCAGCAGGATGTTCTCCACATCCTCGCCCACATAGCCCGCCTCGGTGAGGCTGGTGGCGTCGCCGATGGCAAACGGCACATTCAGGATCTTGGCGAGCGTCTGGGCCAGGTAGGTTTTCCCGCAGCCAGTCGGGCCAAGCATGACCACATTTGATTTTTGAAGCTCCACCTCGCCCTTCCTGGGCGGGTGTTGGATGCGCTTGTAGTGGTTGTAAACGGCCACGGCCAGCGCCTTTTTGGCCTGATCCTGACCAACCACGTACTCGTCAAGCACCTCTTTGATCTCGTGCGGCTTCATCAGCTTCAGCTTGCCGCGCCCTTCCATCATGTCCACCTCGTCGGACACGATCTCCTGGCACAACAGCACGCACTCGTCGCAGATGTAGACGCCCGGTCCCGCCACGATGCGGCGCACCTGATCCTGCGTCTTGCCGCAGAACGAGCATTTGACCAGCTTGCTGTTGAAATCATCTTGTTTCGACATTTTGTCTCCTTGATCTCAGGAATTGCCTGAGCGTATTACCGTCTGGGCGCAATGATCTCATCAATCAGCCCATACTCTTTTGCCTCTTTGGAGGACAGGAAATGATCGCGCTCCACGTCTTTCTCGATCTCCTTGAGCGGTTTGCCGGTGTTCTTTGCCAGCTCCTCATTCAAGGTACGCTTGATGCGCAGGATCTGTTCGGCATGGATGGCGATGTCCGTCGCCTGTCCGCGCGCACCGCCGAGCGGCTGGTGGATCATGATCTCGGCGTTGGGGAGCGCCTTGCGCTTCCCCTTGGCGCCCGCCGCCAGCAGAAACGCGCCCATGGACGCAGCCATGCCCACGCAGACAGTCGAGACCTCGCACTTCAGGTACTTCATGGTGTCATAGATTGCCAGGCCGGCGGACACCGAACCGCCTGGGCTGTTGATGTAGAGCATGATGTCCTGGTCCGGATCCTCCATCTCGAGGAACAGCATCTGCGCCACGACCAGGTTCGCGGTCACATCGTCGACCTCACCGCCCAGAAACACGATGCGGTCTTTGAGCAACCGGGAAAAAATGTCGTATGAACGCTCGCCCCGGTTGGTTTGTTCGATGACATAAGGCACCAGATTCATAGCGCAATGCACCTCCTGTGCGGCTGAGCCGCCCTAAGTTGTATTCCCACGGCTGCGAGAAGTATGCCCGCCAGCCGGTGTGGACAATCACGAATGGTTTGACAAAGATTGTGGGAGGAAAACTAGCCGTCTCACTCCGCGTCGGCCTTTTTCTTGGCCGGGGCCTTCTTGGCCGGTTTCTTTTCGTCCGCTTCTTCGCCCTCGTCCTTCTTCTTGACGGGCGCCTTCTTGGCGGCAGATTTCTTTTCAGACTTATGCTCGGTGACGCTGGCATGCTCTTTCAGGAACTCGATGGTCTTCTTCACGCCGGCGGCGCGCTTGAAGTATTCCATATCGGCGTCGGACAGGTTGGCCTTGAATTCCTCTGCGCTCTTTTTACCCTGATCCGCGTAGGGCTGCATCTCCCTGTCGACGTCGTTGTCATCGGCCTCGATCTTCTCCGCCTTGCGGATGGCCTCGATCACCAGCTGGCTCTTGACGCGGCGCTCGGCGTCTTCGCGATACATCTCGCGCAGCTGGTCCATGGTCTGGCCGGTGTACTTCATGTAGTCCTCGAGCTTCATGCCCTGGTACATCATGCGCAGCTCCATGTCGCGGATCATCGACTCCACCTGGTCGTCGACCATGGCGCCCGGGATGTCCGCCTTGGCGCCCTCCACGGCCTGCTCGATCACGTCGTTCTCAAACTCGGCGTCGATCTGGTCCTGGTTTTGCTTTTCAAGCTTCTCGCGGATCTGCTGTTTATAGTCGGCCAGCGTATCGCACTCTGAAACGTCCTTCGCGAACTCGTCGTCCAGCGCCGGCACTTCCTTCTCCTGGACGCCGTTGATCTTCACCTTGAACACGGCGGGCTTGCCCGCGAGGTTCTCGGCGTGGTACTGCTCAGGGAACGTAACGCTGACGTCCAGCTCGTCGCCGATGTTCTTGCCCACCAGCTGCTCTTCAAAGCCCGGAATGAACTGGCCGGAACCGATCACCAGCGTCTGTCCGTCGGCGGTACCGCCCTCGAACTGTTCGTCGCCCACAAAACCCTTGTAGTCGATGTTGACCTGGTCATCCATCTTCACCGGGCGGCCGGTCACGTCGATGAACCGCGACACGCGCTCGCGGGCGCGCTCGAGCTCGGCCGTGACGTCGTCATCTTCGACAACATGCTCGTGCTTTTCGACCTCAACGCCTTTATATGTACCCAGCTCGACCTCCGGTCTAACATAGACCGTCACCGTGAATTCCACCGGCTCGCCCTTGTTGATCTTGGTGTCCTTGAGCTCGGGGCGGTCCACCGGATCCAGATCGTGCTCTTTGATGGCTTCCTGATACGCTTTGGGGAAGATGTCATCGAACGCATCCTCGTAGAAAATCGACTCGCCGTACTGCAGCTCGATCACTTTGCGCGGCGCGTGGCCCGGACGGAACCCTGGGATGCGCAGGCGCTTCACGATCTTTTTGTACGCGTTTTGCATGCCCTTCTCGAATTCTTCGGGCGTAACGACGAAGTTGATCTGAACCTGGTTCGACGAAAGCTTCTCCATGGTGCTCTTCATGACAGATAACATCCTCCTGATTTTGGCGATCCCTCTAAACAATCCTGAAAATTATAGCACAGTCGTGTGAGTATTGCAAGAAAGAACGCAAGAAATAACGGCTCGTTTGGGGTTCGACGCGGGTTCAATACCCGCGCTTGCGGTCGATGATGTTGTGCAGCGGCCGGCCCGCGAAGTAACGCCGCAGGTTTTCGCTGTAAATGTCAAACACGATGTCGGCCGCCAGCCGGTCCCGGTCGATGCCAGAAATGTGCGGCGTGATGACGGCGCCCGGGCAGTCCCACAGCGGGCTGTCGCTTGGAAGCGGCTCCGGATCGGTCACGTCCAGCAGCGCGCCGCCCAGGCGCCCGGACGCAAGCGCTGCGGCCAGCGCGTCGCCATCCACGCAGCTGCCCCTGCCCACGTTGATCAGGATCGCGCCGCGCTTCATCTGGGCAAAGCGCGCGGCATCAAACAGCCTTTTTGTCTCCCCGGTGGACGGCAGGCACAGCGCCACCACATCCGCGTCCTGGATGGCGTCATTCAGCCGCTCGGTGGGATAGATGTGCTCGAAATGCTCGGGCAGATCGCCCACCCTCCTGCGCACGCCGGTCACATGCGCGCCGAGCAGGGCGCAGCGCCTGGCGAAATTGCCGCCCAGATCGCCCACGCCCACCACCGTCACACGGCTGCCATAGAGCGTGGAAATGCCCGGATACTGCGTCCACTCGTGCTTTTTCTGGTTGTCCAGATACTGCGGCATGCGGCGCTGGATCATTAACAGTCCGCACAGCATGTATTCCGAGATCGCGATGCCATACGCGCCCGAGCCGCTGGTGAGCACCAGCTCGGGATTTGCGTACAGGTCATCGGCCAGGAATGCCTCCACGCCCGCCGAAGGCGTCTGCAGCCATTTGAGCTTTAGGGCGCTGCGCAGCATCTCCGGGGTGAAAAAGCCCATCAGCAGCTCGATCTCGGACAGGTCGGGCCGCTCCAAATCCATCGGGAACACGACGAACTCGTACCCCTCCGGGTTCGCGATTTCAGACAGCTTTCTCATGTGCTCTTCATGAAACGGCGCGCGTCGAAGCCCAATTTTCTTCATGGCCTATTCCTCCGTATTCAGCAGCTCTGAAACGATAAAGCGCGGGCGGCGCTTGGTCTCGGCATAGATCTTGCCGATGTACTCGCCGATCAGGCCCAGGCTCAGCATCTGGATGCCGCCCAGAATCCAGATCGAGCCCATCAGGCTCGTCCAGCCGTCAGTCCCCTGCCCGGCGATTTTTGTAACCAGCGCCCAGATCAGCATCACGATGCCGACCAGGCAGATGATCAGGCCGGCCGACAGCACCATCCGGATGGGCTTGATGGAGAAACTGGTGATGCCGTCAAACGCGAAGCTCAGCATCTTCTTGAACGGATATTTGCTCTCGCCCGCGAACCGTTCGGCGCGCTCGTACTCCACCGTGGTCCACCGATATCCCACCTGGGGCACGATACCGCGCAGGAACAGGTTGACCTCGGAAAACTGCATCAGCCCCTCGAGCGCCCGCCTGCTCATCAGGCGGTAATCGGCGTGGTTGAACACGATGTCCACGCCCAGCAGCTTCATGATCCTGTAGAACCCCTCAGCGCTCATGCGCTTAAAGGCCGTGTCGCTCTCTCGCTTGGATCGCACGCCGTACACCACGTCGTTGCCCTTGGAATAGGCGTCCAGCATCCGGTCCACGGCGTCGATGTCGTCCTGCAGATCCGCATCCATGGAGATCACCACGTCTGCATAGTTTACGGCGACTGACAGCCCGGCCAGCAGCGCGTTCTGGTGCCCCCGGTTGCGCGACAGGTTCACGCCCGAAAACAACGGATCCTCCCCGTGCAGGCGCTCGATGATGGCCCAGGTGTCGTCCGTGCTGCCGTCGTTCACAAACAGCACGCGGCTGCCGGCGGCGATCGCACCCGCCTCAAGCAGCGCCTGCATCTTCTGTTTGAGTCGCCTGGCCGTCTCGGGCAGCACCTCCTGCTCCTTGTAGCACGGCACCACGATGTACAGCTTGTCCGCCACGGGGACACCTCCTTGCTATGGTCTTGTCACGCGCTCTATAAACCGCATCAGCGCCTGACCGATCTTTTGCGTGTCTTCCTCCGGGTAGTAGGCGTGCCAGGCGTGATCCACGCGCATCAGCTCATGGGGCGCCTTGTTCAGCCCCACGTCCAGCGACCGCGCGCTCTTGAACGACACGGTCTCATCGGCAGTCGAGTGCACCACGAACACCGGCACAGTCACCTTCGAGAGGTTGCGCTTGGTCTTTTCAATCAGACGCTTCAGCGACACCAGCGGCCCGGCGAACAGCGGAAACACATAGATTGGCGTCTTGCCCACGCCATACACCCGCATATAGTTGCGCCAAAGCTCGGTATTTTTATCCATAGTGACCATGCGCAGCCGCGCGCGCACCGACCAGGGCTGCAAATTGATCTGCACCGGCGGCGCGATCATGAACACGCCGGCGATGCGGTGCCCCGGGCGCAGGCTCTCGTTCAGCGCCAGCAGCCCGCCCATGGAATGCCCCACGCACACGACGCGGCGATACTTGCCCTGATGCCTTTCGAGCGCCTCGCTTACGTGCCGCTCCCAGGCGGCTTGGCCGCTCCGGGCAAACCCCCTGCCGTCCTCGCCATGGCCGGGCAGCAGGATGGACACGCAGCTGTAACCCGCGCCGTAGCAGGCGTTCGCCCAGGCGTCAAACTGCGCGGGGCTGCCCATGATGCCGTGGATGAACAGAACCAACACATCGGCATCCGGGTGCTCGCGCACGATCTCGCTATGCATTCGCCCTCCTGGCAAGCAAGCCCATGCACAAAATCCAGACGTAACACGCGGTCTTGGGCAGCATCAGCACGCCGATGGCGGGCAGGCTGTCCGCAAACAGCACCACCGGGATGTAGAACGCAAACGACAGCAGCACCGCCAGCCATAGAAACCGGAACGGCGGGTATGCATCGCGCTTTTGCCAAAAGATCACAACGATCAGCGCACCCAGGATGGCAAACGGGATGTTGCGGATAATGCCCCAGAGCAGCGGCGGCTCGGGCGCGAACCACTGGTTGTGCTGGCTGAAGCACAGACCGATGCGCAGCGCGGCCAGAAACACCACGGCGCCACTCAGCAGCTTGCTCTTCACGCCGTACTTCATCTGCCAGATTCTGTACAGCATCAGGTAGAAAATGGTCATCGTCACCGATGTGACCAGCTTTCCAAAGCCCAGCGCGGGCGTGTTCAGCGCCTGGCCGGTGGTGAGCAGCGCGTGCACCCGCGGCACAAGATGAAACGCGTCGCCAATCCCCAGCACCAGCGCCATCGCGCCGAACAGCAACAGCAGCCGGTCGCCCCGGGCGCTGCGCACCAGATTGATGCCGATGGAGACCGCGAGCACCAGATAGGCCACATCAAAGACGACCTCGCCGTATATGCGCATGGCGCATCCTCCTCATGTTAAGCGTTGTATGTGCTCGCCTTGGTGTTCCCTCCGCGGCCCGTCCAGTTGGTGTGGAAGAACTCACCGCGCGGCGCGTCCGTGCGCTCATAGGTGTGCGCGCCAAAATAGTCGCGCTGGGCCTGCAGCAGGTTGGCGGGCAGCTTTTCGGCGCGGTAGCCGTCAAAGTAGCTCAGCGCCGCCGTGAACGCCGGAACCGGGATGCCGTTCACGATCGCCTGGGCGCACACGCCGCGCCAGTCTGTCTGCGCCCGCTCCACGGCGCCCTTGAAATGCGGGTCGAGCAACAGGTTGGTCAGGCCGGGATTCCGGTCGAACGCCTCCTTGATCTTGCCCAGGAACACAGAGCGGATGATGCAGCCGCCGCGCCACATCAGCGCAATGCAGCCGTAATTCAGATCCCATTTGTGCGTCTCGGCAGCGGCGCGCATCAGCTGGTAGCCTTGGGCGTAGGACACGATCTTTGAGGCGTACAGCGCCTGTTTGATGGCCTCAATGAACGCCTTCTTGTCGCCTTCGAACACTGGCTTCGGCCCGTTCAGAACCTTGGACGCCGCCTCGCGCTCTTCCTTGATCGCGGACAGGCAGCGCGCGTACACAGCCTCGGAAATCAGCGTCAGCGGAACGCCCTCGTCCAGCGCCGCGATGCTGGTCCACTTGCCGGTGCCCTTCTGCCCGGCTGCATCGAGTATCTTGTCCACAATCGGGCTTCCGTCCTCGTCTTGATGGCCGAGAATGTCCCGCGTGATCTCGATCAGATAGCTGTCGAGCTCCTGTTGGTTCCATGCGGCGAACACCTCGTGCATCTCGCCCGCGCTCATGCCCAACAGGTCGCGCATCAGCTGGTAGGCCTCGCAGATCAGCTGCATGTCCCCGTACTCGATGCCGTTGTGCACCATCTTCACGAAATGGCCCGCTCCATTGTCCCCCACCCAGTCGCAGCAGGGCGCGCCATCCACGTGGGCGCAGACCGCCTGGAAGATGGGCCTCACATGCGGCCAGGCCGCGGGCGAGCCGCCCGGCATCATGCTGGGACCGAGCAGCGCGCCCTCCTCGCCGCCCGACACGCCGGTACCGATGTACAGCAGCCCCCGGCTTTCAACATACGCCGTGCGGCGGATGGTGTCCGGGAAGTGCGAGTTGCCGCCGTCGATGATGATATCGCCCGGTTCCAGGTGCGGAATCAGCGCTTCGATGAAGTCGTCCACCGGTTTTCCGGCCTTGACCAGCATCATCACCTTGCGCGGCTTCTCAAGCTTGCTTATCAGATCCTCGATCGAGTATGCGCCGACGATGTTCCTGCCCTTGGCGCGGCCGTTCACGAACTCGTCCACCTTGCTGGTGGTTCGGTTGTATACCGCCACCGAGAACCCCTTCGACGCCATGTTCATCACCAGGTTTTCGCCCATAACCGCCAGACCGATCAGGCCAATGTTCGCAAGCATCGTCCATCCTCCTCCATTCTGGGAGATTTGACAGGATTCGATTCCCTTGAGCGAGGTTCCGACCGCGTTCCCTAACGCTTCACCCTCGCGTTGCCTTCGAAAATGCTCCAGATCTGCTCCTCATCGGCGGGCAGGCCGTAGTCGTTTTCAAGCGTGACCACCATGGCGCCGCAGGCCCAGCCGAATTGCAGCCACTTCTCGGGCGCCCAGCCCTTCAGCGCGCCGTACAGCAGCCCGCCCACGGTGGCATCGCCGCCGCCGATGCGGTCCAGCACCGGAATTTCGCGCGGTTCCACCACATGGAATTCGCCGTCCGCCCACAGGATCGCGCCCCACAGGTGCGCGTTGGCGGAAAGCACCTGGCGCAGCGTGGTGGCAAACACCTGCGCTTTCGGGAAGCGCTCATGGCAGCGACCGATCATATCCTTAAAGCCGTCCATCTTGCCGGAAAGCCCGTGCCCGCCGGCGTCCGGGCCCTTGATGCCAAGCGCCAGCTGGAAGTCCTCCTCGTTGCCGATCAGGACGTCCGACGCCTCGGCGATTTCGGTGAATGCCTGGCGCAGCTCATCCTCCCGGCCCTTCCAAAAGGAGGCGCGGTAGTTCAGATCGAAGCTGATGGCCGTGCCGTGCCGTTGAGCGGCGCGGGCCAGCTCCAGGCAAAACTTGCTGGTCTCAGGCGAGATGGCGGCGATCAAGCCGGACAGGTGCAGGATCTGCACGCCATCGGTTTCGAACAGCTGCTTCAGGTCAAAATCCCTGACGTCCAGCGTCCTGCCCACCTCGCCCGCGCGGTCGTTGTGCACGCGCGGCCCGCGCATGCCATAACCCGCGTCAGCGATGTTGAACTGGTGGCGGTAGCCCCAGGCGCCACCCTGAGGAACCTCGGGCCCGTCGTACTCAATGTGCCGGGAACCCAGGTCGTTCTGGATGAGCTGCGCGATCGGGCTGCCCTGAACGAAGCTGGTCAGCACCTTTGTGCGCAGCCCCAATCCGGCAGAGATCGACAGCACGTTGGTTTCGGCGCTGGTCACCTGCATGCGAAAATCATAGGAAGTGTGCACTGGCTGGCGCCCGAGTGGCGTAAGGCGCACCCCCATGCTGGAAGGCGAAACCAGTGCGTACCTGGCCTCCTGCTTAAGCTTCATCATGCCGACTCCCCCCCCTCGGTTTATCATTGTTTATGATTATATCATAAATTGGCAATCAATAAAGCGAAACAGGGTAAAGAAATGCCCGGTTCTGACAAACCGGGCGCGCACTCAGAAGAACAATTCGTAGTTACAGGCTGGCCGGATCCTGCCTGAGCTCGTTGCCCTCGATATCCACGACGACCACCTGGTTCCTGCCATTGGTCTTGGCCTTATAGGTCGCGACGTCCACGGCGCGCATGGCGTCATTGAACTCGGTCTTGGGCTTTATGCGAACCGCGCCGAAGCTGGCGGTGACATGAATCTTCCGGCCCTCGTAGACGACCTCAGCCTTCTCCACCGCGGCGCGCAGGCGCTCGGCGAAGGCCCGCAGGTCGATCTCTTCGGTGAATGTGGTGAAGACCACGAACTCTTCGCCGCCGTAGCGCGCGAAAATGTCATACGGACGCAGCTGCGACTTGATGGCGTTCGCCACCTGGCACAGCACCTGGTCACCCGCGATGTGGCCGTAGGTGTCGTTGACGTCCTTGAAGTGGTCGAGATCGTACATGATCAGCGACATATTCAGCCACAGCCGCGCCGCGACCTCCATCTCATGGTTGACCATGGTCAGGAACTGGCGGCGGTTGTAGATGCCGGTCAGCGGATCGGTGGTGGCCAGCTCCTCCAGCTGCTGCAGCATGCGCGTCACGTCGGTGATGTCGCGCATCACGTAGGACCAGCCGATGAACGCATCCGCCTCGCTGGAGCCAATGCTGCGCACATGGGCTCGGTACTGGCGCGCCTGCCCTTGGGCGTCCTCTTTGAAGAACACCACCTCGCCGGGCGTGGTCTGGCGAATCAGCTCGTCTGGCCAGTCAGAAATCGCGGTGATCAGCTCGGTGCCATGCAACTGGCCAAGCCCCGGAAAGATGGCCTGCGCCGCCTTGTTGCTGTATTGGTAGCCGCGCTCCATGTCCAGCACGATCATGGCGTCCTCCATGCCCTCCACGGCGCTGCTGCGTGCCATGGGCAGCAGATCCAGCAGCTTGTAGCGCTGCAGACTCATCGCGAAAAACACCAGCGCCACGGTCATCGTGATCGGCGTCGGATCGAGACCAGCGGGCAGGATGCCCGAGAAGTTCAGCGCATTGGCAAGCAGCGCCATCGATGAACCCACCACGACCAGCCGCATCTGGCCCCTGCTCTTGCGCGTGCCCCGCACGTAGAAGCGGAACAGCACACCATAAGCCAGCAGCGCCGAACCGACGCTGACCAGCTGCTGCGCGATGTACAGCGGGCCATGCCCCATTTGAGGGTAGAGCGTGCCCGCGCCGTCGCTCACCATGGTGATGCTCGAATAATACAGCCAGTGCCGGTCGTTGAACAGGATGACCGTAAACATGACGAGGCCATAGACCAGCGCAGCGGGCAACACCCAGCGCTTGAGCGCGCCCGGCTGAAACAACGACAGGATTGTGAACAGGAAAAACGGCCCGATCAGCGGAATGCCCGCGTTGCACACGTGAAGCGCCACCATGGACGTTTCCACATCCTGGCAGAGCAGCCCGACCAAATAGCCGAGCACATAATAGCTGAGCAGGATGTTCAGCATCGTAAAGTATACTGCTTTCGCTCGATCCTCGCGCCGGGACCAATACAGCATCAGCATCACGTTTACGGACAGTGAAGCGAGCAACAAAAGCATCAGAACCGTCTGCATACCGCACCCCAAATCCCCAATTAATTAGTACTTAACACAACCTTTCGGAATACTCGGGTATCATATCACACAATGCTGTGGATTACAAGCACAAAATTCCCATCAAATCCACTAAATACGCATTGGTTTCAGCTCATTCGATACGTGTAACCGCGTTTCTGTCGCCTTCTGTATCCGCTCCAGCGTACAGTTCGGGTGGATCTCCGTCAGCAGCAATCCGCCCGGCGTAACCGTCATCACGCCCATCTCGGTGACGATCATCTCCACCCGGCTCTTCGCGGTCAGCGGCAGCGTGCAGCGCTCGAGGATCCTCGGCTCGCCCTTGGCCGTGTGCTCCATCGCCACGATCACCCGCTTCGCCCCCACGGCCAGGTCCATCGCGCCGCCCATGCCGGGCACCAGAACGCCCGGAATCACCCAGTTGGCAATGCTTCCCTCGGCATCCACCTGCAGCGCGCCCAGCACCGTCAGGTCCACATGCCCGCCGCGAATCATCGCAAACGACAGGCAGGAATCGAAAAACGCGCCGCCCGGTCGGATCGTTGCTGGAATACCGCCCGCGTTGACGATGCAGGAATTTTCCCGTCCCGGCTCGGGCGCGGGGCCGATGCCCACAAACCCGTTCTCCGACTGCAGCACCAGGTCGAGCGAAGGATCCACAAAGTTGGCCACCAGCGTCGGCAACCCGATGCCCAGATTCACCACGTCCCCGTCCTTCAGTTCCCGGGCCACGCGCCTGGCGATGATCTCTTTGTTGGTCACGGCACGCGCACCTCCACCAAATGATCCACAAAAACCCCGGGCACGACCACGTGGTTCGGGTCGATCTGTCCAATGTCCACGATTTCACAAGATTGGGCAATCACCCGATCGGCCGCCATGGCCATCACGGTGTTGCTGTTTCTGGTTGATCCCTCATAGCACAGGTTGCCCCCCGCGTCGGCCCGCCGCGCCCAGATCAACGCCACGTCGGCGCGCAACGGCAGCTCGATCAGATAGGTCTTGCCCTGCAGCTCAATCGTCTGCTTGCCCTGCTGCACGAGCGTTCCCACACCGGTGGGCGTCAGCACGCCGCCCAACCCCGCGCCGCCCGCGCGGATGCGCTCGGCAAATGTGCCCTGAGGCACCAACTCGACCTCGAGCTCTCCGGCGGACAGTTGCCGCCCGGTCTCGGGGTTGGTGCCGATGTGGCTGGTGATCAGCTTCTTCACCCGCCTGTTCACGATCAGCTTCCCCACGCCGAACTCGGGGCGCGCGCTGTCGTTGCAGATAATCGTCAGATCCCGAGCATCCGTGTCCAGCAGCGCCTCTACCAGGTGGTTTGGCGCGCCGCACCCAAGGAAACCGCCCACCATCAGCACCGTACCGTGCTGAATGTAGCCGAGCGCCTGCTCGATCCCGATTTGTTTGTCCCGCGCCATGCGGCCGCCCTCCTTGCCTGGATGCTTTTTCAATGGGTATTCATTGTTGATGAAGGGACGGGCGGACGAGCGCTGCTCACCGCAATGCAGGCATGATCCCCCACTTGGGATTCGTACCTCCAAAGGCGGTCAGTTGTCCCGCGCAATGACGGCGGATGTCTTTCCCGACCCTTGATTCACATGATGAGTATATCAGATGACCCCTTCATCCGAAAAGCAGAATCTTGTATTTTTTGTTTGGGGATTGACAATGCTCTCAGATGCTGGTATAATACATTCCGCTGGTTCGAGAGATGGAGAGATGGCCGAGTGGTTGAAGGCGCTGGTCTTGAAAACCAGTGATGTCCTCGTGGCACCGGGGGTTCGAATCCCTCTCTCTCCGCCAATTGCATATGGAGAAGTACCCAAGAGGCCGAAGGGGCTCCC
>JAVBQA010000091.1:0-14197 GCA_031549325.1 Eubacteriales bacterium | reverse complement strand
GCGCCAATCCCCGGCCCGGTCCCGCCACTCGGCTACGGTTGCTTGCCGATATAGGCCAAAATCCCGCCATCCACGTACAGGATCTGGCCGTTGACGAAGTTCGACGCGTCCGACGCCAGGAACACCGCCGGACCGGTCAGGTCTTCCGCCCGGCCCCAGCGCTGAGCGGGGGTTTTGGCCACGATGAACTGGTCGAACGGGTGGCGCGAGCCGTCCGGCTGGCGCTCGCGCAACGGGGCTGTCTGCGGGGTCTCGATATACCCGGGGCCGAGTCCGTTGCACTGGATGTTCTTCTCGCCAAACTCCGCGCAGAGGTTCCGGGTCAGCATCTTCAGGCCGCCCTTTGCCGCGGCGTACGCGCTGACCGTCTCGCGGCCCAGCTCGCTCATCATTGAGCAGATGTTGATGATTTTCCCGTGCCCCTTCCCGATCATCCCGGGCAGCACGGCCTTGGCCATGATGAACGCGGCCGTCAGATCCACGTCGATCACCCGGCGGAAGTCCGCCGCGTCCATCTCCAGCATGGGCGCACGCTTGATGATGCCCGCGTTGTTGACCAAGACGTCGACGACGCCGACCTCGCGCTCCATCCGGGCAACGGACTCGCGCACTGCGTCCTCATCCGTCACATCGAACACATAGCCGCGCGCCGGGATGCCGTCGGCTCTATAGGCTTTGAGCGCCTGATCCACGGTCTCCTGGCGGGACGCGTTGAACGCGACCGTCGCGCCCGCCTCCCACAGCGCTTTCGCCATCGCATATCCGATGGCATAGCAACCGCCCGTAATCAGCGCCACCTTGCCATCCAGTCTGAACTGATCCATCTGTTTGTCCACTTATCGCAACGCCGTCGTGCCGATCACGTCCATGTCATCAAACGCCTGGTTTTCGCCGCCCATCGCCCAGATGAACGCATAGCTCCCCGTGCCCACGCCCGCATGGATGGACCAGGACGGGCTGATGACCGCCTGCTCGTTTTGCATCACGATGTGGCGTGTCTCATCGCCCTGGCCCATCATGTGAAACACGACGCCGTCCTTGGGCAGGTCAAAGTAAAAATAGACCTCCATGCGCCGCTCATGCGTGTGGGCGGGCATGGTGTTCCACGCGCTGCCCGGCTCCAGCACCGTCAATCCCATCGACAACTGGCACGTCTTCAGCACATCCGGGTGAATGAACTGGTTGATGACCCGCTTGTTGCTGGTTTCAAGCGCGCCCAGCGGCTTTTTCGCCGCGTCCTGGAGCGTCAGCAACCGCGTCTGATGCGCGCAGTGCGCCGGCGCGCTGACCATGTAGAATTTTGCGGGAGCGCCCTCGCTGTCGGATCGGAACAGCACCTGTTTTGCGCCCATGGCGATGTAGAGGCAGTCGCGTTCGCCCAGCGCGTACCGCGTGCCGTCCACCTCGATGGATCCGGCGCCGCCCACGTTGAAGACGCCGATCTCGCGGCGCTCCAGAAAATAGCGGGTGCCAAAGTTCTTCCAGACGTCGATTCCCTTGTCCAGCGCCACGGCCTCCCGCACCGGCATGCAGCCCAGCGTCACCATGCGGTCCACGTGGCTGTAGACGGCGGTCAGCTCGTCCGGCATGAACAGGTTCTCAATCAAAAACTCGGCGCGGGTCTCCCCGGTGGTATAGCGCCGAAAATCCCGCGGGTTGCAAGCATAGCGAATGTCCATCATGTGTCCTCCTCCGTGCCATAGACTTCGATCTGGGTCAGCGCCGGAAAGGCTGACGGATCGTCCGATTTGATCAGGTTCTTCAGGGTGATGCGGTTCGTCGCGCGCGGGCCAATCGCAACGCGCTGCGGCTGCCCGGTTCTTAACAACGGGAATGACTTTTCAAACCCGCAAGGCAGCTCCACCGTCGCGCGGGTCCAGTGCGCGTCGTGGGGAAAGTCCGCGCGCAGGTAGAAAACGAGCTCGTCGATGACCACCTCGCGCCCGAAGTCCAGCATCAGCCACGCGTCGGTTCGCGCGCCAATGCCCCAGGACTGGTAGGGCCATTCGCCGTGGCCGTGGTTCATCGTGCAGCCGTCGATCACGTTGCGCGCCGCGAACACCGACTCGCCCCGGGTCTCCACATTGGCGGTGGCGTGCGGATAGGCTTGCGCCTCGCCGCGCTGGTCGGCGGGGTTGCGCGCCAAGTTGCGGCGCATGGTCACTTCCGCTTCTGTTGCCCGCCGCGCGCGAATCAGGTGCGTTTCGCCCGCGAACGCCAGCGGCGGATGGGCGCGCAGCCCCTCGCCATGCGGCACGCGGTAGGCCATCGCGCCGCTGGGCAGATACACCTGCGCCCAGTCGATGGCTTGATCCAGCTGCACCCACGCGTGATGCGCGCCGTCCATGTCAAAGAGGATCTCGTCGCCCGGAGCGTAAAGCCCCGTGTACAGCAATCCCGCTTCATCGCTGCCCGTCGCGCCGGCCAAGACCTGCCCGCCTCTAACAATCCGAATCTCCATTTGATCTCACCTCACCAATTCAGTACGCGCGTCTGGCCATCTGGGCCGAACGCCATCAGCTTTCCATAGCCCGCATGACCGCTCGCCTCGATCAGATCCACCTCGGAGATGATCTCGCCGTGGCACGCGATCAGCGTCCACTGAGCGCCGTCCGCCTCGATCCTGACCGCCAGCGCCTGCTCTTTGGACAGGCTGCGCTTGCGGATGCGCGTGCTGACGGGCAGCGCTTCGATCCCAAGCTTGGGCGCGCCATCGCCCGTGGCGATCACGGTGATCAGCGAAGCGAAGCCCTCGGCCTCGTGGCTGACGCGCAGGTGATCCGCGTCCTCCAGCTTGTTGTATTCACGGCTGACGGGCCCATTGCCCATGTCCAGGCGCAGCCCCTCCCCCAGGAACGCCAGCCGCGCCGAGCAGCGCTTTCCCTCATACACCGCGCCCTGCCCATCGATGCGCGCACGCCCTTCCGGGCCAAAGTGGAAGTGGTGCTCATAGGCGTGGCGGCCCGTGGCATGCAGCGCGTCCACGATCACCCAAAGCCCGTCGCCCAGCCGGACGAGAGCGCGCCGGGGCAGCACGCCCAGATGGAAATAGCCCATGTGCGCGCCGCGCACGAAGTCCGCTTCGTCCATGAAGCGGTGCTCGCCCTTCAGCGGCTCGGCGATGGCGGAATAGCCCCAGCTGCCCTCGGGCACGCTGAAGTCCGCGCCGTCCACGACGATGGTGTTGTGCGCTGCGGGCGACTTGAGTTTCCTGCGCACGGGCGAATCCACATAGGTGTAGCGCCCGGAATCCTGGAGGATGCTCTCGCCGTTCGAGACCAAGTCCACATGCAGCAGATCGGCGTGGCCATGGCCACTGCCCAGGCTTCCGCAGCGGAAGTGGGCGAAGCCGCGCCGCGAAATGAGCTGGTAGTTGCCGCTCTCAAGAAGCGCCGAGCTCTTGCGCGACGAATCCTCCGGCAGGGCGTTATATTCGGTGATCCGGTCCGCAAAGTCCCACAGGTTGTCCTCGTACAGGCCGGACGCCGCCGCGCCCTTGAGCGCCGGGTCTTTGAACAGCAGCGCCGCCAGCGCCAGCAGGTCGCGCGCGTCGATCTCGTCCGTGTCGGATTGGCAGATCAAAAGCCCGTCCGGGCGAACCATGGCGCCAAGCGCCAGCGCCATCCGGTGGGTCTTGTCCAGCAGCGCCTGGGGCAGCGGCTCCCCAAAGCGCCGCGCGGCCAGCGCCGCGCTCAGGCAGCAGTGCAGCACCTCGCAGTGATACATCGGGCTCTGCTCCCAGTGCACGCCATCGCCCAGCACCTGCAAGGAAAGCTGCTCACAGAGCCGCGCCGCCGCCTCGTCGCGCCAGCCCGCCTCCCCCATCGCCAGCCCCAGCAGGTACAGCCCGTGATCCTGCAGCACGCCCCAGTTGCTCAGCCGCTGAAACTCGCCGTGGGATGTCAGCAGCCAGTCCGCGTGCGCCCGAAGGCTTTGCTCCACCCCATCGGGCACGCGCCCAAAAAGCGCCAGCGCGCGCAGCCAATTCTCGGCGCGCAGCCCGGCCTCGATGGGCCGCCAGGTGGTCTTGGCGGACGCTTCGGTCAGCGGCGCGCGCGCGATCCAGTCTGCGATCAACCGCTCAAACGCCGCCTGGTACTTGGCGTCGCCCGTCAGCCGCCACGCGCGCCCCAGCACCACCAGGAACGTGTGCCTGCTGAACGCAAACGTCCACTCCGGATCGCCCATCTCGACGTGTTCCCAGTCGATCTCGCCCGTAAAGCGCACCGGCACATGGGTGCGCTCCATCTCCCAGTGGCCGCGAAACGCGAAGGCGTTTTCGCAGATTTCATCCGCGTGCGCGATGGTTGCCTCAGCCGCCCCCGGAAACCGCGCCGCCACCTCCCCAGCCGCCAGCGTCGCGTCGCAAATCCAGTCCAGCCGCATCACCAATACGCCTCCCATTCGCGCGTCAGCCGCGTCAGCAGCTCCAGGTAGAAGTAGTCGCCCCAGGCGTTGCACTCGTCCACGCCCCGGTCGGTCACGCCGTTCTCGGGCGTGGCCTTGGCGTACACGCCGTGCAGCAGCAGTCCGCCCGCGCGCGCTGGATCGGTCACGGCATAGCCGGAAACCAGCGCGTCCGCGATGCGCCGCGCCCATTCGCCATAGTACGCGGCGCGCTCGGCCGGCAGCCGCTTGGCCATCTCCAGCATGCCGCAGGCCGCGATGGCCGCCGCCGACGAGTCGCGCGGCTCGTTGTCGGCCTCTGTGAATGACAAATCCCAATAGGGCACGCAATCCTCGGGCAGATGATCCAGGAAGTAGCCCGCCACCCGCTCGAACAGCGGAACGCACGCCGGGTCCCCCGTGTCGCGATAACTGAGCGCCAGCCCGTACACGCCCCACGCCTGGCCGCGCGCCCAGGCCGAGCCGTCGCGCCGGCCCTGGTGGGTCACGCCGCGAAGCGGCGCGCCGGTGTCCGGGTCGAAGAAGTAGGTGTGATAGGTGCTGCTGTCGGGGCGCACCAGGTGGGCCAGGCTGGTCTTGGTGTGGGCCAGCGCCCCCTCACGGTACTTCGGGTTGCCCGTGACCTCGCTGGCCCAGTAGAGCAGCGGCAGGTTCATCAGGCAGTCGATGATCAGCCGGTGGTTCTCCGGCGCGCCCAGCTGCCCCCACGCCTGGAAGAACTGGCCCTGCTCCCGGAACCGCGCCATCAGCTGGTCGGCGGCCAGCAGCGCCGCGCGCTTGGCCAGCTCATCCCTTGTCAGCTTGTACGCCGCCACGCAGCTCGGGGTGTACAGAAACCCCATGTCGTGGTGATCCACGTCGATCTTGCGCTCGATGCGCAGAAGAAAACTGCGCGCCTGCCCAAGCGCCGCGTCCCGGAACGCCGCGTCGCCGCTGGCCTCGTAGGCCAGCCAATACTCGCCCGTCAGGAACCCGGTGGTCCATTCCACGTTGTCCGTGGGCTCATAGAATTGGTTCACGCTGGTCGAGCTCTGAAAACTGTCCGTGAACATCGGCAAATTGCCGCGCAGTATGCCGACCGCCGTGTCTAACGCCTGCCCATAGGTCATAAGCGCACCCCCGTCTTTCGCTATGCTTTGCGCGCCATGCGCCAGGTTTCCCCCTTGCCGAGCGCCAGCTGGAACCGGCCTTCGCCCACGCGCTCCAGCGCCGCGCCCGAACAATCGAACGCGTCCGGCTCGATGGCCGCCACCAGAACGCACGGCTCCCCCGCGAGGCTGGTGATTTCGATGGACTCCATGCGCCCGCCGCGCAGCTCGGCGCTGACCAGGAACGCGCCCTCGGCCAGCAGCCGCTTGAACGACACGTCCTTCCAGCCGGACGGCAGCGCCGGAAACACGCGGATTGCGCCGCCCCAGCTAGAAAGCAGCATGTCGTGGATACACTCGGCGGCGCTGAGCGGCGTCTCGATCACCGGGCCGTCCTCTTTATAGAGCGTGTTAGGCAACAGTAACCCATCCCAAAGCCCGTTCAGGTACGACAGCGCCAAATCGCCCTCGCCCAGCACGCACGCGATGCTGGCCGCGCCGGTGCAGGAGTAGCCCCGGAGCGCCTCCTTCTTGCTCTGCCAGTGGCGAAGAGAGGTTTCGATGATCCCGCGCCCGCCGTTTTCGATGTTCACCAGGTACAGCGGATAGGCCATCAGCAGGTGCGAGTAGTGGCGATGGCTCTTCTCGTAGGGCACGCCGCGCGCGATGTGGAAGCCGGTTTGCGCGTCCTTGGGATAGTCGCACAGATTCGCCAGCGCGTGGCGCCACTCCTGCAGGCGCGGGTGATTCAGGCCCAGCCGCTCGTGGCCCCAGAGCAGCGCGCCCAGCGCCCAGTTGAGCAGCGCCAGCTCATAGTTGGTGTCGGGCGCGACCACGCCGTACTCCGGCGACGCCGTGGGCAGCAGGTGCAACCTGCCGTCCTCGCCCTCGCGCAAAAAGTGCAGCGCATAGGCGGCCGAGCGCGCCAGCAGCGGCAACAGCGCGCGCAGCAGCGCGTCGTCCATCGTCATGCGATAGTAGCGCCAGCAGGCGTGCAGCGCCCAGGTGAGGTTGCCGATCTCCACCAGCCCGCCCTCATCCGCGCCCGGCTCCGCCACCTTTGAGAACAGCGCCCCGTCCGAATAGGCGCCGATGGCCGCCGAATCGTGCCGGTATGCCTCGGGCACGTTTTTGACCAGCTGGTCCAAATGATCATGAAGCGCGCGCCACACGGGCTCGAACAGCTCCAGGTGGTTGCTTGCGAACACCGGCGAATACGCCAGCTGCACGTTCAGGTTCCACCAGGTGGCGGGCCAGGGCGTTTCTTGCAGCCAAGGGCCCTGGTTGTCCATTACGCGCCCTCCGGGGCGGGTGGCCGAGCCCAGCTTGTACATCTGCGCCCAGTAAAACCGCATCAGCCGCTCGTCCGGGATGCTCAGCTCGTGGCTTTGGTAGAACGCGCGCCAGAAGTCCAGGTGCGCCGCGTCGTCCGGCGCGCCGCCCACCAGGCGCAGCGCCTCGTTCAGCGCCGAGCCGTCCTGCGCGCTGTGGCACACGGTGGCCACCAGCAGCCCATCCGCCTGCCGCCACGCGGACACCGTGCGCCCGCCGCACAGCAAGTCCTGCACGCACAGCCGCACATCGCCACGCCGGTCAAACCATGGGGCTGGGTTGGGCACATAGCCTTGCGCCACGCGGAACGCCTCGCCATGCTCTATGCCGTATCGCTGGCGGGGACTCATGGCGGGGTCGGGTTCAAATCGCGCCTCGATCTGGCCGCGATGGCGCAGCACCAGCAGATCCCGGTCGGCCAGCACCATCAGGCGCAGCAGCACCCGGTTTCCCGCTCGCAGCGTCAGCGTCGCGTCGCGCAGGCAAAGCCGCATCGTCGAGCCCTCCAGCGCCTCCGGCAGCGCCAGCACCAGCCGCCCCACGGGCAGCCGGCAGCGGTAGAACAACAGCTCCTCCGGCGCGCAGTCGCGGTGGTCGCAAACGGCGCTGTGCCCCAGCTGCACGCACAGCGCGCGATCGCCCACGCGCCACACCATCGCGCCCAGCTGGCCGTTGCCGAGGAACGGCGCGTCCTCCCATTGTCCGGGCAGCGCGTCCCAAGTCATGTCCACGTCCACGCGCGCTATCCCTTCAGTCCGCTGGTGGCGATGCCCTGCACGAAGAACCGCTGGAACATCAGGAACACCAGAAGAATCGGGATCAGCGACACCACCGAGGCCGCCATCAGCAGCCCGTACTCGGCGGAATACTGGCCGATGAACATGCGGATGCCCAGCGGGATGGTCTTGTTGCCCATCGAGTCGAAGTAGATCATCGGGCCCATGAAGTCGTTCCAGATGTTGACGAAGCTGAAGATCGACAGCGTGGCGATCACGGGCCGCGACAAGGGCAGCACGATGCGCGCGTAAATGCCGTACTCGTTCAGCCCGTCGATGCGCGCCGCCTCCAGCAGCTCGTCGGGAATGCCCTGGTAGGACGTGCGCACCAGAAACACGCCGAACGCGATGAAGCTCTGGATCAGGATGTATCCCATGTGCGAGTCAGTCAGGCGGAACATGCGAAGCTCGATGTACTGGGGCAGCATATACACCTGCCACGGAATGGCGATCGTGGCCACATACGCGAAGAACAGCGCGTCGCGCCCGCGGAACTTGCACTTGGTGAACCCGTAGGCCGCGAAGGAACTTGTCAGCACCTGGATCAGCGTCACGAGCACGGACAGCTTCATGGAGTTAAACGTGAATTTGCCAAACGGGATCTTGTCCCAGATCTTGGCGTAGTTCGCCCACTGCGGGTTCCCGGGAATCCACCGGATGGGCACCGAAAACACGTCGATGTCCAGCTTCAGCGAAGCCGACAGCATCCAGACCAGCGGCAGCAGCGTGATTACGGTCAGCGCCGAGAGCAGCAGGTACAGCCCGGCGCTCGCGAGTTTGCTTCGATTCTCAATCATGTGACCGCCCTACCTTTCCAGCCGCTTCTCGACGCGGAACTGCACCAGCATGATCGCGCCGATGATGAGGAACAGCACGAACGCGGCCGCCGAGGTGTGGCCATAGTTAAACGACACGAACGCCTTGTTGTAGATGTAGTTGCTCAAAAGCGTGGTGGCCGTGCCCGGGCCGCCCTCGGTCATCGCGAACACCAGGTCAAACGACTTGAACGAGTTGATCGTGAGCATCATCAGCACGAAGAAATGGGTGGGCGTCAGCATGGGCAGCTGCACGCGCCAAAAGTACTGTATCCCCGTGGCGCCGTCGATGGAGGCGGCCTCCCGCAGCTCGGGCGGCACGTCCTGCAGCGCGGCCAGGTACACGATCATGTAGTAGCCCATGAACTTCCAGATGTACACGATCATCACCGCAGGCAGCGCCCACTGGGTGGACGCGATCCAGCCGGGCGGGTTCGATATGCCGATGAAGCGCAGAAACTCGTTGATGGGCCCCATGTCCTTCATGAACAGCAGCTTCCACACCACCGCGACGGACACCATCGAGGCCACATACGGAAAGAACATGGCCGAGCGGTAGAAGCTGGTCAGCCGCAACTTCTTGTTGAGCAGCACCGCCAGCAGCAGCGACGCTGCCATGGTGAACACAACCGTCGCCACGGTGAAAGTCATGGTCTTTTGGAGCGCTTGCTGGAACGCGCGCTCCTTGAAGATGGTGATGAAGTTCTTCAGCCCCACAAACTGCATCTGGGTGAACCCGTCCCACTTCATCAGGCTGAGCACGAACGAAAAGCCCACCGGGATCAGCACGAACAGAAAGAATCCGATGAAGTTGGGCAGAATGAACGACATGCCCACCAGCGCGTTTCGGGCGCCCAGCGGCATGGCCTTCTTCGGGGGCGCAGAGCGAACGGTCAAATGAATCCCCTCCTGTTTAGACAGAGGGGGCGGGCAACAGCGATTGCCCGCCCCGGATGAATGGTTCGCCGATCGGTTACTGGTTCTGGATGTCCTGGGACAGCTTGCTCATCTCTGCCAGACCTTCGTCTACGCTCAGCTCCTTGAGCATGATCAGCCCGTGCTGCTCGTTCAGCATCTGGTTCACTTCCGCCACGTAGTTCATCATCGGGCGGTCCAGGCTGATGTTCTTCACGGCCAGCGCCTCCAGCGCGCCTTCCGGCATGCCGTTGGCCGAGGCCAGCGCCTTCAGGGTTTCATCCGTGCTGCGGCTGGGGATCGCGAAGCCTTCGGAGTAGATCTTGGCGCCCTCTTCGCTGGCGACGAACTTCACGAACTCCCAGGCGGCGTCCTTGTTCTGAGAGGCCTCGTTGATGGCGATGGGCGTCACGGAGCCCACGGTCCAGCCCGCCTCCACGCCTTCCGGATGCGGCAGCGTGGCGATGCCCCAGTTGACATTGCTCTCGCCCGCGGTCTTCTTCTGGATGATGGTGGTCATGAACCAGGTGCCCATGGGGATGGTGGCCACACTGCCCTGCAGGAACGGGCTGGAGTAGTGGATATTGCCGGTCTTGAGCGTGGCGTAGTCCATGATGTAGCCGGCGTCCTGCAGCCTGAGCGCCATCTCATAGTAGGGCTTGAAGAAGCTGTAGTCGGTGTCCAGGATGGTGTGCTGCCCGTCCTGCACGCCCCAGTTCTGCACGCACGCCTGCCAGGTGTGCAGGAATCCGCCGTAGATCTTCGAGGCGCCCTCGCCCGAGGTCATCTTCTCGCACAGCGCCTCGTACTCAGCCCAGGTCATGTCGTTGGAGGGATAGGCGACGCCAGCGGCGTCGAACAGGTCCTTGTTGTAGTACAGCACATAGTAGCCGGTGGACGCGGGCAGCGCCACGGTCTTGCCGTCCATAATGAACCGCTCGGCCAGCCCGGCGTAATCCGCCAGGTTGATGCCGTCCTTCTCGATGTAAGCGCTCAGGTCGGCCAACTGACCCTTGTCGGCGATGCCCTTGGTGGTGTCGCCGTCCTTGATCCAGAACGCATCCACATCGCTGCCACCGTTGAGCATCACGGACAGCTTCGTGGTGTAGTCTGCCGAGGGGATGTCCACGATCTCCACCTTGATGCCCGGGTTCGCGGCCTCAAAGGCGGCGATCATGGGCTCGATGTACACCATCGTGGCGGTGTCCCAGTTGGCGACCTTGATCGTGGTGGTGGCGTCCGCCTTGGCAAACGCAGCCATGCCAAACACCAGCGTCAGGCAGAGGACCAGGGAAATCAGCTTCTTCATTTGTTCCTACCCCTTTCAAAATTGGTCTCTGGCGCCAGTATACAACGCCCCGCGCCGCGGCGGAATTCACAATCCCCGAAATCTTTAGTACGATTTTCACACAGTTTTGTTGCCGCCGCACACCGGATGCGTACTATTTTACGATATAATGCAATTTTCATCATCTGCGGATGATTGCACAAAGCGGCTCCAAATGCGGTATAATGGACGCGACAAGGAAGGTGCTTCCGATTGAAACGCAACATCCGCAGCCTGAAGCTGAAGATCATCCTGATCTCGACCGTGTGCATCCTGATCGTGGGCGTGTTCAGCAACGCGTTCCTGTACCGCTACCTGACGGGCATCATCACCGAGAAAGCCGACAGCATCGACCTCTTGAACCTGTCCACCGTGGAGGCGCGCCTGAATGAGAGCCTGGAGCGCCTGCAGAGCCTGGGCAACCTGTGCGCCTACGACATCGAGGTGGCGCGCGGCATGCGCAACGAGTCGCTGGGCACGCTGCCCCAAAAGCGCGCGGTGCTGCGCGCCCAGGAGGTGCTGGCGCGCTACCTGAACGCCCACGCGGGCATCGAGCCCTATGTGCTTCGGCTCATGGCGTTCAACGAGCACGGCGTGCGCGCGCAGGCGGTGGCGCGCGAGGTCAACACCCCGCGCGACGTGGAGCTGGTGATGGCACAGCCTGTGTTTGAGCAGCTGAACAAAAACGGGCAGCAGCGCATCCTGACCACCGCGCCTTCAACCGTCACCGGCAGCGACTGCCTGGTGTACCTGTGCCGGGTATACGAGGTGCCCTCCATGGTGCAGCGCGGCTGGCTGTACGTCGAGATGTCCGGCGGGTTCATCCAGGATGTGCTCGCGCCGTACGCGGGCGGCAGCCTTTACGTGGCGCGCGCGGACATGCGTCCCTTTCCCGAGAGCAGCCCCATGCTGGCCAGCCCGGGCGGGAGCGGCGGCCTGGTGCGGCAAAACGGCCGCTCCTTTCGGCTGCAATCCGCCCCTCTGAAGGCCGCCGGGCTCACGCTCTACAGCTGCCAGGACGTGACGTTCCTGGCCTCGGGCGGCAACGCGATCCTGTTCACCACGGTGGTGGTGGTGCTCACCTCGCTCAGCGTGGCGATCATCCTCGCGGTGCAGCTGTCGGGCATCATCACCAAGCCGCTGAGGCGGCTGCGCGAGCGGCTTCGGCGCATCTCCCAGGGCGACCTCCGCCAGGACCCGTCCATCGGGCGCGGCGGCGACGAGATTGCCGAGGTGGGGCGCGTAGTCAACGAGATGGCGCAGAGCATCGACGGGTTGCTGAAGGAATCGGAGCAGATGCACCTGCAAAAGAAGAACGCCGAGATCGCGCTGCTGCAGAGCCAGGTGAATCCCCACTTCCTGTACAACACGCTGGACTCCATCCGCTGGATGGCGGTGATCCAGAAGAGCCCGGGCATCGAAAAGACGGTCAGGAGCCTGTCCAACTTGCTCAAAAACCTGGCCAAGGGCGCGTCCGACAGCATCCCGCTCAAAGACGAAATCGCGCTGCTGATGGACTATGTGGATACCCAGTCGGTGCGGTTCATGGAGCTGCTGGAGGTCAAAAACCGCATCCCGGAATCGCTGCACAGCCGCAAAATCGTCAAGTTCACGCTGCAGCCGCTGGTGGAGAACGCCATCTTCCACGGCATCGAGCCCAAGGGCGAGTGCGGCGTGATCGAGCTCTGCGCCCGCGAGGAAGGCGAGTTCCTGCTGATCTCGGTTCTGGACAACGGCGTGGGCATGACGCCCGAAGAACTCGACGCGCTGCGCACCGCCGCCAAAAACCCGCACCCGGGCGGCATGGCGGGCATCGGGCTGGCCAATGTGGACAACCGTCTGAAGCTCACCTACGGCGAGGAGTGCGGGCTTATGTTTGAAAGTGAAAAGGGCCGCTACACGCGCGTGACCGTGCGCATCCGAAAGGAGGTCTAGCCCCATGCTGAGGGTGCTGCTGGTGGACGATGAGCCGCTGATTCTGATGGGCATCAAGACCATGCTGGACTGGCAGGCGCTGGACCTCGAGCTGGTGGGCAGCGCGCGCAACGGGCAGCAGGCGCTGGCCGAGATCGAATCGCTGCGCCCCGACATCGTGATCGCCGACATCAACATGCCGGTGATGGGCGGCATCGAGCTGCTCAAGCTCGCCGGGGAGCGGTTCCCCGAGGTCGTGTTTGTGATGCTCACCAATCTGCAGGAGTTCGAGCTGGCGCGCGAATGCCTTCGGAGCCGCGCCGTGGATTACCTGGTCAAGACCCAGCTCGACCAGGACACGCTCCAGGAATGCCTGCAAAAGGCGGCGCGGGAGTGCGAGCTGCGCGGAAGCCTCATGCGAAACGCCGTGGCGGAACACGGCGCGCGCACCAACTGGGAGCAGCTGCTGGAGCAGAGCGTGCGGCTGATGCGCGCGCCCTCCATGCCGCGCGAGGCGCTGGATGTGCTGATCCGCGCGGGCATCCTGGAGCGCTACCTGATGATCGAAGTGCTGCTGCGCTTTCCCGAGCGGCACGTGCCGGACGTGGACGACCTGTTCCACTGGGAGCAACAGGTGGTGCGCGAGCTCGCGCGAAACTGCTTCCCTCGCGGCGCGGCCGTCAGCCCGGATCCGCAGAACCTGCAGATGACGGTGCTGATCTGGGGAGACCAGGCGTTTGACGAGCAGGTGGATTCATTTCACAAAAAGCTTCAGGTGGCCTCGGGGGACATCACCGGTATCGAGCCCTGCCTGCTGGTGAGCTCGGTCCACAGCGGCCAGCACTCCATTGCGCAGTGCCGCCAGGAGCTGGCGCACATGCAAAACGAGTTCTACCTCACCGCCAGAGCGCTGATCCGCGCGCAGCAGTGCGCGCCTAGCGCCTGTCCGCCGCTGGGGCTCAAGGGGCTGGTGGGCAGCTTCAAAAAGGAGCTGAACGCCCGCAGCGCGCCCGGCTGCCAGCAGCTGCTCGACCGCGCGGCGCACCGAATCGAGTCGGAGCCGCACGAGAAGGCACAGGCGGTGTGGCTATGCACCGAGCTGTGCTTCGCGGCGAACGAAATCACCCGCGGCTGGCCGGAACTGGCCGGGCACGACGGGCTGCTGGGCGACGATTCCCGGGGCTACCAGCAGATCAAGCAGCTGGCCACGCGCGGGGCTGTGCTTCATTTCCTGCGCCTGCTGGGCAACGAGCTGCAGGCGCTGCTGGAGCCGGGCGGCTCGCGCCACGGGGACATCGTCGAGCAGGTCAAGCGCTACATCGAGGATCACCTCGGCGCGCGCATCGCGCTCAACCAGGCGGCGCAGGCGGTGTTCCTGTCGCCAGGCTACCTGTCCGCGCTGTTCAAAAAGCAGTGCGGCGAGAGCTTTGTGGACTACGTGAACCGCCGCAAGGTGGAGCGCGCCTGCGAAATGCTGCGCGTGGGCAACCTGCGCATCTGCGAGGTTGCCGACGCGCTCAGCTTCGAAAACGCGTACTACTTCGCGCGCGTGTTCAAGCGCCACATGGGACTCACCCCCAGCGAATACCAGGAGCGCGGCCAGCAATAGGATGGCGCATGACA
>JAVBQA010000005.1:0-6490 GCA_031549325.1 Eubacteriales bacterium | reverse complement strand
GGGATAGGCAGCGGCGCTGTTGACACCTCCGTTGTGTTGCTGGTATGATCATGAGAGCGGGCGAACGGCCGGATACCTGAGCGTTGTGCCATCAGGAGGAATTGCGCGATGGATTGGGAACTCGTTGGCGAAGGCGCGACGACGAAGGTCTATCGGGATGGAAGCAGGGCGATCAAGCTGTATGTCGGCGCGGCGCCGGTTGCGGTTGAGCGCGAGGCGCGGCATCAGTCTTTTGCGGCGCAGGCCGGATTGCCGGTTCCCCGCGTGTTTGGTGTGCAGAAGCTGAACAACACGCTGACCGCGCTCGAAATGGACTACATATCCGGCACACCCCTGATGCGCGAAGAGATGGATGAGGACGCCAGGCGCGCGGCGGTTCGCACCCTGGTCAAGCTGCAATGTGCCGTCCATGCCATAAGCGCGGAAGGACTGCCGAATCAGGCGGAGAAGCTCTCGCGGAAGATCGCGCACAGCGCCTTCGTTTCGCGCTCCATTAAGGATGATTTGCTATCCCAGCTCCGTGACTTCGATGTGAGCATGAACCGGCTGTGCCATGGCGATTTCCACCCGCTGAACGTCCTCTTTGACGGCCACACCCATTGGATCATCGATTGGGTCGACGCCACATCAGGCAATCCGCTCGCGGATGCGTGCAGGACATATTTGATTCTTAGGCAAAACATGGCGCGCTGGTCAGGCGTGTATCTGGACTTGTTTTGTGGGGAGGCGGGCGTTGCGCGGGCGGATGTGCTAGCCTGGCTGCCGATCATTGCGGCTGCGCGGACGGCGGAGAATGTGGACGCGCTGTCGCGGGCCGCTTTGCTGGACATTTGCCAGAACGAAGCCGGGCGTCCGCGTTGACGCGGAAAACGGCCCATGGCGCAGATTGAGCAAACATAGCCGGTCATCGGCTATGTTTGTTTCTTTTTCTCCAATCGCAATCGCGCCATGTCACCCGCAAAATTGCGGAACAGGTCCGTCCATGCGCGGCATATCATGTCTTTGAGCGGGTTCCGGGCGCGCTCAAAACCGACCGTTGTTGTCACGCAATCTAAACAATTATAACACGTCTATGTAACGAATTCCGTAACCTTTTGGCGATATACTGTTCACAGAAAAATGCACAACAGAGGAGGGCATAATCATGACGAAATTGGTGAAGCGCTTGGTAGGGGTTGTGATGGGCGTGGCAGCGGTGTGCGGATTGATTGTGTGCGCTCCGCTGGCGCTGGTGCTGATGCCCGCGTCGCGCATGGGCATCGCAAGGCTGCACGGCGCTCGCGTGTGAGTTGTGTTTCAAAGCGTGTTTTTCAAAGCGTAAACTGCGCAGGCTGCGCTGCAGTTTCCGCCAGCTCGGGACGCTGTCCACCAACCCTTGCAGCCGCTCCCGGATACACACAAAACAAGAGCCGGTTCGCCCTTGCGAACCGGCTCTTCGTCTATGCATCCGCAGCCATCTCCATGTCGGCATCCGGCGGGTTTTCGACCAGCACGGCGGTGAGCCGGGGCCGAAGCAGCCGCCCGAACAGCGCGATCAGCCGCCCCACCAGCAGCGCGGAGGCCAGCGTGCCCAGCCCAACGCCCAGCACCTCGCCCGCCGCCAGCCAGGTGCCCAGCACCGTGACCAGCACACAGCCGGCGTCCAGCGCGCTCTTGCCAAACCCGAAATCTTTGCCCAGCCTCTCTCCGATCAGCCGCGCCAGGCCGTCCGGGGCGTTGGGCACCACATCCATGGCCACCACCAGCGTGGAGCCCATCGCCGTCAGCATGATCGCGCCGAGAAGCATCAGACTCTGCATGACCGGGTGCTGCGCATAGTAGTCGAACGGCCCGTCGAACAGGTGGATAAACGAGCCAAACACCACCGAAAACGGCAGCTGCAGCAGCACCGTCCACGGACACTTCCTGCCCAGCATCAGCGCCTGCAGCAGCACGCACACAAAATACAGCCCGGCGGTGGTCACCCCGGGCGACAGCCCGGTCAGTCGGCTGGCCGCGTGCGGGATCGAGCTGACCGCCGACACCCCAAGTCCGGTTCTGGCGTTCATCACAATGCCCAGCGCCAGCAGCATCAGCCCCAACAAATACACACAAAACCGCGCCGTTTTCCGCATCGCTGGCCCTCTTCCCGGTTGTCATCTATCGCAACCAGTATAGCAGAACGCCGCGTAAAAATCCACAAACTTTTAGCACATATAAATGTTATTATTCAGCATCGACCAGCGCCTGCAGCTGCGCGATCAGCATGGGCAGCATATCCGGCCCGACACCCATCATGCCCAGCGACCGCAGCGGCATGAACCGGATCATGCGCTGAAACATCATTCCAAGGCCCGTCGTGTCGTCCTCGCCCAGGTTGAGCATGGGCGCGTTTTTCATGATCTGCCCGAACATGTCGGCGCACTTTGGATACGCCAGCAGATCGCCCAGCAGCGTGTCCCGGGTGACGGTCAGCGGCAGCTTGTCGCTTGAGGTCAGCGTCACACGGGCTGCAAGCCGGATATCGCGGCTGGACGCGCCCGCCAAAACCTGGTATTCGCCCGGCTCCACGAACCACCTGGCGGCGCGCACGTTGTAGTAGGCGAACGCGCACCGGTCGAGCTTTATCTGCACGGCTTTCGCCTCGCCGGGCGCCAGCTCGACCTTGGCAAAGCCCTTCAGCTCCTTCTCGGCGCGGCTGATGCCTGTGTTCGGCGCGGCCACGTAGATCTGCACGATCTCTTTCCCGGCGACGCGCCCGGTGTTCCGGACGGTGACGGACGCCGTCAGATCGCCGTCGGTCTGCGCCTTGTCCAGCCGCAGGTCGCCGTATTCGAACGCGGTGTAGCTCAGCCCGTGTCCGAACGGGAATCGCACCTCCATGCCCTTCACATCGTAATAGCGGTAACCCACGAACAGCCCCTCGTTGTAGGGCGCGTCGTCGCCGTCCAGGTTGTACCAGGGGTAGCAGGGCGTGTCCGAAAGCTTCATCGGAAAGGACTCGGCCAGCTTGCCGCAGGGATTGCGCGCGCCGGTGAGCAGATCGGCAATCGCGCGCCCGCCCGCCTGGCCGCCCAGATACCCCTCGAGGATCGCGCTCACCGAATCCGCCCAGGGCATCTCGATGGGCGCGCCGTTGGACAGCACGACCACCACCCGCTTCCCCAGGTCAATCAGCTTTTGCATCAGCCGGGTCTGGTTCTGGGGCAGCCGCAGGTGCTCGCGGTCGTAGCCCTCGGATTCCACCCGATCGGGCAGCCCGGCAAACACCACGATCGTGCGGTGCTTCTCCCCGAGCGCCAGCGCCTCGCCCTCCAGCGCGTCGTCGGGCTGATCGGTGTCGATAGAAAACCCCTTCGCGTAAGGCACGCCGGGCAGCGCGTCGCTGGCGGAGGTGATCCTGTAGGCGTTGATGTGGGAGCTGCCCCCGCCCTGAATGCGCGGGCGCACAAAGAACTCACCGATGAAGCAGGCATCGGATTCGTCATTCAACGGCAGCGCGCCGCCATTCTTCAGCAGCACCATGCTCTCGGCGGCGATGCGCGCGCAGAGATCATCGTGCGCGTCCAGCTTGTTCTCCGGCGCGGGGGCGCGGTCCTTGCGGGTTTTGAGGATGATCCCGAGCAGCCGCTCGCAGGCCCTGTCCAGCGCCGATTCGGGCAGCCGGCCAGCCTGCACGGCATCCACGATTTCCCGGTCCGTGTGACCGCCAGAGGCGGGCATCTCGAGCTCCAGCCCTGCCGCCAGGCACTTCACACGGTCGTTTGTCGCGCCCCAGTCGCTCACCACAAAGCCCGAAAAACCCCACTCGTCCCTGAGGATCTCGGTCAGCAGCCGCGGATCCCGCGCGGTGTATTCGCCGTTCAGCCGGTTGTAGGAGCACATCACCGTCCAGGCGTCTGCCCCCTTCACCGCCTGCTCGAACGCGGGCAGGTAGATCTCGCGCAGCGTGCGCTCGTCCACGACCGAGTTCTCGGTGAACCGACGGTTCTCCTGACTGTTGGCCGCGAAATGCTTGGGGCAGGCGGCCACATCGCGGCTCTGAACGCCCCGAATGTGGGCGGCGGCCATGCGCCCGGCCAAAAACGGGTCTTCCGAAAAATACTCAAAATTGCGCCCGCACAGCGGGGAACGCTTGATGTTCAGGCTGGGCCCGAGGATCATCGACACCCGCTCGGCCTCGCACTCGTCGCCGATGGCCTCCCCCAGCTCCTGCAGCAGCGCCTCGTCAAACGAGCAGGCCGTGGCGCAGCCCGCCGGAAAGCAGGTGGCCGGCACCGAGACATTCAGCCCCAGATGGTCGCCGCGCTGGTCCTGCTTGCGCAAGCCGTGCGGGCCGTCGGTCATCATGATGGACGGAACGGACAGCCGCTCCACGCCCTTGGTGTGCCAGAAATCCAGGCCCGAGCACAGCCCCGCCTTCTCCTCGAGCGTCATCTGGCTTACGATTTCGCGAACCTCCATGCCAACGCCTCCTCATGCAATCGGTGATTGTGTTTCGAGTATACCACAGAATTAACACTGACGCAATCGTTTTCGGCGCACCGTTCGCCCATTCCGCGCGCGGCATGCCGGATCAGAAATCGCTTTGCGTTTTCCGGGCATACTAGGCAAGCGAGGTGATTTTTTTCATGAAGCAGGCCCGACCCAACCGCAAAAAACCCAACAGCCAGGACATGGCCTCCCCCGCCGACCCGCTGGGCAGCTACACAGGCGCCCCAGCCGACCCAACCGAGAAACCCACGCAGGACGCGGACGACCTCTGAACCCGGACGGCGCGGGGGCTTTGCCCCCCGCGCCGTCTCTCGTTGGATCCATCTCATTTTACTTCCATCGTTACCGCCTCATCCGGTATGGATCCGCTCCAAATCCCATCCTTGACGGCCTTGTGTGGCGGACATATAATGAAAGCACATGGAAAGCGAGGGGATGCGGAATGGGCTTTTTTGAGCTGAGCGAAAAACGCCAGAGCTGCCGCGCATTCAGCGGGCGCAGGGTGGAGCGCGAAAAGCTGGAGCGGATTGCCCTGGCAGGGCGCAACGCGCCGTCGGCCTGCAACAGCCAGCCGTGGAGATTTGTGGTGGTGGAGTCGCCGGACAAGCTGGCCGCAGTGGCCCAGACCGGGCAGCAGTTGGGCATCAACGGGTTTTTGGACGGCGCGCAGGCGTTCATCGTGGTGCTGGAGGAGCACGCGGTGCTGATGCCGCGCATTCGCTGCATCCTGGACAGCCAGTATTTCGCCCAGAGCGACATCGGTCAGGCCGTGGCGCACATGTGCCTCATGGCGGCGGACCTGGATCTTGGCGTCTGCCAGATCGGCATGTTCGACCGGGAGAAGCTGTGCCAGATTCTGGATTTGCCCAAAGAACAGCGCTTTGCCTCGCTGATCGCCATCGGCTATCCGGCGGATCCGGCGATTCGGGAGAAGAAGCGCAAACCGGCGGACGAGGTCATCCGGTTCGTGTAAAGAATGACGAGTCGCGGGCGGGCGGATTCCCCATCCGGCCGCTTTTTGTTTGCGCCATATCACGCGCCTCCCCGCTTGCCCTTTGCGCCCAAATGCGCTAGAATGGCTTTACGACAACAAAAGGTGTGATGCGAAGATGATCTATCAGCTGACGGACGGCCAGCTCGCCCCGGCCCGGGCGCTCGACGAGGGCGCCCAGCAGGTGATCGTGATCAGCGCCGGCGAATTCGAGGACCATGCGGGGCTCGTCCCCGGCTTGTCTCTGCACACTTTCCTCGAGCACACGCAGACCGTGCGCCAGCCCGGTTGCGTGTACGGCGCCATCGCGCCCCCGCACCTGGAGCACAAGCGCAAAAGCCAGCGCGGCGTGTTCTTTTTCATTTCCAAAAACAAGCTGCTGATCGCCGCCGAAACCGCGGCCGACTGCGGCGCGCTCAACGAGTCGGTCACGCGCGACGAGAGCAAGCGGTCGCTGCACCGCGTGGCGTATCAGTTCTTCAACGATGTGTTTCAGTCGGGCGCGGATCAGCTGCTGGACATCGAAAACCGCATCGACGCGCTGGAGGACGCCGTGCTCGCGGGCAAAGAGGACCAGTTCGCCGCCAAGATGTCGGTGATCCGGCGGCAGATCCGCCAGCTGCACCTGTTCTACGAGCGCGCGCAGGACATGGCGGAGGTGCTCATCGAGAACGAATACGAGGTGCTGGACGAGGACGTGCTGCCCGCGTTCCGCCAACTGGCCGACTACATCGCGCGGCTGTCCGGCGGCACGCAGATGCTGCGCGAGTATGCGCTGCAGGTGGAGGACATGCACCAGTCCCAGATCGACATCCGCCAAAACAAGATCATGCAGCTGCTGACAGTGGTCACCACCATCTTCTTCCCGCTGTCGCTGATCACCGGCTGGTACGGCATGAACGTGAAGGGCATCCCGGAATATGACTGGGATTTCGGATATGTGTACGTCATCCTGCTGAGCCTGCTCGTGATCGGACTGTGCACCTGGTGGTTCCGCAAAAAGAAATATCTATAGTGACCTATCTA
>JAVBQA010000060.1:0-12185 GCA_031549325.1 Eubacteriales bacterium | reverse complement strand
CAAAGGCACCGACTAATGCACCCAAAGGTACCTGACTAATGCACCCAAAGGCACCTTCGTATCGGGGTGGTTGCATTGTTAAGGAATGAATTTGAGCATTTGGAGGGCTGAAATGGCCTCGGAAGGGGTGTGGATGGCATTTGGGGATGGGTGTGCCGATGACTGATATTGTGGATATAGTCTCTGATATTGCAGAAAGTGAGTTTTGATCGGCATGTTCAGCACCGAATATGACGGATACAAACAAAAAACCCATCGTTTTTGACGATGAGTTTTTTGTATCACTATATCAGTGATAAGGTGGCAGGGGCAGAAGGACTCGAACCCTCAACAAAGGTTTTGGAGACCCACGTGTTACCATTACACCATGCCCCTAAGCGAACAGATAGTATTATAGCGGATGGGCATGGCGATGTCAAGTAGCAATTTGGTTATGATGGCGCTTGCGCAGCAGCGCAGCCAGCGTGGCACGCTCATCATTCATGGCGCACTCGATCAAGTCGGACTCTTCGAGCGTTCCCAGCAGGCCCATAGAATGGTCATACACGGCGATCCGGTGCAGCTGGCGCGACTGCATGCGACGCAGTACGTCGCGCGCATCCTGGGTAGCAAAAGCGGCCAGCCAGCGCACGGGCATGACGCTCTCGTCCGCCAGCTCCTCGCGCCGCCTGACCAAGCTGAGCACCACCCCTCCGCGCGACAGCGCCAGCTCGCGCCCGGCCGATACCCACAAAAAGAATGCACAGCACACGAACGTCAGGTTCAGCTCACCATACAGCAGCCACATGCCGAGCACGTACGCCAGCAGACACGCGCTGAACACGCGTCCGCAGACCACCCCGACGCGGATCGCCCGCTCAGCGGGCAGCGCCTTGGCCAGCAGCGCCGCCAGCAGCCGCCCGCCGTCCAGCGGCAGCGCGGGCATCAGGTTGAACAGCATCATCACCAGGTTGATCCGAATCCATATCAGTGCGGTGTATGGCCCCATCCACTGCGCCCAAGCCAGCGCGGCAGCCAGCATAAGCAGCAGCAGATTCATCAGCGGCCCAGCCAGCGCGATCAGCAGCAGCTGCATGGGACGCAGCTGCCACACGTCCTCCACACGCGCCGCTCCACCCAGCGGCATGAACTCAATCTCCTGCACACGCACATGCAGCATCAGCGCCATCATGGCGTGGCTCAGCTCGTGCAGGCACAGCGAGCTGAGCGCGATTCCGAGGTCCGCGCCAGCGCCCAGCAGCATCGCAGCCACAAGCACAAACGGCATCAGCGGGTGTACCCTCACCGGAATGCCCATGATCTTCATGGGCGTCAAGACATCTGCTCGGGGTTCTGCGGCTGGCCGTCCTTGCGCAGCTCGAAATACAGCCGCGAGCCCTCCTCATCGCGGGTGATTCCCAGCTGGTCACCGCGCGCCACCTGCTGCCCTACTTTGACCAGCACCTGTGACAGATAGGCATACACGGTCTGCGTGCCGCTCTCGTGGTCGATCAGCAGCGTCCAGTCGCCCTGCGCGCCCTGCCCCACCGCCGCCACAGTACCCTCATCCGCCGCCGTCACCGGCGCTTGCGGGCTGCAGACGAACTCCACCCAGGGCTGCACATCGGCATATTCGTGGGAGATTGTGCCGCTCACCGGCAGCTGCAGCTGCTTACCGCCCATGTTCCAGAACACTTGCGCGCTCTCGGGCACCAGGCCGCGCACGAAGTTCAGCCGCCCGAGCGACTCGTCAAGATCGATGCGCATGGTGAGCGCCTGGCGGATTTTTGCTGTGGCGTTCTGCGTCCATGGGTTGTTGATGTTCTGCAGCGCCAGGATGGACAGCAGCAGCGCGCAGGCTACCGCCGAGTTGCGCATCAGCTTCTCTGTGGCGCTGAGCTTCCCTTTGGCCTTGGGCAGATTGATGTGACGCTGGCGCGTGGCCTTCGCTGACGCCACCGGATGCTTCGCCTGCTCAACGACCGGCTTTGCGTCCTCTGCCTTCGGTTTTCGGTGGAACACATTGGGCAAGCGAATCCTCCTGGGCGCGCTGGGCGGGGCCTCTCCGTCTGGGTTGATGACGGTATATATCTTGAGCTTACCGTTTCCATTCTGCACATTCATCCCTCCCGTCGAGGCCAATATATGCCCCGGTCGAAGGGAAACATGCCCCCGATCAGAAAAAGGATGCCAGGCCTTTCGCCTGGCATCCTTTTTGCTGTAAAATGAGGCCCCGAGCACCATGCCCTGGCAGGGACGCAGGAGACAGAGTCCCCCCATCATGGCCCTCTTACTCTTCCTCTTCCTCTTCCTTCTTGGCGCTCTCGATGATCTTCTTGGCATCGGCGGCGGGCACTTCCTCGTAGCGCTCAAAACTCATGGTGAATGAGCCGCGCGCCTGAGTCATGGAGCGTAGGTCGGTGGCGTACTTAAACATCTCAGACAGCGGCACCTCCGCCACCACCTGCTGCTCTCCGTCCACCTGGTTCATGCCCATGATGCGGCCACGCCGCTTGTTCATGTCGCCGATGATGTCGCCCATGTATTCGTCGGGCACCATCACTTCCACATGATAGATCGGCTCGAGCAGCACAGGGCTGGCATCCACAAGCTTCTTAAACGCGATGCGCGCCGCGGTTTTGAACGCCATTTCGGACGAGTCGACCGCGTGGTAGGAACCGTCATGCAGCTTGGCGGTCAGGCTAACCACCGGGTAGCCCGCCAGCACGCCGCGGGTGATGTTGTCGCGCAGACCTTTCTCTACGGCGGGAATGAAGTTCCTGGGCACCACGCCGCCCACGACCGCGTCTTCAAAGATGAAGTCGGTGTTGGTCGGGTCGTCGTTGGGACGGAACTCAATCCACACATCGCCGAACTGGCCGTGGCCGCCCGACTGCTTTTTGTGGCGGCCCTGCACATCGATCTTCTTGCGGATGGTCTCGCGGTACGGGATCTTGGGATCCTGCAGCTGCGCCTCGGCGCCGAACTTACTGGCCAGCTTGCGGGCGATGACTTCGATGTGCAGCTCGCCCAGGCCCGACAGAATGGACTCCAGCGTGGTCGGGTCTTTGGCGACGCTGATGGTCGGGTCTTCCTCCATCAGGCGGCTCAGGCCAGAGAAGACCTTGTCCTCCTCGCCCGCCTTTTTGGCATAAACGGCCATGGAGATGCAAGGCGCGGGGAATTTCATCTCGGCAAACTTTATGGGTTTTGCGGCATCGCACAGGGTGTTTCCGGTGCCGGTGACTGAAAGCTTCGCGATGGCGCAAATGTCGCCCGCCACGACCTTGGTGGTGGGAGCCTGCTTCTTGCCGCGCTGGATATAAATGCTGCCCGCCTTCTCAGGCTTTTCGGCGTTGGCGTTGTAAAGGGCTGTGTCGCCCGCCAGCACGCCCGAGGTGACCTTCAGCAGCGACAGCTTGCCCACGAACGGGTCGGCCATCGTCTTGAACACGAACGCGGAGAAGGGCTGATCGTCCTTGCAGATGCGCTCGTCGGCCTCGCCATTTTTGGGATTGACGCCCTTGGTGATTCGGCCCGCCGGGGATGGCATCAAGTCGATGATGTTATCAAGCAGCTGCATCAGACCCACGCGGGTAAGGGAGCTGCAGCAGACGACCGGCACCACGGTGCCCGCTTCGATGCCCTTGCGCAGGCCCGCCATGGTGTCCTCGGGGGACAGCTCCATGGTCTCAAAGAACTTCTCCATCAGCTCTTCATCGGCGCCGGCGGCGGCCTCCATGACCACTTCGCGGGCGGACTGGACGGCGTCGGCCAGATTGCCGGGCACCGGCACTTCCTTTACAGCCTTGCCCTCGCCCATAAATGCCTTGTTCTTCAGCACGTCCACGACGCCCTCGAACTTGCCGCCTTCGATGATGGGCAGCTGGATCGGCGCGACGCTGGCGCCGTATTTATTGGTGATGCTGGCGAGCGCCTTATCGAAGTTGGCGTTCTCGCGGTCCATCTGGTTGATGACGATCATGCGAGACGTGCCCGCTTTGTCGCACTGCGCCCAGGCTTTCTCCGCGCCCACGGCCAAGCCGGACACCGCGCCCACGGTGATCAGCGCGCCCTCGGACACGGTCAGCGGCCCGATCATCTCGCCCGCAAAGTCGAAGTAGCCGGGCACATCGATCAGGTTGATTTTGACGTCCTTGTACTCGAGCGGCGCGACGGCGGCGCTGATGGAAATCTGGCGGCGCGTCTCTTCCGGCTCGTGATCGGTGGTCGTTGTGCCGTCCTCCACCCTGCCTTGGCGGTCGATGGTGCCGGTAGCAAACAGCAGCGCCTCGACCAGTGTGGTCTTGCCCTCGCTGCCATGGCCGACGATGGAGAGGTTGCGAATGTTGCTGGCTTGATAGTCCTTCATTGACAATATCCCCCCGTTACTTGATCGCACCGCACTGAGGGTTCCCTACGCGATCGCTTGTCCCTCGTGCGCGGAAACATCTAAACTATATTCTAACAGAAAATCCATTTGTTATCAAGGATTATTTCTTAATTACACAGGAAAAACGGGCAAAAACAGTTCGTCACTACCAGCACTGTTCCCGATCGGTAAGGCAGCGCCGGAGGGGCGAACCGCGTTCACTCGCTCTTTTTTCCGCTTGACAGAGATTACAGGTGCTCCGCCAGCCAGCGGCATACATCCCCCACCAGCGGCTCGCACACGCGCTCGTGGGCGCCACCCGGCGCGCGAAACTGTTGCTGGGCGACAGGATCGGAGAAGTCGCAGCAGATCAGATCCCGGCAGTTAAGCGCGCCCTGCTCGCCCTCAAACCAGGCCATGAGTTCCTTGCCCAGCTTGTACGCCGGGTCCTTGTCGCCCCCCAGTTCGCGGCCGTGCTTGAGTCCGATCACCATCAGCGCGCCGCTGACCGTGCCGCACACGCCTTGCCTGCCGCACAGCCCGCCGCCGAACGGCGTGGCAATCATCGGGCACACGCCCATGTCGATGTCATAGAAGTTGCACATCGTGGTCAGCACGGCCTCGGCGCAGTTGATCCGGGCGTGCTGGAAGTCCGCCTGATAGGTCTGGATCAGCCGTTCAAGGCGCTCGTCCATGGCGTCATCCTCCGTATCTCAATCGATCCCGGCCTCGTATAGCCGCTTCATGATGCCGATCATCTCATCCCCGTCGCCCGACGTGTTCAGCAGTATCCCGCCCGCGCCCGTCTCGCGCAGCGCGCCCCGCTCCAAAAGCAGATTGCGCAGTTGCCTGGCGGTTCCCAGGTTGCCGTCGTAGAGCGCGACATCGGGCAGAACTTTGCGGATGGCCTTTTTCAGGAACACATAGTGGGTGCAGCCCAGCACCACGGACTCCACCGGTTGTCCAAGCCCGGTCAGTCGCTGGCGCAGGAACTCATCCAGCGCGGGCGAATCCAGCTCCAGCCGCTCCACAAACTCCATCAGCCCGCCGCAGGGGACCATGCGCACGTCCTCGCCATATTGGCCCAGCAGCCGCTGAAACTTGCTCTGCTTTAGCGTGGCCGGGGTGGCCATCACCAGGATTGCGCCCGACTTATGGTTCACCGCGGCGGGTTTCAGCGCGGGTTCCATGCCAATCACCGGGATGCTGAGGCGCTTGCGCAGCGCCGGGGCCGCCGCCGAAGTGGCGGTGTTGCAGGCGATCACCAGCGCCTTGACATCCCGCTGAAGGAACCAATCCGCCGCCTGGATGGTGAGGGCCTCGATCTCTTTCTCGGGGCGCACGCCGTAAGGCGCGTTCTTCGAATCTCCGTAATACAGGAACCGCTCATGCGGCATGAGCCGGGTCAACTCGCGGAGCACGCTGATGCCGCCCACGCTGGAATCGAAAACACCCACCGGCCGCTCGTCCAAACCATTCCCCTCCTCAGCAGTCATCCCTAACATTATATCGCGCCTCGCGCCAAAGGTAAACCCAAAAATACGAAGCGGGGCGAACGGCGTTCGCCCCGCGTAAAATCCTGCCATCGTTCTCCCGCTTCGGGAAGACTTTACCCGAAGGTGCAAGGATTCACGAGGATATTTAGTATTTTGCAGGCCGCTTGATCACGTAGCCCTGCCCGAGATACGTGCTCACATTGGCGACCTTGCACGACACGGTACCGCCTGCATTCTCGATCAGCATCATCTGGGTTTTGCCCTTGTCGACGTAATACAGGAACATGATCGTGTGGCGGCCGCTCCGAACCATCAGATCGCCCGGAATCATGTTCGTGGGGCCGGTGACCGTCCGGTAGTACGAGGACTTGGCCATGGCGGTGGTGTTCAGATACGCCGCCGGATGGCTGGTGCCCCAAGTCGCCAGCGACACGAAAGAGGAGCAATCGCAACCCACATAGAAGTTGTTCAGGCGCTTGCCGGTCATCTCATAGTAGCGGCTGGAGTTGTTGATGCTTCTGAAATATCCTTGTGAAACCGCCTTGGGCAGGTTAAACTGGCGGTTGCTGTAGTCGTTGCCCGACCCTTTTTGGATGTAAGGCATGCCGAAGTAGATGCGGTTCTTCACGAAGTTGTTCTGCTTTAGGCTTGAATCCCAGTAGGCGACGTTTTCGTCAGACTTCCATGCAAAGCCAAAGCTGACGAACGCGCTGGCGATGGATTCCCTGCGCAGCTTGCTGACCGAACCGGAGACCCGGCCCGCGCCCTCCGCCGCCAGCAACTCCCCCATGGCACTGGACTTGATCGCGTCGATCTTGGCCAGATTGGGCGCGATGTCGCTCTCCGCGTTGGTGTAGCGGTCGGGCAGGTTCACGGTGCGCTCAGACTCCAGCGACACCACCTTGATGGTGTCCTTCAGCGTGGTGCCGACGGCCTGGACCGTGATGGTCACGATGCCGTCGTCCTTCATGGTGAGTTTGCCGCCCGCATCCACAGACACGATGCTGGTGTTGCTGGATTTGAACGTAGCGTCCTTGCGCGCGCTGGCCGGCTCCACGGCCCACTCCAGCTGATAGGTGCTCTTCTTGGGGAAATACACCGTGTCGTCCGAGGTGTAGTAGATCTTGGTGGGCTTATGCGGATCGGTGATCTTGATGGTGCGGACGGTCTTGATCGTGCTGCGCGCTTTGGCAATCGCCGTGATCTTGACCGTGCCTTCCTTGAGCGCGGTCACCTCGCCGTTGCTGTTGACGGTGGCCAGCTTCGCGTTGCCGGATTTCCAGGTCACGCTTTGGCTGGCATTCTCGGGAAGGATGGTGGCCTTCAGCGGCAGAACCTGCCCGATGGTCATGACCTTGTCATCAGGTGAGATGGAGATGCTGCTGGGCCTGATGCCCTTGGTGACCGTGACCTTGAACGCCCGGCTGACACTGGCCGCGCGCTTGCTCCTGACGCGCACATACGCCACCCCCGGGCTTCGGCCGGTGATGACTCCCTGGCTTGTGACCGTCGCCACAGAAGTCTTGGTGGAACTGTAGCTGGCCTCCTGGGAGGCGGTGCTCGGCAGGAACGTGGGCAGCAGCTCGTAGGACGCGCCCGGCTCAAGGGCCACCTTGCTCTGGGGAATCGAAACCGAGGTGGGTTTTAACGAATCGACCACCTTGACTTTGATGTTTGTCCAGCGCTTCACGCCTGCCGGACGCACGCCGATCTGGGTGGTGCCCGTTTTTTTGGCGGTGATGAGGCCCTTGCTGTTGACCGTCGCGATGGCCTTGCTCTTGCTGGCGTACACCTTGCGCTGGGAAGCCCCTTCCGGCAGCACGGTGGCTTCGATGGTATGGTTGACATCCTTGCCCAGATCGATGGTGATGCTGCTTTGCACGACATTCACCCGCGTGGCTCTGGGCGCCGCCCCGGCCAATTCAGGCAGCATACACACCAAAATCAGAACCGCCATCGACGCGGCAAGCACGCGCTTGATTCTCGAATTCAATGGATTCGCCTCCTTATGGCACCAGAAAAAGGATCCAGAATACCAAATTGTGGTTTAATTATTTCAATTATATTACAAATGTTGGCAGTTTGCAACCCCAAACATACATTCGCTCCATAAAGTCACAATTGACGCGCATGAGTATATACGCTATAATGAGCCGCAGAAACAGATTTGCGCGCATCCTACACAAGAAGGGGGTCTTCCCGATGGACAACGCAAGGCGTTCCGATGTTTCCATCTCCAACTGGATGGGCACACAGTTCCTGCTGCTGATCCCGGCGGTAAACCTGATCCTGCTGGTGGTTTGGTCGATCACGGGCGCGCACAGATCTAAGCGCAACTACTGCATCGCGGCGCTGCTCTGGATGGTCATCTTCTGCATTCTGGCCGTGCTGGCGTTCGTCTTCTTCGGCCCTCAGATGGTCGATTGGGCGAACAACCTGAAACAATCCATCGAAGCGCTGCCCTAGTCAGCCTTCCAACGCAAACGCGTCGTGCGCTCCGCAACTGCTGCGGGGCGTACTTCATTTCTATGCCATTGGAACGGTTTGTGCAAATGTGGCCGGTAAGGTTAGTTGGAGAAGATCGCGAATTGTGAGCCACGGGGATACACCTGTACCGCCTGCTCGTCGGCGGTGTTTTTCAGAAAGTGCTTAACCCGCCCCAGCGCGTACAGATACGTCTCGTGCAGCGAGATCTCACCGTCCTTGTTGGCGTCGGCCTTGGCGGTGATGGCCTTGTCGCGCAGCAGATCCCAGCCGCCCGCCTCGCAGAGCGCGCGCGCAAACACCGTGGCGGTGTTGGCTTCGCTCTCGGCGTTCTTCTTGCTGATGCGGTAGCTGTTTTCCGTGGCGCTGGAGGAGCAAAGCACGCGGTACTTGCTCATGGCGAAACTGCCCGCGCCAAAGGCGCTGGTGAGCCTCCTGGAGAACTGGCGGGACTGCGTCTTGCTCAAAAAGCCGCCGCTGTTGCAGCAGTCGATCAGCACGACCACCGTGCCCGGCACCTTGCGCAGCTCCGCCTCAAGCGCGTGGGCGCTGAGCGTGGAACCATCGTAAAACTCAAGATACGGCACGCCGCCCACGAGCTTGCCGTGGCAGTTGATATAAAACAGCGATACGTCCCGCGCCGTCGCGCCCTTGAACGTTTGGCGGATGGCCTCGACGGCCTCCGCACTGGTGGAGTCCATGCGCATGGTGACCTCGTAGCCGTAGCCCGAGAAGTTTTGCGCGCGCAGCAGGTCGGCGATGCCCTGCGTGGTATTGACCGAGCCCATGCGGATGCGGCCGTCCAGATAGCGCTGCTCGCCCATCACCAGCGCGCGCCGGGCGGGCGGCGTCTCGGTGACCTCGACGCGCACCTCGGCCGAAGGGCCGTCGGACACCGACACGCGCACGGTGGTCGTGCCGATGGCGACACCCAGGATGCCGCCGTCCTTCCCAACCTTTACGATTGCCTCATCCGAGCTCGCAAACTGCACGCGGCGGCGGTTGGCCTGCTTGGGCAGAATGGTGTAGGCCAGCGGCAGCTGTTCGCCCACCGGCAGCCTGATGCTCTGCTGGTCGAACTGGATGGACTGCACAGTCACCGGCTCCACGCTCACAGGGCAGCGCCTGATCACGCCGCCAAAGCCCAGCGCCACAATCTCGGCATCGCCCGAGCCGGCGGCCGTCACCACGCCAGAGTCGGTCACCTGCGCCACGCGCGCGTCGGTGGACAGGAACACCACTTCCGAGGCAGCCCCCGACGGCTCAAGCGCAGGCGTCAGCCGCACGCGCTCGCCGCCCGCCAGCGTCAGCGCCTCCTGGTCCAGCCGCAGCGCGCGGGGCATGGCGGCGCCACCCTCGGCAAACGCGAAGCACAGATTGTACCGCCCGCGCGCGTCGCCCTCTGCGCTCACGCGCAGCGAATAGGTCTGACCCTGGGTAAGCGGCGCCTGCAGGAAAAAATAGGCATCCGGGTCGCTCTGGTGCGTGGGCGTGATGGGGTTGCCGTCCCGGTCCAGCAGCTGGCCGCGCAGCCCGATGCCCGAGCGCCCCGCAATCAGGTACTGGCCGGTCTTCTTGGGCGTAAACTGATACCAATGCACGTCATACTCGCGCGCGATCACCTTGTCATAGCTGGCGCTCAAATCATTCAAGGCCAACGGACGGTTGAAGCTGCGGCCCAGCGCGTCGCGCATGATCTCGACGCCACAACTGCCGCTCTGGCCGCTGACCTTCAGCTCGTAGCGGCGGCCGGACACCAGGCGCGCCTTGAAGTCGAACCCATCTCCCCCTGCCACCGGCTCGCTCTCGCCGCTCAGAAACAGCTGAGCGCTGACCCCTTCCCCGCCGAAGCTCTTGAACGCATAGTCGTTGTTGCTGGTGGCGGTGAAGCTGAGCGTGCTGCCGGATGGGCTGAGGAGGACTGTGGCGCGCTGATTCAGCCGGATCTCCTGCGCCTCGGCGCTGGCAGGCAGGAACGCGGCCAGGGCAAGCAGAAACAGCGCTGTCGCAAGCAGCAGTGCGCGTACCCCTCCGTGCCGCATCATCTGTGGCGTCATTCCTCCCGGCAAATGCCATCTCGTTAAATGCATTGTACCGGATTCATGTAAACATTGCAATGGTTTGGATATAAGCAATTGATCGTTCACAAAAGCGCCGCGCTTCCGCCCAAAAGGGGAAACGCGGCGCCTTTCTTTTGCCGTTATTCTTTTTCGAGGTATTCCAGCTTCACAAAGCCGGTCAGCTCGGCGGTCTTGATCTGCACCCAACCCTCTCCCGCATCTTTAACGGCGATCAAGCGCTGGTTGTTCATCAGCACACCCACGATTTTGGCCTCGGTGCTGGGTTGCTCGCGCACGTTCAGCGTGGAGGATTTCGTGCTCAGCTTGGCCCGGGCGTAATACTCGCCTTCTTCAAGCGCGGGCAGCGGCATGGGCGTGGGCTTGGGCGTGGGCTTGGGCCGGGCGTAGCCGACCGAGGCGGGCAGCGCCTCGATCTCGGTCAGCGGCTGCTTCATGTATTGCATCTTGCACAGCTGCATACCCGGATAGTAAAAGCCGAGGATTTCAAGCCAGCTCTTTTCGTGGCTTGCCGCCATCTGCTGCGCGCCGCGCTGGCTCATCCCGACGCCGTGCCCAAACCGGCGCGACTCGATGCTGAACGACTTGGGCGTGCTGTCCACATCGGACGTAAGGTTGGTCATCACCGAGGCCACCTCGCAGTTGGCTGCGTTGATCTTCAGCCCAAAGTTGGGCTTCAGATCGTTGTAAAAGTCGAGGTCCACCGCGGGCGCGGGCTCCACTTGCGTCTCGGTAACCGTGCCATCCTCCGCGGTCACGCTCTGCCGCACATCCAGCTCAAACCGGATCTTGGTGAACATGCGGTTGCCGTCTCCGAACTTCGGCTCGACGGGCGTAACACTTTTGATGCGTCCGATGTCCCCTTGGATCCCCTGGGCGGCCAGTCCATCCTGGAGCCGCTTGCGGATGCCCGCGTCGGTCGTGCCCGGATCGGCGCTGACCTGCAGCCGCTTGACCACGCTGGACTCGTTCTCCAGGTCATACGGGTCGTCCCGCACGTCCAGGTAGCCGTAGTCGCCCTCGTAGCCCCACAGCTGGTCGGGCATGGCGGTCTGACCGCCGTTGCTGGCCGAGAAATACGCCGTGGCGTACTTGTCTTTGTAGAGTCCCACCGTGTAACGCGTCTCATCCACGGCTTTGATGGCGTTCTCATAGTCCGGATTCAACCCGCGAAACACCTGATCGGCGGTGGTATCCACCACGTCATAGTCGCGCAGCGCGTTGGTTTCCCGGCGGCTGAGCGCGTAGGTGCGCGCCGCCACGGCCTGAGCCTTTAGCGCCTCCAGCGGGAAGCTGTCGCTCATCTCGTAGGGCACCACGCCGTACAGGTACTCGTCCACGTCGATGAAAAGCACCGACTCGATAGCGCCATCCACAGCGGACAGCGAAAGGTCGCCCGCGTACAGCGTGTTGTGCTTGTTCTCGTGGATGTATAGCCCGTTGGTCTTGCCCTGTTCCACCTTGTGGCGGGTGAACCGGATCTGTGTGCCCATGTCGATGGTCAGCCCGCCGCAGCGCATCAGCAGGTTCTCGCCGTCGGCGGCCACGGCGATGGACGTGTCCCGGTCGAACCGAAACCCCTTGTCGCCGTCCACGGTGTACGCGCCGGAAAGCGTGATGCCAAGCGCCATGGGCGCATCGAGCGAACTGAGCTTCACGCGAAGCACGCTGCTCTCATCCGTCGCGCGCTCGGCGGGTTCTTGGGTGATGGGCTGATCACCTGAAACATCGCTGCTCACCGGCTGATCGCCCGAAAGCCAGCCCCAAAACTCCGCG
>JAVBQA010000106.1:0-4145 GCA_031549325.1 Eubacteriales bacterium | reverse complement strand
TTGACGCTCGGGATGGGGGGGGGGCGTCGTCCGCGCCCGGGATGCGGTTGGCGCGTCACGGGTTTTTTGCGGTATACAAGAGTTTGGGCGCATGCGGGTGGGGGGGCTGGGAAGCTTTTTCCCTGCCCCCACTCGCGCTTGCGTGATCTGTTTTCTATTCCCCGTTCAGCGGCGCTCTGCGCAAATACCCCGGCGCGAACACGAGCAGCGCAATCGCCGCCACCGCGCAGCACACCCAGAACCCGTTCTGATACCCAATTTTCCCCGCCAGCAGCCCGCCGCCCAGCGTGCCCGTCACCCGCGCCATGCCAAACCCCACCACCGACAGCAGCATCTGCCCGCGCGCCCGCAGCGCCTCGGGCACCGTCAAGCTGACGTACTTGGCCATCGACACCAAGATCACCACGAATCCCCAGCCGTGCAGCAGCTGCGTAGTCATCACCAGCCTTACGTCCGTGAACACAGCCAGCGAAAGCCAGCGCAGCGCCAGCGCCAGCGCCGCGATCACCAGCAGCTTGCCCGCGCCCAACCGCTCGAACAGCCGGTCGGACACCAGCAAAAACGGCAGCTCGCTCAGCGCCGAGATCAGATAGCTGATCCCCAGCAGCTCGCTGGTGCTTCCCGGGAGCGTCAGGAAGTGCACCGAGTAAAACGAATAGAAGTACCCCAGCGTGGTCTGCAGCAGCGCGATGAAGATCAGCAGCCGGCCGAGATCCTCGTCCTGAAGCAACGAACGAAACCCCAGCTTCTCCTTCGTCCGCTGGTGGCCCTTCACATCGGGCAGCGCGAACGACCCGAAGAACATCAGCAGAAGCGCCCCGGCCGTCAGATAGATCACGCGCTCCATGTGGCCGTCCACGATGCGCCCCACCAGCGCCGAGCTAACCGCAAACGCCGCGCAGGCCATCACCCTAAGCGGCCCGAACGGGCGCCGCTTTTCCTGCAGCGCCTCGAGGATGACCGAGTCCCCCAGCGGCTGCTGGGAGGTGTAAAAACCGGCGAACAGCAGCGTCATCAGCAGCAGCCACCAGAACTGGCCGCTCACCAAAAACAGCAGCACACAGCCGGTCGCCCCCAGCGCCAGCACGCGCAGCAGCCGCGTCTTGCTGCGCGTCCTGTCGCCCAGCGCGCCAAGCAGCGGCTGCGTGAAAATAGACACCGCCGGCATCGACGCCATCAACACCGCGATCTGGAACGTGCTCAGGTTCAGCCCTTTGAAATACACGCTGATGAAGCTCATAAACACCGAAGACGACAGGAAATACGGCACCAGATACAGCTCGTAGCGCCACGGATATCTGTCCTTCAAAAGGCGGCTCAACTCCTTGTGTTTCTGCTTCCTATTGTACCACTGTTCCGGAAAAAGAACCATCCCCAAAACTCCATTTGATTCGACCGCCGATTTGGCTTATAATGAAACTTAATGGAACAAAAGGAGCGACACACATGCGAATTCGACTGATCGTGGCCGACATGGACGACACGCTGCTTCGGAGCGACGGCGCCATATCGGGGCGCACGCTGGACGCGCTGAACAGGGCGAAACAGCGCGGCGCGCGGGTGTGCCTGGCTTCCGGCCGCATGACCGAGGCCATGCTGTTCGCGGCCCAGGCCGTGCAGGTAAACGCGCCCATCCTCTCCTACAACGGCGGCGCGACCTACGACGTCGAGTCTGGCCGCGTGCTGCGCCAGACCATGATTCCCGCGGAGACCGCGCGGGAGCTGTGCGCCATGGCTGAGGGCTACGGGCTGCACGTGCAGGGCTACGATGCCAGCGGCTACTTCTTCGCGGAGGATAACGAGCAGAGCCGCGCCTACGAGAAAGGCACCGGCGTTGCCGGCCACGCGGTGCACGGCGCGCTGTCGGAAAAGATTCACACCGACCAGTTCAAGATCCTGATCATCGCCGATGCCGGGCGCGTGGCCGAGCTGCTGCCGCTGTTTTGCGCGCGGTTCGACGGCCGCGTGAACTGCGTAAACTCCAAGGCTTACTACATCGAGTGCATCGCGCCGGGCATCGACAAGGGCGCTGCCGTGAAGGCGCTGGCCCGGGATCTGGGCGTGGCGCAGGGCGAGATCCTGGCCTTTGGCGACGGACAGAACGACCTGGAAATGCTGAACTACGCCGGGCTCGGCTACGCGATGGGCAACGCCTCGGACGCCGTGAAAGCGCGCGCGCCGCGCGTGTGCGCCTCCAATGACGAGGACGGCATGGCGCAGATCATTGAGCAACTGCTGGAGGAGGGAGCCATTTGCTGATTCCGATCACCGAATTCACGAGCGCGCTGGGGCTGACCGAGCTGTCCGGCGTGGAGTCTGACGAGCTGACCATGGAGAGCAGCGACATCAACAGGCCGGGGCTTCAGCTGGCCGGGTTTTGGGATCACTTTGCGTTTGAGCGGCCGCAGCTGATCGGCAAAGTGGAGATGAGCTATCTCTATTCGCTGGATACAGAGACCCGGAAGCAGCGGCTGGATACATTTTTTGCCTTCCACCCGCCGTGCGTGGTGGTGTGCCACAACATGTGCTGCGTGGAGGGGCTGATCGACGCCGCCCAGCGGCATCAGGTGCCGCTGTTCAACGCCGAGGAAGACACGACGCTGGTCGTGCTGAAAGTCATCAATTACCTGAACAACAAGCTGGCCCCCCGCATGACGATGCACGGCGTGCTGGTGGACGTGTACGGCGTGGGCCTGCTGATCACCGGCGAGAGCGGCGTGGGCAAGAGCGAGGCCGCGCTGGAGCTGGTCAAGCGCGGGCACCGGCTGGTGGCCGACGACGTGGTGGACATCCGGCGCGTGGCGGCTGGACGCCTGGTGGGCGAGGCGCCTGAAATGATCCGCCACTACATGGAGATTCGCGGCGTCGGCATCATCGACATCGCCACAATGTACGGCATCGGATCGGTCATCCCGAGCAAGTCCATCGACATGGTGGTGCACCTGGAGCTGTGGGAGGAGAACAGGGAGTACGACCGGTTGGGGCTGACCGAGGAGCACGTGGAGTTCCTCGATGTGCATGTGCCGCGCCTGCTGATCCCGATCCGGCCGGGGCGAAATCTGGCCATCGTGCTGGAGGTGGCGGCGCGCAACCTGCGCCTGAAACAGGGCGGCTACAACGCGGCCAAGGAGCTGGTCAACAGCCGGCTCGGATGATGGGGGAGGAACCAGCATGAAAAACATCGGTATTGACGTTGGCGGAACCAGCATCAAGGTGGGCATCGTGGACGAACAGGGCAAAATCCTGAACAAGCTCAGCTTCCCCACCCTGGTAGAGCGCGGCCACGGGGCCGTCATCGCGGACATGGCGAACTTCTCGGTGAAGCTGATCCAGGACAGCGGCATCCCCATGGACGAGATCGAGAGCGTGGGCATCGGCATCCCGGGGATCTATGACGTGCGCAGAAACATCGTGCCCTTCTGCACCAACCTGTTCTGGCACGAGGTGCCGCTGGTGCAGCTGATGCGCAAGGTGCTCGACAAGCCGACCTACGTGGGCAACGACGCCTCCGTGGCGGGCCTGGCCGAGACGCTGTTCGGCGCCAGCAAGGGCACAAAGAACAGCGTGTTCCTGACGCTCGGGACCGGCCTCGGCGGCGGGGTGGTGCTGGGCGGCAAGCTGTTCACCGGTTATCACGGGGTGGGCACCGAGGTGGGCCACATGATCGTGGAGGCCGGGGGCGTTCAGTGCACCTGCGGCAACAAGGGCTGCTGGGAGCGCTACGCCGCCGCCACGGGGCTGATCCGCATGGCCCGCGAGGCGGTCGCGAAGCATCCGGACAGCATGATTTTGCGGGAAGCCGGCGGCAACCCGGAAAAAATCGACGGCAAGATTGCCATCGACTGCGCCAAGGCGGGCGATCCGGTGGCCGTGGATGTGTTCCGGGCGTTCATCTATTATCTGTGCGTGGGCATTGTAAGCCTCATCAACACGTTCGATCCCGAGGTTATCATCCTGGGCGGCGGGGTGTCCCACGCCGGGCAGATGCTGGTGGACGCGGTGAACGAGACGCTGCCCGGCATGGTGTTCTGCAAGGAGATGCCTTACGCCAAGATCGTGCTGGCGACGCTCGGAAACGACGCCGGGATCATCGGCGCGGCGATGCTGGGCGGGGCGCAGTAATACCAATTCAAAATCGTAACGCC
>JAVBQA010000109.1:0-13671 GCA_031549325.1 Eubacteriales bacterium | reverse complement strand
TCAGCACCACCACTCCCCCCTCTCCAGCGCCCGCAGGTGCGCCTTCGCCGTGCCGGGGTTCATCGCCCGGATCCGCGTGCCCGTCTCGACCCAAATCCGCGTCCCCGTCCGCATGTCGATGTCCACCATGGACAGCACCCCATGTCGTCCAAGGCAGTTCAGTAACCTGTTCAATCGCCTGCGCCACCTCATGCCAGCACCTCCCTTATCAATTTTACTTCTGGATCCTGTCCCTCCTTGGGGAACAGCTCGTGCATCCGGTCATACGGCCAGCGCAGGATGTCCATGATCCGGTACATCTCGTCCATGTCCCACGGGTACTCGCCGCGCAGCCGCCGGTCGGTGTAATAACGGTTCTCCACGCCCAGCAGGCTCGCCAGGTACTCGGGATCGATGTCCAGCGCGGTCAGCTCCGCGCGCAGCCGCAGGAACTTCCTGGGGTGCTTTTTCTTCAAACCAAACGCCTCCTCCCACACGCCGTCTGTTCGTGTTTCTGAACTTCCGGGGCAAAAAAATAGGAACCCACCTCAGCCTGACCAATTCCTAGAAGATCGCAAGCTCGTAGCATCTCGATGCGAGAAAAATCCAACCTGTTATTGAGTCTCTTGCTGAACGATACACGACCAATCCCGAGCGCCTTTGCAAAGCACCGCTCTGTTTGGTACACCTCCCTAATCTTCCCCCTGAGCTTCCCATAGTCAAACCTCATGCCACCACCTCACTCCGTTGCGCGTCGTTCGTGTTTCTGAACTAAGGTTATCACGCCAGCCCCGTCTATGTCAACACCGAAGTTCGATTTTCTGAAAAAATTTATACGAATCACGCGCCCGATGTTGCATTTCCTGAACTTTCATGGTATTCTATACAGGAAAAGAGGTGTGTACTATGACTAGCATCGCGGACAGGATTCAAGAAGCCCTTGACATGAGGGGTATGAAACAGTCCGACCTCGCCGAAAGAACTGGTATAGGCAAGTCATCTATCAGCACATATCTTACTGGTGAGTATGAACCCAAGCAACGAAACCTCTACAAGATGGCAGAGGTTTTGGACGTCAATCCATCGTGGCTCATGGGACTTGACGTGCCTATTGACTTGACAACGCCCCCTATCCCCACATCGCTAAGAGGCCGCGCTGATATCTTCCCGATAAAACGAAAGAAGGTTCCCATGCTGGGAAAAATTGCTGCTGGTGTTCCGATATTTGCAGACGAGGACTATGATACATTTGTGACTTGTGAGTCGGATGTGAAATGCGATTTTGCACTTCAAATCTGTGGAGACAGCATGATTAATGCTGGCATTCATGACGGAGATGTGGTATTCATCCGTAAACAACCAGACGTCAATGATGGCGAAATAGCCGCAGTAATCATCGACGATAGCGCCACCCTCAAGCGCGTACACAAGATCCCTGGAGGTGTACAGCTCATTTCGGAGAACCCCAAATACAAGCCCATGTATTTTACTGCGGAAAATAGCGATAGCATAAGGATCATTGGAAAGGCAGTTGCCTTTCAACACATGCTGTAAGGGATAGGAGATGCCTACATGAGACCCGACATTGAACAAGCGATTGAACGCGCAAAAGCCAATGGTGGTCATGTTGTTATGCAGGGTGGCGCACTCAAACACCTCGAAAAAATCCTTGCCAGCGAGGAAAAAGTGTTGCTCATTGCTGGAGCGAATGCGATGATTTCTAAAGGGGCCGCAAGCCTAAAAGCCCCGGAATTGTCCGATTTACTCGCGATGAAGGCGAAGGGGAAAACGCCCGGATTGTTCGTCGTAACGAACTCTCGCATCCTTTTCATACAAAGCCTACTTCTGCAAAAGTCAGTGGATCAGATGGTTCTCTCAATGATTACGGGTGTGAAAAGCAAAACCGACTCTTTAAACACCACTTCTGTTCTAAGGGTTGAATCCATCGCCGAAACGATAGACGTCGATCTTCGCCCCACATTTACTACATTTGCGCTTAACACTATCAATGAGCTTATAGCAAATGTTCATACCCAGCAAACTGCCGCCAGATCTACCCAGATGCCCGCAAGCGCGCCGCCCAAAGAGAGGTTGGAGAAGTTAAAGGCGCTTCGCGATGAAGGTTTGGTAACGGTCGAAGAGTATGATGCCCAGCGATCGCGGATCATTTCCGAGCTATAAAAATCCCCCGCCGGTCTAGCACACCGGCGAAGGATATACAGCAACCGCCAGACCAGGATCAACCGACCGGGCATTGCTATGCCCATTATACCAGAGGAGGGGCATCATGGCAACCAAGAAGAATGAACGCTACGCAGAAGCCATCTGGTACGAGAGCCGAAAGCGGTGGCAGGTCAACGTTCAGATCGACGGTGTGCGGAAGACATTCACGTCGAGTACGCCAGGCCGAAAGGGCAAGATCGAGGCCGAGAAAAAGGCCGATCAGTGGGTACCGCCGCCAAAGGTCGCAACCAACCCCAAGATCAGCCCGGAAGCGCGTTTTTGGAGCGCCTACGAGCTGTTTTTAGAGGACGTGAAGGTTCGCACAGGTGAAAGCAACTACGCCAACACCGACTCCATTGGGCGCATCTGGCTGAAGCCACGGCTCGAACACCGTAAGCTATCCAGCATCACCGAGCAGGACTGGCAGGAGTGCCTAAACGAAGCGGCAAAGCAGGGGCGGTCAAAAAAGATGCTCCAGAACATCCGCGGAGCGATCAGCGCCTTCAATCGCTATTGCAAGAAGTGCCGCGTCTACATGGCGCCTACCGAAGATCTGGATATCGCGCGCACCGCGCCGACCAAACCAAAGACCATCCTACAGCCCCAGCAGCTGCGGACTCTGTTCGGCACCGACCTTACCAAGGAGCATGGCCAGGAAACCAGCTCATTTTATATCCATGCCTGGCGCTTCTGCGTGCTGAGTGGCGTTCGCAAAGGCGAGCTGCTTGCCCTTCAGCGGTCAGATATTCAGAATGGGGTCGTTCACATCCAGCGATCAATCAGCAGATTTAACCATATCGGCCCAACCAAGACAAAGATGTCCGACCGCACTTTCAAGATCAATAAACACATGCAGCGCGAACTGGACTCCCAGGCGGCCATGCTCAAAGCGCGAGGCATTATTTCGCCCTGGCTCTTTCCAGCGGAAGATGGGGATCGCACGAACCCCGCAGTCTTCTATATCCGCTGGTGCGCCTACTGCGCCCACCACGGCTTCAAGGTCACACTCCACGAGCTGCGTCACACGCTGATCTCCATTGGCGGCACGGCACTCACCGCCGAGCAGTTGAAGCCCATGGTAGGCCACACGGACAATATGGATACCTTTGGCGTCTACGGACACGCCGTCGATGGTGAGCAGCAACGTGTCGCCGACGCGCTAGATGCGCTGTTTGCAAAATTCTTGCATGAGGAGCTAGAATAAAACGTGTACCCGATGTGTGTACTTTATTGAAAAATCCCCTGCAAACTCAATGTTTGCAGGGGTTCTGCTGGAGGCGTGAACCGGATTTGAACCGGTGAATAAAGGTTTTGCAGACCTTTGCCTTACCACTTGGCTATCACGCCATGGTCGTCCATGCGGCCTCTCAATAACGATATGCCATGACGAGGCAAAAAAGAAGTTGGAGCGGTAGACGAGACTCGGACTCGCGACCTCCACCTTGGCAAGGTGGCGCTCTACCAACTGAGCTACTACCGCAGGAATGGTGCCTCGGGGCGGACTTGAACCACCGACACGTAGATTTTCAGTCTACTGCTCTACCAACTGAGCTACCGAGGCAAAATGGCGATCCGGAAGGGGCTCGAACCCTCGACCTCCAGCGTGACAGGCTGGCATTCTAACCAACTGAACTACCGGACCACACTGTGGTGGGAACAACAGGGCTCGAACCTGTGACCCCTTGCGTGTAAAGCAAGTGCTCTACCAGCTGAGCTATGCTCCCGTGTTCCACACATCACCGCTAACAGCGACAGAAAATATTCTACCTGAAACGGGATCAAATGTCAATAGCTTTCTGCATTCTTACACAAAAAAATCGTGCGCCGCGCCCTGCCGATTGGCGCGAGACCAGAGACGGACAAAAACCACCGCGAGATTCGCGATGGATTTTCATTTGCCGTTAAGTCGAGGGAGCCAGGCGCAGCGGCGCTGCGTCGAGCGAATGAGACAAAGCGGCAGGTGAAAAGACGCGCGAACATGCGGCGGTTTTTGTCGCGGCTCAGGTCAGAACTTTAGCGGCCGCTCATCTGGCGCTCCTGCGCCTCGATCATTTTCTTCACCATGCCGCCCCCGATGCTGCCGGCATCCTTACTGGTCAGGTCGCCATTGTAGCCCTGCTTGAGGCTGATGCCCAGCTCGCCGGCGATTTCATGCTTCATGTTGAACATGGCCTGCTTGGCCTCGGGCACATTGATGCGGTTGGAAGTCGTTGCCATTTCTTTTGCGCTCCTTTGCTTATCGCTATGTTTTGAATGAGTTGTTACTTGTGGCTGTTCTGGTAGTCGGAGATCATCTTCTTGACCATGTAACCGCCGACGGTCCCGTTCTCACGCGAAGTCAGGTTCCCGTTGTAGCCCTGCTTCAGATTGACACCCAGCTGCGACGCGATTTCATACTTCATGCTGTCCAGCGCGTTGCGGCTCTCCGGTACGTTTACCTTGCTCATCTCTTTTTCACCTCCCGTTTGAGTCTGAGCCTATTGTGACCCATGAAGGGCATTCTACACTGGAAATTTTGCGATGCTTTCATGCCAGAAAACTGTCAATCAACAAAAAACAACCGCCGGACGCAACGCGCCCGGCATTCTCATACCCAATGAAAAATAGCAACGCCCCCGCCAGTTCCCTTCAGTTCATCGCCACGTCGCGCATCCGCTCTTCAAACAGCGGCAGCGCGGCGGCCAGGACAGCCCGCGTGTCCGGCCCGTCCGGGGTGCTCATCAGCAGCTTCAGCTCGTCGTTGGTCTCCTTAAGCAGCCGCGTGTCGCCCATCAGCTTGCTGATGCCGGACGCCGCGGCGCCCGACTGGCGGTACCCAAGCAGCTCGCCGGGGCCTCGCAGCTCCATGTCCTTTTGGGCGACGACGAAGCCGTCGGTCGTCTTGGTCAGCAGCTCCAGGCGCTCATTGGGCTCGGCCATCAGGAAACACCAGGACTCGGCCGCGCCGCGCCCCACGCGCCCGCGCAGCTGATGCAGCTGTGCCAGCCCAAAGCGCTCCGCGTTTTCGACGATCATCACCGAGGCATTGGGCACGTTCACCCCCACCTCGATCACGGTGGTGGACACCAGCACGTCCAGCAGCCCGGCGTGGAACTGGCTGAGCACCTGCTCTTTGTCCGCGCCCTTCATGCGGCCGTGCACCAGCCCGACGCGCAGCGCGTTCAGCGGCCCGGTGCGCAGCGTCTCATAGACCGCCTCGGCGGGCAGGGCGTCCACCGCTTCCGATTCCTCCACCAGCGGGCACACCACGTACACCTGCCGCCCCCGCCGGACCTCCTCCACGACAAAGCCGTAGAGCCCCTCGCGCTTGGCCTCGGGCACGATGCGCGTCTTGATGGGCGTGCGGCCGGGGGGCAGCTCGTCCACCACCGACACGTCGAGGTCCCCATACAGGATCAGCGCCAGCGTGCGCGGAATGGGCGTGGCCGACATGACGAGCACGTTGGCAGTCTTCGCGCCGGGCGCTCCGGCGCGCTCCGCATCGTCTCGCGCGTCTTCAAGGTCGCGCGGCGCGTCTTCGTCCAGCCCGCCCACCACGGCCTTTTCGCTGAGCAGCGCGCGCTGCTTCACGCCGAAGCGGTGCTGCTCGTCGGTCACCACCAGCCCCAGATTCTTGTATTCCACGCCCTTGCTGATCAGCGCGTGGGTGCCGATGGCCACCTGCCACTCGCCGCTCGCGATCTTCTCGTGGGCCTCGCGCTTTTGCTTCGCGGTCATGCTGCCGGTCAGCAGACCGCAGCGGATGCCCGCAGGCTCGAGCAGTTTCTTCGCGCTTTCAAAGTGCTGGGCAGCCAAGATCTCGGTGGGGGCCATCAGCGCGCCGGAAAAGCCCGCTTTTGCCGCGATGTACAGCGCGCCGAATGCCAGCGCCGTCTTGCCGGAGCCCACGTCGCCCTGCACCAGCCGCGCCATCGCTAGGCCCGAATCCATATCCTTTAGGATCTCCAGCAGCACCCTTTCTTGCGCATTCGTGGGCGCAAATGGCATGATTTTCCAGAATGCCCGCGCGTCCTCGGCCGAGCACGGGATGCGCACGCCCTTGCGCCCGGTGCCGCGCTGCAGCGCCAATCCAGCCTGATACAGCAGCAGCTCTTCGAACGCCAGCCGCCGCCGCGCGGCCTCGAGCGCGTCCCGGCTCATCGGGAAATGCGCCTGACGCATGGCGAAGTTGCGCTCGCAAAGCCCGTGCCGCCGGCGCACGCTCTCCGGCAGCTCGTCCGGCCATTGGCCCTCGCAGGCCGAAAGCCCGATCTCGATCAGCTGGCGGAAAGTCTTCCCGGGGACGCCCTTGATTTGCCGGTACACGGGCGTCAGCCCCTCGCCCGACTCGATGCTGGGCGCGCTCAGCTGCAGCCGGCCGCGCTTGGCCTCGCAGCGCCCATACAGCAGCAGCTCGCGCCCGACCGTCAGCTGGTTCTTCAGCCAGGGCTGGTTGTACCACACCGCCTGTATGCGCTCCGAATCGTCCGCCACCCACACAGTGGTGATCGCAAGCCGCTTCACGCGCTGCTCCTTCGCCGGGCCGTCCACGCGCACGCGCACGCACGCCGTGTCTCCCGCAAACAAGCTCGCGAGCGGGCGCACGTCGCTCAAATCCTCGTAGTCGACCGGCAGGCACAGCAACAGCTCGCGCACGGTATAAATCCCCTGCGCGTACAGCTGCTTCAGCCGGGCCGGGCCAACGCCCTTGAGTTGGCTCAGGTCAATGTTCATCTGCGCTCCTCCCAGGCAAACAACAAGCAAAACCCTGAAAAAAAGCAACCGGAGGGCGGCGTGGACGCCCGCGGGCTGCATTCCTTATGAGAGGCAAGGCCCGCGAACCAAAGATTCACGGGACTCGCACGATGGCGGGAAAAGACCGCGAGGCGGGCTCCCGCGCCTATTCGACGGCGATCAGGTAGTAATACAGCGGCTGCTGGCCGGAATACACCGTCACGTCGCAGTGCGGATACGCCTCGCTCAGCGCCGCGCCCAGCGCCTCGGCGTCCTCGGGCTTCGTGTCCTCGCCGTAGTAGATGGTGATCAGCTCGCTGTCGTCCCTGACCATGGTAGCGAGCGTCCGCAGCGACACCTCGCACACGTCGCTCCCGAGCACCTCGACCTTGTTGTCGAGCAGGCCCATGATATCGCCCTCGTGGATCTCGTGCCCGTCGAAGGTGGTGTCGCGCACGGCGTAGGTAATGGAGGCTGTGTGCACCGCCTCGGCGGCCTGCTGCATGCGCTGGGCGTTGTCCTCACCGGACATGTCGGGCATGAACGCCACCGCCGCCGCCACGCCCATGGGCACCGACTTGGTGGTCAGCACGTACACGGTTTTTTCGGTGAGCTCAGCCGCCTGCTGCGCGGCCAGGATAATGTTGGTGTTGTTGGGCAGCACGAAGATTGTCTTCGCGTTCACCTTCTCGATGGCCTGATACAGGTCGTCAATGGACGGGTTCATGGTCTGGCCGCCGTCCACGATCTGATCCACCATCAGGTCCTTGAAGATGTCGGACAGCCCCTGCCCGAGCGCCACGGCCACGATGCCAAACTCCTTGGGTTCGCGCGCCAGCTGCTCCTCGCGGGCGGCCTTGCGCTCGCGGAACTCCTCCAGCATGTTGTCCACCTTGATGGCGTCCAGCTCGCCCAGCTCCAGCGCCATCTGCAGCGCCTTGCCCGGCTCGTTGGTGTGCACGTGCACCTTGACCACCTCCAGGTCGCCGATCACCAGCACACAGTCGCCGATGCGCTCCAGGCGCTTGCGAAGGCGCGCCACCTCGCTGTCCCGCATGTCGGGGCGCGGGTGGGACACGATGAACTCGGTGCAGTACGCAAACTCGATCGACTCCAGCAGGCTGTGGTCGTCGATGTATTCGCCGGGCAGCGCGATGTCGGCCTCAGCGGCCAGCGCGTCCACCGGCTCGCCGCGCAGCGCGGCCAGAAACCCGGCATACACCACCATCAGGCCCTTGCCGCCCGAATCCACCACGCCCGCCTGCTTCAGCACGGGCAGCATGTCGGGCGTGCGCTTCAAAATGGCGTCGCCAGAAGCCACCACAGCGGTCATCAGATCCTGCATGTCGGCGGTCTTCTTGATTTCCTTTTCGATGTCCTCGGCGATCACGCGCGCGACCGTCAGGATCGTGCCCTCCTTGGGCTTCATCATGGCCTTGTACGCGGTTTCCGCGCCCGCCTTCAGCGCGCGCGAAAGCAGATTCGCGTCCATCTCTTCGGCGCCCTCGAGCCCCTTGGCCAGCCCGCGAAAGATCTGGCTCAAGATGACGCCCGAGTTGCCCCGCGCGCCCTTGAGCGCGCCGCGCGCCACGCAGGCCGCCACTTCGGAAACGGTCGGGAAGCTGCGCCCGGCGAGCTCTTTCACCGCCGAGGCCATGGTTTGGGTCATGTTGGTGCCGGTGTCGCCGTCCGGCACCGGAAAAACGTTCAGCGCGTCGATGTTCTGCCGGTTGCGCTCCAGCAGCGCCGCGCCGGACAGGAACATCTCTTTGAGCATCATGCCGTCGATGGTTTTCATGGGCAAACTTCATTCCTCCTATGAGGGTATCTTCTAAGCCGGCAACGTGCGGATTCGCGACGGAGTTGCCATACGCCCCAGGGGCCGGGGGCGCAGGCATCATGGAGCCATTTCAAGCGGAGCGCGCGGCGCCGAATTTCGTGAAAATCCTGTGCGTTGGCGGCTTTGAATACTCCACCCCTCGCCGAACAGCGGGGAACAGGGCCACAGCTACACGCGGATGTCTTCCACGGAGATGTTGACCTTGCCCACCTTGATGCCGGTGAGATGCTCAATTTTGTATTTCACGGTGTCGATGATCGTTTCGGCCACGGCGGACATGCTGATACCGTACTCGACGATGATGAACAGCTCCACGTCCACAGAGTCCTTGGCGGGGTAAATCTTCACGCCGCGCCCCAGGTTCTCGCGCCCGATGAGCTGCACCAGCCCGTCGGTGGAGCGCTTGCTGGCCATGCCCACGATGCCGTAGCACTCGAGCGCGGCAAAGCCCGCCACCTTCAGCAGCACCTCGTCGTTGACGGTCACTGTGCCCAGTTCATTCTGATACTTGCAATCCATAAAAGAAGACCTCCAGGGGCGTTTTTGTGTGTGCACGCCAATCCTTTACCATTTAGTATACAGGTTTTTGGTGATCCATGCAAGCAGTTTAAACAAAAGTCCGCATTCGCGGGCGCAACCCGCCCACCCCCATCGACAAGTTTTACACGCAAACCCCTTGCATTCGGGCGCATGTGGTGCTATAATCATTCTGTTTTGACGAGATATTCACCTGAAGGAGGTGTTGTTCATGGGAAAGTTTTGTGAAGTGTGCCACAAGGGAATCTCTCACGGCAACAACGTGAGCCATTCCAACCGCAAGACCCGCAGAACCTGGGCGCCCAACACCCAGCGCGTTCGCGTGGTGGTTGCCGGCACGCCGATGCGCATGAGCGTGTGCACGCGCTGCCTCAGAAGCGGCAAAGTCGAGCGCGCCATCTAAGCGCCAGAGGACACGGAAACAACGCGGCGAGGGCCAATCGTGGCTCGCCGCGTTTTTTCGCGAAACCATGCGTTTTTGTCAGCCGATGCGCCACAGGAAGAAGCCGAGCGCCAGCATCAAGAGCCCAATCATCGCCAGCCACACCTGAATGGGCACGCAGATGAGCAAGAGCAGCCCGCCCACCAGCATCAGCACCAGCCCCAGCGTATGTATCCAAGAGGCCCGGCCGCGCGGCCGGAAGCCTTCCCTGCACCGCCCACAACTCGAGTACCGGATCGCCCTCACAGCGCATCACCCCCGCTGCATCGTATGCGAACACCGAATGACAGTTGAATGGAGCGAACCGCCATGAAAAAACTGACCCGTCTGCGCCCCGCCCTTGGCAATCTGCCACAGGGCATGCTGCTGTTCTTCGTGCTGATCGCGCTGGTGTCCATCGGCAACGGGTTCAGCGATTCAATCTATGGAAACTATTTCCGCGAGGCCTACGGCATGGATGAGTTCTGGCGCAGCGTGACCGAGTGGCCGCGCGAGCTGCCCGGCATGATCTGCCTGCTGGTGATCGCGGGGCTGGCCGGGCTGGGCGACCTGCGGATCGCGCTGGTGGCGCAGGTTCTGGCGTTTGTGGGGCTGACGGTGCTGGGCCTGTCCACGCCGCCGATGCTGGTGATGTACGTCTTCCTGTTCATCAATTCGCTGGGCATGCACATGTTCTTCCCGCTGCAGGACGCGATCGGCATGTCGCTGGCCGAAGAAGGGCAAGTGGGCAGGCGCATGGGGCAGTACGCGTCGGTGCGCGCCCTCGTGGGGTTCGCGTGCGCGATCGTGGTGTATTTCGGGTTCCGGTCGGGCGCGTTCAGCTACACAACCCAGGTCAAGCCGGTGTTTCTGCTGGGCTCCCTGGGCTTTCTGGGTGCGGTTCTCGTGGCGCAGCTGCTGATCCGCCGGCTGAAAGGCCAGCAGCTGGCGCGGGTGCCCGGGCCCAAGCTGCTGCTGCGCAGGGAGTATAAGTACTACTACCTGCTGACGGTCATGCAGGGCGTGCAGAAGCAGATCGCATACGTGTTTGGCACCTGGGTGCTGCTCCAGATTCTGGCGCAGAAGCAGCCGTACATGTCGCTGCTCTACATCATCGTGAACCTGGTTTGCATCTTCTTCATGCGGCTGCTGGGGCACTGGATGGATACGTTCGGCATCAAGCGCATGCTGTATGTGGACGCGCTCAGCTTCATCGGGGTGTACATCGTGTATGGGTTCGCGGTGCTTTTCCTGACGACGGGCTGGATCCCGATGGACAAGGGACTGATCCTGATCAGCGTGCTGTTCGTGCTGGACCGGATGAGCATGCAGTGCGGCATCGTCAAGACGGTGTATCTGCGCTCGATCGCGCGGAGCGACAACGACGTGACGCGCGCGCTGTCCACCGGCACCAGCCTGGATCATGTGGTGGCCATCGCGGTGTCGGTGCCTTGCGGGCTGATCTGGAAGTTCCTCGGGCCTCACTGGGTGTTCTTTCTGGCCGCGCTGTGCTCGCTGGTGAATGTGTATGTGGCGTGGCGGGTCAAGCCCGAGGAAGAGGCGGCCGAGGCGACCCGCGTGCGCGCGCTGTAGTTTCGGGCGCGCGGGTGTGGGGGGCCAGGGGAATTATTCCCCTGGCGGGATTCTGAAGGGCAGAGCCCTTGAGCCCACGGGGAGCATAGCTCAACATTTCATAAAGGACCCCTCCGGATGGTCGCGACCATCCGGAGGGGTCCTTTATGAAATCTGGGTCACGGCCTCCGGCGGCCCCGGGACGCTGTCCCTGGGAACCCTGCCCAAGGGCATGATGCCCTTGGGAATCCCCGCCTGCACGCCCGAAGCTACAGCACCCGCGCCAGGAACTCCTTCGTCCGCTGCATCTTCGGCTCGGTAAACACAATCTCGGGCGCGCCCCGCTCCACGATCACGCCCGCGTCCATGAACACCACGGAACTCGCGGCGTCCCTCGCGAACGCCATCTCATGCGTCACCACCAGCATCGTCAGCCCGCTGCCCGTCAGATCCTTCATCACAGACAGCACCTCGCCCACCATCTCCGGGTCCAGCGCCGACGTGGGCTCGTCAAACAGCAGCACCTCCGGGTCCATCGACAGCGCCCGCGCGATCGCCACCCGCTGCTTCTGGCCCCCCGAGATCTGGCGCGGCTTGGCGTTGATGAACTGCTTCATGCCCACGCGCTCGAGATATTTCAGCGCGTTGGCCTCGGCCTCGGCCTTGCTCCTCTTCAGCACCTTCACCTGCCCGATCACGCAGTTCTGCAGCACGCTCAGGTTGTAAAACAGGTTGAACTGCTGGAACACCATGCCGACCTTGGCGTGGTACTCGGCCATGGACACCGAGCCATCCTGGATGTCGCGCCCGCCCCAGCGGATCACGCCGCTGGTGGGCGTCTCAAGCAGGTTGATGCAGCGCAGCAGCGTGCTCTTGCCCGAGCCCGACGCGCCGATGATGCACGCCACTTCGCCCCGCTCCACGGCAAAATCGATGTCGCGCAGCACCAGATGATCCCCGAAGCTCTTCTTCAGGTGGCTGATCTCAATCACCGGCACACTCATTTGCGCACCTCCCCCACGCTGATGACGCTCCTGCTGTCGCTCTGGCTGCCCAGGATCTGATAGTGCTCCGGGCCGTCCATCTTCTTTTCAAGCAGCCGCAGGATGCGCGTGATGGTGTACGTCAGGAACAGGTAGATCATCGCGATGACGAAGAACACCTCGAAGAACACGCCGTACGAGCCCGCCGCCGACTTCCCCTGGAAGTACAGCTCGGCCACCGAGATCACGTTCAGCACCGAGGAGTCCTTGATGTTGACAATGAACTCATTGCCGATGGACGGCATGATGTTTCGGATGGCCTGGGGCAGCACGACCGACGTCATCGTCTGCCAGTGGGAAAGCCCGATGGAATGCGCCGCCTCCGTCTGGCCGGGATCGACGGAGATGATGCCGCCGCGCACGATCTCGGCCATGTAGGAGCCGGTGTTGATCGTGACGATGAAGATGGCCGACGCCAGCGTGGGCACCACGATGCCGAAGTTCTGCTTGAGCACTCCGAACACAAAGCCATAGTTGATCACCATGGCCTGCACCATCATGGGCGTGCCGCGAAACACTTCGATGTAGAGCCCCAGGAACCCGTGCAGCAGCTTGTACAGCCAGCGCACCACCCGGGGCGCGCCCGCGCGGGGACGCATGCTGCGCGCGATGGCCACCAGCAGCCCCAGCGCAAACCCGAGCACCGTGCCCGCGATGGCGACCACCAGCGTGGTGCAAGCGCCGTTCAGAAACAGCGGCCAGTATTTTTCGAGGATAAAGGCCACCCAGCCAAAGAAACCAGACGGAGGGGTCACGGTTCATCCCACCCAATTCTAGAATTGCCTCAAAGGATTACGGACGGCGCTCCATGGCGCCCTTCATCATCTCGGTGCGCTGCTCCTGGGGGATGCCGGAAAGCACCCGGTCGATCTCGGCCTTGAGCGCGCTGCCCTTCATCAGGCCCACGGAGATCGCCACGTCCTCCGGGCTGGCCACAAAGCCCTGGCCCGCCTCGAACGCCACGAACGTCAGGTCCGGGTTGCTGGCCACGTCCGACTCCGCGCCCGGCCGCTCGGCCACATAGCCGTCGATCGCGCCCGCCCTGAGCGCCACGATCATCGCCGGGAAGGTCTCCATGGCGGTCTGCTGCTGCACGCCCTCGATCTGCGGGATCACGGTGTAGTGGAAGGTGTTCAGCTGTCCGGTGAGCAGGGCGCCCGAGAAGTCCGCCAGCTTGGTGGCGCCGGCAAAAGCGCCGTCCTTCTTCACAACGATCACCAGATCCGAGCTGTAGTAGGGATCGGAGAAATCGATCGTCATGGAGCGCTCGGCGGTGGGGCTCATGCCCGCGATGATCGCGTCGATCGCGCCGGTCTGCACGGCGGGGATCAGCCCGTCCCAGG
>JAVBQA010000103.1:0-13429 GCA_031549325.1 Eubacteriales bacterium | reverse complement strand
GATATGGGCCGGGTCGAGGAATCCTTGGCAATGAGCAAGGGAAAGAGAAATTCATTCCACGCCAGAATGAAGGCAAACATCGCGATGGAAGCGATGGCGGGCGCGACCATCGGGATCACGATTCGGAAGAGAACCTGCATGGGATTGCAGCCATCCACCACGGCGGCTTCCTCCACCTCATAGGGGAGGGCGTCAATGTACCCTTTGAGAAGCCAGATCGTGACCGGCATCCCGATGATCAGATACACAAGAATAATGCCCTGATACGTGTTGATCAGGCTGAGCTTTGAGAGAATCACGTAAAAAGGAACCAGCAGAGAGACGCGGGGCAACACGCGCGTAAACAAGATGGAAAACAACAAGGGCGTGCGGCCCGGAAACCGGAAGCGGGAAAACCCATAGGCACCGAACACGGCCACGACGACGGATATCCCAGTAGAGAGCAGCGCGATGACGATGGTGTTTTTGAAGTATGACAGAATATTCCTATCGTGGAATATCTGGTCGTAGTTGGCGAATGTCACGGGATTCGGGATAAAGCTGGGGATTTTGGCGTATGTCGCCGACTCCGTTTTCAGGGAGGTAGAGAGTATCCAAAAATACGGAAGCAGCGCGAAGGCGATAAACAAGAGGCAGAGCAGATAAACAAAGCCCCAGAAAACCTTCTTTTTCGCGGAACGCATCATTTGTGCCCCCTTCCCTTGGCCGTGGCGGGGACATAGAAGAGAAACGCAACGGTAATGGCCAGAATCAGCATCACGCCGATTGCGGACGCGCCGGAAAAATCAAAGTTGGAGAAACCTGTGCGGAAGATGTACAGGCCCAGAATCTCCGATGCGATGCCCGGCCCGCCCGCCGTCATGGTGTAGAGCAGGTCAAAAGAGTTGAACCCGCTGATGATTTCCAGGATGATCAGGATGACGATAATCTGCTGCAGGCAAGGAAGGGTGACATGAAGGAACACCTGGAGGGAGTTGGCGCCGTCAATCTGTGCTGCTTCCCGATAATCGTTGGGGATCCCTTGCATTCCAGCCACCAGCATCAGCATGATGAAGGGAAAGCCCATCCACACATATGCGACAATGACGGACCCAAGCGCAAGAGAGGAAGAACCCAGCCAGTTCTGGGTGAGAGCTGGATTGATCATGCGGAGAAAACCGTTCAGAAGACCGTTGTCCGTATTGAATATCCAGCGCCAGGTATTCGCGGCGACGATGGAAGGAACGACCCATGGAACCAGCATCGCGATGCGAAAGAGAATTTTTCCCTTCATGCCGGTGTCCATCAACAGAGCGGCGGAAAAGCCGAGAATGAAGCGCAACAGCAGGGAGGCCACCGTCCAAATGACGGTGTTGCGCACAATCACGCCAAACTCCTGCTTTGACAAGATGCGTGTGAAGTTCGAAAGCCCGGCGAACGTGGTTTCGAAAAAGGGCAGCTTGACATTGGAAACGCTGAATAGAAACACCTGGATGAGCGGGTAAATTGTCATCAGCACGATCACCGCCGCGCAGGGCGCCACGAGAAGCCACCCGACAATCCGGTCCGTATTTTTCTTTCGTCCAAGAGGCTTGGTCACCATGATCATACCCCCCAATCCAGGAATCACAGGCGGGATACACGAATTGAGAAAGACAGACTGTCTTTCCCAATTCGTGTCTGTGCAGAAACCAAAGATCTTAGAGAATCGCGTTGACCTGCTCCGCCATGTTCTTCGCGGCCTGTTCGGGCGTGATCTCGCCGAGCAGCGCCTTTTGGAGCTCCTGCGTCACGATATTCTGGATTTCCGTCCACTGAGGACTGGGGGGGCAGTTCTTGGCATAAAGCTCGGCTTCGTAAAGCTTGTCATAGATGGCGTCTCCCCACTTGCCGCCCTTGCGGGCCTCCATGACGCCAGGCATGACCACCTGCTCCTGGGACAGGATTTCCGGTTTGATAAACCAGGCGATGAAGGCTTCGGCGCCTTCCACATTTTTCGCGCTGATCGGAATGCTGAACGACCAGCCGCCCGCGCGGCAGCTGCCAGGCAGAAGCGCGACGTCCCACTCAAAATTCTTCTCCTTCGCAAAATTGTCGATCTTGACAATGTTGCTGTCGTTCATGGGGATCATGGCGATCTGCTGCTCCATGGCGAGCGGGAAGAGGTCTTTGGTAATGGCGTAATTGATGCAGCCTTCCGGCACGACCTTGGCGGTGGTGTAGAGCTCCACCCAGTTGGTAATCCCCTGAATGGATTCCGGGGTATCGAGGGTGCATTTGCTCAGGTCGGCAGAGAGGAAATCGCCGCCGGTTTCCCACAGGAAGGGGCAGAAGGAGGTCATCACGTTGGCGGCATCGCTCTTGGACGCGGCAATGCCAAAGCCATACACGCCCTTCTCAGCGTTGGTCAGCTTTTTGCAGGTCTCCAGGAAGTCCGCGTAGCCCATGCGGTCGGTAGGATAGGGCGCCCCCGCGGCGTCAAAGAGGGTTTTGTTGTAAAAAAGGGCAGTGGTGGCGCTGCGGTAAGGAATGGCAAAGGTCTTGCCGTCCCGCACGCCCGCGTTGTATGTGGCTTCGCCAAAGAGGTCTTTGGTGATGCCGTGTTTGCTCATGAAATCATCCAGTTGAAGCAACATGTCCCGGCTGGCTACGGTGGGGATCATGAGCGTGTCCAGGGCAAGAACATCCGGGGAATTGCCGCCGAGAATGGCGGTAGAGGCGTTTTCCACATAGTTATTGACCGGCATCAGCTCAATCTTCAGGGTATAGCCTTCGTTTTGAGCGGCAAAATCCCGCTCCAGCCGCTCCACTTCATTCGCCCACCAATCGCCAAGCCACGCAGTGACAAGTTTGCCTTCTGCGCCGGCGGTAAGACCGCCAACGACAAAGGACAGGGTCAGGATCAGGACGAATAAGATGGCCAGTGTGCGTTTCAAAATGATTCCCTCCTCACAATTCCGTCGATTTGGCAACAAGAAACCCTTCCGTGAAACCGATCTCATTACCTAGATTTTATATACATCGATTATAAATGTCAATAGATTATAATAATTTATAATTTCTATATTGTTATTGACAAGAAAAGATATGTGCAATACAATGAATTCAAATGGGATCGATTTCAATCGCGTGGTGCGAACCATAGATATGAAAGGTGATGGAGGCTGTGACAATCGGACATCTTGCGGTCACGACGAAGGATATGGAGAAATCTTTGGACTTCTACACAAGGGTTCTGGGGTTTAAGAAGGTGTTCGAAATCAACAACCCCACGTCCGGCGAGCCTTGGATCAACTACCTCTACATAGGCGCAGAGCAGTTTATTGAGCTGTTCTATGATGGCGCGACGGACAACCCCTGGAACAGCAACCTGCGCGGCTTTAACCACATCTGCATGGCGGTGCCGGATATCCACGCCATCGCAAAGCAGATCGAGGCGGCGGGCTACCCTCTAGACAAACAGCCCAAGTGTGGCTGCGACAACAACTGGCAGTGCTGGGTAACCGACCCGGACGGAGTCCGCATCGAGATGATGCAGATCAGCGAGGATTCGCCGCACAGGAAGGCCATTCGGGAAAACGCCTAACACCAAACACCCCCTCAAGCCCCGTCTGGCGGAACCCGTTTTCCCTGCCGCGCGGCGCCGAAGTTCCGCCTGGCTTTGCTCCGGCCAAGCCTGAAAGCCCGGGCGCGAACCTCTATGCCTGCGTTTCCGGAGGCAAGCGGAACGCCCCCCTCCCCCGATGGCATCCACCAAGATTCTGATTGGCACAGGAGGAAGATCATGGAGAAGCTGAGCAGCAAAACTGTGGTCAAGATTGGCATCGTTTGCCATGACGTGGAAGACGCCGTCGCGCGCTTTGCGCGCCTGTTCCCGCTGGATACTCCCCCGCACATCAATCCGTTTGATCCGAACAAGATCATCCCGCCCGGCGCTTACAAGCGATTTCGGGGCAAGGAATACAACATCCGCCTGCGCACCGCCAGGGTGGAGATGGATCCCATCTATTTCGAATTCGCCCAGCCTGTGGACGACACCCCGAGCCCTTGGCTGGAACACCTGAACAAATTCGGCAACAGCGTTTGCTTTGTCTCATTTTACGTGAATGGATTTCGCCATGAAATCGACCTGATGGAGAAGGAAGGCTATCCCCTTATCTTTGAAGAGGAAAAAGGCACCGAGCGATACGCTTATTTTGACACCCTGGAAAAGCTGGGGATCATGGTGGAGCTCAAGGAGCGTGACGCGACTTAAAAGGGGGTACGGCATGCGCATTCTGATCTCCGGCGCGGCGAGGGGCCTGGGCTTTCACCTCGCGAGGGAGGCTGTGTGCCGCGGGCACACCGTGCTGGCAGCGACCCGTTCCGCCAGCAACAACGAAGCTTTGGAAGCGTTGCGGGCCAGCAACCCGGAGCATCTGGAGGTCTTTTCGATGGATGTCACCGACGAGGACCAGGTGCGTGAATCCGCGCGGCGGGCCGAAAGGCTCGGCGCGCTGGACGGCATCGTCAACAACGCCGCCATCCTGGTCGGGCGGGAGGACACCATCGAGAGTCTCGATCTCGATCTGGTGCGCCGCAGCATGGAAGTCAACCTGCTTGGTCCCATGCGCGTGGTGCAGCAGTTTCTCCCCTTCATCCGAAAGGGGAACTCTCCATGCATTGTGAACATCTCCTCCGAGGCGGGCACCATCGTGAATGCCTTTTCCACCAACTACCCCTACGCCATGAGCAAAACAGCGCTCAATATGTTCTCCGAGCGGTTGCGCTTCCATCTGATGGAAGACGGCATCCGTGTTTATGCGGTGCATCCCGGCTGGATGCGCACAGGCATGGGCGGAGAGGACGCCCCCGCCGACCCGGCGGTCATTGCGGTGGGGATCCTTGGGCTGTTGGAAGGGACGACCAAGACAACCAGCAAGATCTCGTTTATCGACGCAACCGGACGGCCCATGCCGCTTTAGCGCAACGAATCGCCGAACCGTCAGGGAGGGCAATAAAATGGATCAAGGCATCCAAATGAGTCTTGGGATACTGCCAAAGGCGGAATTCGTTCATCTGGCGCTATTGGTGTCCGACATCGAGCGAGCGATGGATACCTATTGCGCCCTGCTTGGGGTCGAGCGGCCACTCCTCAAGCAGAGCGGCGACCCGCAAATGGCTAAGGTAATCTACAACGGGGAACCAACCCCGGCCCGCATCTGGCAGACTTTCTTTACGCTGGGCGGCGCCCGGCTGGAGCTGATGCAACCAGATGAGCATCCCAGCACCTGGCGCGAGTATCTCGACCGATACGGAGATTGCGTGCACCACGCAGGCTATGCTGTCGCCAGCCTCGAGGATTGCGTGCGGATTCTGGCCGGGCACGGAATGCCCTTGGTTCAGACGGGCAACTTCAACGGAGGCAAGTATGCCTATGTGGATGGCCGCGCGAAGCTGGGCATGATGCTTGAGCTGCTCGAAATGTTTTGATATAATGAAAGAAAACAGGCTGACCGCAAAGGAATGATGTCATGAACATAACGGAAATCGCAAGGATTTCGAAAGTATCGCGCTCTACCGTGTCACGCGTTCTCAACAACAACCCGCTGGTGAAGGAGGAAACTCGCGCCGCAGTGCAGAAAGTCATCGATGAGATGAATTACACGCCAAGTTTCGCGGCCCGCACGCTTGCCAACAAGCGAAACAATGTCATCGGCGCCCTCATTTACAACATTGTGCAGCCTTTTTGGGCCGGGATTTTTTCCGGAATCGAGCGATACGTCTCATCCACCGATTACGGCATCCTCCTGGTAAACAGCAAGAACCATTTGGACGTCTGGGATTACCGCAAGGACTACAAAAAGAATCTCAAGAGCCTTGTTCAGCGCGGCGTGGATGGCATCATCATCGCGCTCAACCACGATTTGGATCTTGAAGACATAGACTTTCTCGAATCCTCCGGCACCCCATTTGTGGTGATTCAGGACAGCACGAGGAATGCCCGGATCGCCAGCGTGAATGTCGACAATGTCGCGGGCGCCGCGGAGGCGACCAGGCACTTGCTGAAACTTGGTCATCGGCAGATTTTTCACGCGGTTGGTCCACTGGACAGCACCATCTCAAAGGATCGGATGCAGGGGTATTTAAACGCCATGCAGGAAGCGAATCTCCCCGTGACCAACAATATGCTGGTGGGGTGCAACGGATTTCTGTTCTATGACGGATACTGGTATATGAAGCGGCTGCTCGCCCAAAAACAGCGGCCAACCGCAGTGCTGTTCACCAATGACATTACCGCATTCGGCGGCTACCAGGCGGCGCGCGAGAACGGCCTTTCCATGCCGGAAGATCTCTCCGTCATCGGCTTTGACCATTTGGCCTCCTCTATGGATGTCGCAGGTCTGCTGCCCGATCTGACCACAATGATTCAGCCCGTCGGCAAAATAGGTTACGAAGCGGCGAAAATGTTGCTGCGCCATCTGGACGAAGGCCAGCGCTCCGCTTCGGTCGTCCTCTCCATGATTCTGCACGAAGGCGATACCGCCGCCGAACCCCTCGGGAACACGGTCCGCCCAGGCGGGCGCGGAAGCAAAGCGGGCGAAAGCGCCGCGCAAGCCCAGCGTCGCCCAAAGGCGAACAGGGACCGGAAGCCGGAGTTGGCGGAGTAGGGACGCCCGACGCAGTGGCGGAACTCCGCGCAGCAAAGGCGCGGAGCAAACCTCAGGTGCGCTCGACGGTCGCGCGCAGGTCCTTCACGGTGTCGCGGTCAACGAGATGTGGCTCGATCCGCACGACCTTGCCTGCCTTCCGGCCTTCCCGCTTGCGTTCAAGAAACAAGTCCACGGTTGTCGCGGCCATCTCTTGAATCGGCAGCGCGACGGAACTGATGGGCGGCGACATGGTGGATGCCATCGTATCGTCGTATCCGATCAGTGATACATCATCCGGGACGCGCAGGTGTGCATCGTAGAGGCATTGCAACGCGCCCGCCGCCAGGATATCCGAGCTCAAAAACACCGCGGTGGGACGCCCGTTCTGCCCGAGCAGCTGCCGCATCGCATTGTACCCATGCGTGAGCTCGTACTCCTCAACCAGCACGGTGTTGCGCGCCTCCAGTGGAACGCCGTTTCGCAGCAGCGTCTGCCGGAACCCTTCGTAGCGATCCTCTTCCACCTGATGCCGAAGCCGCACACCCACATATCCGATGTTCGTGTGCCCAAACGCGAGAAACTTTTGCGCCGCCATCGCGGATCCTTCCCACGCGTTCACCGTCACTCTATCCACATCCCTGATGTCCAGCGGACGCTCCAGCATCACAACCGGAATGCCTCGGTCGACGATGCTTTGGATGAGCGCCTCAGGCACCGCGGTGCTGCCGATAAAGAAAATCGCGTCCACCATGCGGCTGACCAGCTCGTGGATCAAGCCGACTTCATCGCTCTGCTCGCGGTTGACGACCATGGACAGTATTCGGAATCCGTACTCTCGCACCGAGCGATCCAGCGCCGCGCTCAGCTGCACAAAGTAGGGGTTGATGTCCAGCGACGGGTTGATGGTTCCGATCACCCCCGTGCTCTTGCCCTTGAGCGCGCTGGCCATCCGGTTGGGGACGTAGCCCAAATCGTCGATGGCCTGCTGCACGACTTGCCGCGTGCGCGCGGAAACATAGCCGGAACCGTTCACCACGCGGGTGATGGTTGCTACGGACACGTTCGCGCGCTTGGCCACATCCTGGATTCGTATGGTTCTGGCGATAGATACCACTCCCGCCTCGCATGATTAGTGGTAGTATAACAAATGCAATCCCATCCCGTCAACGTATATGACCATCGATTACACATTTCGGCGGCGATTCCAGTTCAGCATTCAAAATATGCACCATGTCATAACTTTATTTCATATTCATGGACAAAATTTATTGCCGCGTGTTGACACTTTCGCAGATTCTATGTATAATTCGTGTATGATATCGATAACACATCGAGCGGCCCGTTTCGCTCCTGAAGGGTGCGTGGATCGATTCCATGAAGACGCAGAAGGCGGACATCCGAAAAAACCTCGACCGACTGACGCCCATCATCATGCTGATCCCCGCGCTTGCGGGCGTGCTGTTCGTGCAGATCTATCCCAGCCTGGATTCCATCCGGCTGTCGTTTCTGGACAAGTTCCTGCTCAAACCCACAGTGGACTTTGTCGGCCTGAGTAACTACAAAGAGGCGCTCTCCAACCCCGACATCTATCAGGTGATTCTCAACACCGTCGCGTTTTCGCTGCTTTCGCTCGCGTTCGCGTCGGTGTTCGCTATGCTGGTGGCCAACGAGCTGAACAAGCGCTTTCGAGGGCGCGCCCTGTTTCGCTCGCTGTTTCTGGCGCCGTGGGTCACGCCGCCGCTTGTGACGGCCACGATCTGGCAGCTGCTCTTGTCGGAGAGCTTCAGCCCGCTCAACAAGTTGCTGATGCAGTTTGGATGGATCAAATTCCCCATCAACTTCCTGGGTAACACGACAAAGGTGCTCGGCTTTTTTTCGATGCCGCTGATGTCGATCATCGTCATCAACGTATGGTCGATCTTTCCGTTCTTGATGGTGATGTTTCTGGCGGGGCTGCAGACCGTGCCCGCCGAGCTGATCGAAGCGAGCAAGATCGACGGGGCCAACGCGGCGCAGCGGTTTTTCCGCGTGACGCTGCCCACGCTGATGCCAGTAATTGAGACCTCGCTGCTGCTCGAGGCGATCTGGCAGTTCAACAACTTCAATCTGAGCTACCTGGTCACAAAGGGCGGTCCGCTCAACATGACGCAGGTCATGGCTGTGTCTGTTTACACGGAGGCGTTCATCAAGTTCCGGTACAGTTTTGGCGCATCGATCAGCGTGATCATGATGCTGATCGCGCTGGTGCCCGCGCTTATCTACCTGCGCAAGACCGTCAACCAGGACAGGAATATCTGAGCATAGGAGGGATCACGGGTGCAATCCAGAGCCAGCCAGATCCTTGACGCGATACGGCATTGGGCGGTGATGCTGTTTGCCACCGTGTTCGTGCTGTTTCCCTACTACTGGATGATCATCACGTCGCTCAAGCCGCGTGAGGAAGTGATGCTTTCGCCGCCGACTTGGTTTCCCAGCTGGCTGGATTTTGGCAACTATGTGCAGGTGTGGAGCTCCCTGCCCCTGCTTCGGTACATCGGCAACTCGGTGTTTGTGGCGTCGTGCACGACGGCGGTTTGCGTGGCTGTCGCCTCGCTGTGCGGCTATAGCATCAGCCGCTTCTCGCACCGAAAGCTGCATAAGACCACGACCGTGCTGATGATCGTGTCGCAGCTCATCCCGGGCACGCTGCCGTTCATCTCGTTTTACTTCCTCATGTACAACGCGCATCTGACCAACACCTACGCCGGACTGATCATCGCGTACACGGCGTGGGGCATTCCATTCAGCACACTGATGATGAAAAGTTATTTCAGCCAGTCGGTGCCCATGGCGCTAGAGGAAAGCGCCACGATCGACGGCTGTTCGCGCGTCGGGATCTTTTTTAGGATCGCCCTGCCCATTTCGGTTCCGGGCATCGCCGCCACGGCGATCTATTCGTTCATCCTGGCGTGGAACGAGTTCATGTGGGCGTCCGTGATTCTGACGGACAACTCGCTCAAGCCCGCGTCGGTTGGCATCTACGACTACATCGGGCAGTACGGCGGCATCTCGAACATGTCGCTCACGGTCACGACCGCCGTGATCATCACCTTCCCGGCCATCATCCTGTTCGGATTCCTGCAGAAGTACCTGATCAGCGGGCTATCCGCCGGGGCGGTAAAGGGTTAATCCGCGCAACCGCAGCCCCGTGCACGCATCCCCCGCGATCCGAGATCCGGCGGCGCGGCCGCACGAAATAGGAACACATCAATAAGGAGGCGCATCTCATGAAAACCCTTGGCACCCGGTTGTTGGTTTTGGCACTCGTGCTCGTGCTCGTGTTTGGCGGCGCAGTTCCCACACTCGCGAGCGACATGCCGCTCGCGGGCAAGACCATCACATTTACCATGCAGAAGTACGGCTCGGATCCTTCCGCACAGGAGAAGGCGCTCAACGCGATGGTCGCCGATTTCAAGGACAAGACCGGCATCACCGTGAACTACTCTCTGATTGACTGGGGGCAGGCGCTCACCAAGCTGACGCTCGCGTGCACCGGCGGCGAAGCGCCCGACGTGTGCGATGCGTTCTTCACGTCCTCGATGGTGCAGATGGGCCAGGGAAAGACCGGGCCGCTTGAGATCACCGACCTGTACAACGAGTTGGGCGGCGACGACGCGTACTTCCCGGCGGCGGTGGAAGAAGTGCGCGTGAACGGCGGCATCTACGGCATTCCGTGGCGCATGGACACCCGCGTGATGGTGTACAACACGCAGCACTTTCAAGAAGCGGGCATCACCGAAGCGCCCAAGACCTACGAGGAACTTCTCGATGTCGGCAAAAAGCTCACCAAATACGACGAGGCAGGCAACATCACGCGCTCCGGCTTCGTGTGGAGCGTGAGCAACTCCCGCTTTGACCAAACTTGGTTCGCGCTGCTGGCTGGCCACGGCGGCCGCATCATGGATCCCGAGTACAAGCAGATGGCTTTCAACACACCGGAGGGCAAAGAATCGCTGCAGCTGATGTACGACGCCATCAACGTCCACAAAATCTGTACGCCCAACGTGATTGATCCGTCGTTCAAGGCGGATGCCGAGTACATGGCCGAGAAAGCATCCATCGTGATCGGCGTGAACGCGGACTTCATGACCACCATCCAGGCGAACGCGCCGCAGCTGGTCGACAAGACCGCCTCCGCCGTGAACTGCTCCAAGACCGGCGAGGGCGTCAGCTCCATCGCGTTCTCCGCGCCGATCTGCATCATGAGCACCACCAAGGAGCCGGAGGCCGCGCGCGAGTGGGTCAAATACTTCTGCTCCACCGAAGGCCAGCTCACAATTTGCGGAGCGGTCAACCTGATCAACTCCCGCAAAGAAGTGATGGCGAACGAGTTCTACGGCAGCGATTGGATGAAGACGTTCCCGCTGCAGGCCGAGCGCGCTGTGCAGGGCGATCCGCCCATCCCGGTGTGGAGCCAGGTCGACGCATTCCCCTCCGGCCCCTTGAACACGATGTGCACGAACGTTATCGCTGGCAAGGACATTCAGGCTTCCATGGACGAGTGTCAGGCCGCGTGCGACAAGATCCTTCAGCAAGGCTACTGATTGACGAAACGTCAACCGATTCACGGGCAGATGGCCTTTGCCGCGCATCGGCGGCTGTCTGCCCTCCCCTTTGGGCGCACCGGGTGAAGGAGGAGCGGCATGAAGCTTTCGGTTTGCATTGACGCGGTGTTTCGCGGTCAGAACAGTCACGATGCGCTGCGCGCGACAAAGGCCGCGGGATATGACGCATACGAGTTTTGGGGCTGGTGGGATAAGGATCTGGACATGCTCACTGAGGCTCAAAGCGAGCTCGACCTCACGCCCGTGACGATGTGCACGCGATTCTACAGCTTAGTCGACCCCGTTGCGCATAAAGATTACCTGACGGGGCTTGAGCAGAGCATCGCCGCCGCCAAGAAGCTGGGCTGTCGCTCGCTGATCTCTCAGTGTGGCAAGGACACGGGCGCGCCCAGAGCGGATCAGCACGCCAACATGGTTCGCTGCCTGCGCCAGGCCGCGCCGCTTTTGGAGCAAGCGGGCATTGTGCTCCTGCTTGAGCCGCTCAACCTGCTGGATCACCCGGGCTACTACCTCACCAGCTCCGACGAAGCGGCGCAGGCTGTGGAGGAAGTGGGCAGCAGGCACGTCAAGATGCTGTTCGATCTGTATCATCAGCAGATCACAGAGGGGGATTTGCTGCGCCATGTGCAGCGCATGCTCCCCTGCATCGGACATTTTCATGCGGCGGGGAACCCCGGCCGGCATGAGCTTGACACCGGCGAGATCAACTACAGGGGCCTCTTCTCATGCATTGAACAAATGGGGTATCAAGGTTACGTTGGCTTGGAGTATTTCCCGGAGCGACCCGCCGCCGAAGGATTGGCCGAGGCGGCGCGCATGTTGCAGAACCATTGAGCGATTCACGATGTTTGCCAAAGGAGATAATTGATATGAGCACATTGTTCCCCAGAACCGACGTGGCGGGCGTTTCGCTTTCGCGTATGCTCATCGGCACCAACTGGATGTTGGGCTGGAGCCACACCAGTCCGGCTGCTGACCAACGCATCAAGGACAAGTTTGTCTCGCCGGAAGCCTTTTTCCCAATGTTCGAGGCCTTTTTGTCTCACGGCGTGGATTCGCTGATGGGCATCATCGGTGAAATCCCGCTGATTCAGGGCGCGATTCAGCACGCCCAGGACAAAACAGGGCGGAAGATCCACATCATTGATACGCCTATTCTCAATGTGTCCGATTCCGCCGAAGGGCGGCGCGAGGCCGAGGCCGTGATCAAGCGCAGCGCACAAGCGGGCGCGACGTTCTGCCTGCCGCACCACTCGTGCGTCGAGCAGCTGGTCAACAAGCACAAGCGCGAGATCGCGCGCATTTCCGACTACACGAGCATGATCCGCGACGCGGGCATGATCCCCGGGCTGTCCGCACACATGCCGGAGTTGATCGTGTATTCCGACGCCAACGAGTACGATGTGCAAACCTACGTGCAGATCTACAACTGCATGGGTTTTCTGATGCAGGTCGAGGTCGAGTCGGTTTCTGGCATTATCCACAACGCCAAGAAGCCCGTGATGACCATCAAATCGATGGCCGCCGGACGCGTGACCCCATATATCGGCCTGACCTTCAGCTATGCCACGCTGCGCGAGCGCGACATGGTCACGGTGGGCTGCTTCACGCCGGAGGAAGTGCATGAGGACGTCGAGATCGCGCTCGCCGCGATCGAGCGCCGCTTCCCCACCCTAACGCCCCGCTCCAGTCCAAACAAAAACCAGACCGCCATTACCGGCAAAAGTGAGCGTTAGCGGGTGTTGACGCCAGGATCGTTTTGCATCCGGTTTTCCTTGTGTTCACGACGTCCTTCCCAGTCGCTTCCGCCGCCCGCACGGCTCCCCTATGCAGCGGCACATAAGATATGCCCAGCGCGATGATGAAATTATTCATGGCGTAGCGGGTTTAGTTGGGTTGCCGGCGGATGCCGCCCCCACCGCATGCGGCACAGCGCGCATCTTCTCCGCGTCAAATGCGCTGTCCCTGCACGCCATGTGATGACCTGAACTGATGGCCAAAAAAGCGCCCATGCTGTCCCGGTGTTATCTACACCGGGACAGCATGGGCAATGTGATTTGCATCGGGAAAGCCCGGGTGCTCAGGAACCGAGCGCGTCAACACTTCCAAAAGCAGCACACGGATGACAAAATTGAAGTTAGATAGTCTGGCGCGCGTGATCGTCGATGTGGAGTACCGGACCTCGCCCACCGAGCGCGATGCTCTGATGCTGGA
>JAVBQA010000042.1:0-43025 GCA_031549325.1 Eubacteriales bacterium | reverse complement strand
CAAGGCCCGCCCGCGGCTGTCAAAAATGTATCTCGCATGCAGGGTGTTGAGCTTCCAGAAGCAGCCAAGCCCAAGGGGGTTTTCGGGGGCCGAAGCCCCCGGATCCATGCCGCCGAAGGGCGACCTGCGCGCCCGCAGGCCGCTTCCGCACTGGATGCAAGTCTGCCCGTGAATCCTCGATTCACAAGACTTGCATGCGGCTGTCAAAAGACGCAGTCTTTTGACAGCCGGACGGCGGGGAGAAATCGCCCCGCCGTTTTTCTATACACCGTCATACGCTGATGTATTTCTTCATCTTCTCAATCACTGTGTCCGGATTGATGGGCTTGCTGACGTGGTCGTTCATCCCCGCGGCCAGACAGTTCTGCACATCCTCGGCGAAGGCGTTGGCTGTCATGGGGATGATGGGGATCGTCCCGGCGTCGTTTTGGCTGCAGTTGCGGATGGCGCGGGTGGCGGTGTAGCCATCCATCACCGGCATCTGCAGGTCCATGAAAATCAGGTCGAATTTACCCGGATTTTGCTGAAACAGCGCCAGCGCCAGCGCGCCATTCTCGGCCTCGTCGATCTGGACATGGGTGCTTGACAGCAGCGAACACAGGATCTCCCTGTTGATCTCGATGTCTTCGGCCAGCAGGATGCGCTTGCCGGTGAAGTCGTGGTCAGATGCCTCGGCCGGATCGGCCGGTTTTTCGGGCTGCGTCTGGGCTTCGCTGAACACCACGTAGAACGAAAAGCGGCTGCCCTCGCCGGGGATGCTCTCGGCCCAGATCTCGCCGCCCATCATCTCGACCAGGCGCTTGCTGATCGCCAGGCCCAGCCCGGTGCCGCCAAAGCGGGAAGTGATCCCCGCGTCGGCCTGCTCAAAGGCCTTGAACAGGTGGGATTGCTGCTCTTTCGTCATGCCGATGCCGCTGTCGAGCACGCTGACGTTCAGCCGGGTTTTGCCGCCCTCCATGGGCTGAGCGTCCACGCTGAGCTGAACCTCGCCGCCCTCTTTGGTGAACTTCACGGCATTGCTCAGCAGGTTCATGATGACCTGCGCCATGCGGTTGCAGTCGCCGTGCAGACGCCCCGGCACATCGGGCGCAATGCTGGTGACGAGCCTCTGGCGCTTCTCATCGACCTTCACCTGGATGATGCCCATGGGGCCCTGGATCGCGTTCGCGACGCTGAAATCGGTGTTGTACAGCTCTAGCTTGCCCGACTCGATCTTGGACAGATCCAGCACGTCGTTGATGACGTTCAGAAGGTGTTCTGAGCTGGCGTTGACCTTCTTTAGGCTCTGCCGGATTTTTGGCAGCTCGTCCGCCTCCATGGCGATGCGGGTCATGCCGATGATGGCGTTCATGGGGGTTCGGATCTCGTGGCTCATGTTGGACAAAAACGCGCTCTTGGCGCGGTTGGCGGCCTCGGCGGCGTCCTTTGCCTGCACCAGATCCTGCTGGGCGCGCTTGAGCTCGGTGATGTCGGTCAGAATCACGCCGATGCCGATGGTCTGGTGCTGCTCGTCCCGGATGGCGAAGATCTTGTGGTTTACCGACAGAACCTCGCCGTCCTTGCGGATGAACTCGGACTCCATGCCCGCCGCGCCGTCCCGCAGCGCGTCCGTCCAGTGCCGGCGAATCTTGGCGCAGGTTTCCCTTTCATGGAACATCTCGGGCACGAAATTCATGCCGATCTCTTCGGGAGTATATCCGCTGATCTTGTAGGCGCCCGGGTTGGCGTAGACGACGTGAAAATCCTTGTCCAGCGCCACGATGAAGCTGCTGCTGGAGTCCAGGATGGCGTACTGGATGTCCAGACGCCTGCGCATGGCTTTCTCATCGGTGATGTCGCGCATCAGCGTGCTCATGCCAAGCTGCTTGCCCTGCTTGTCCAGCACCGGAAAGATAAACTGCTGCACGTCGATCAGGTGACCGTCACTGTGCAGCAGCTTGTTTTCGCCCACCCAGCTGCCGTAGCGCTCCACGGCGGGGAAGGCCTGTTCCTGAAGCAGGCGCATGCCCGCTTCGTCATGGGTGGATTCTTTGGACATGGCTTGGCCGACCGAACGGCCCAGCATGCGGCTTGCGGCGGCGTTGGCGTATAAATCGGCCGTGCCGCCGTCATCATAAGCGATGTAGTAAGGCGCTGAGTCGATCAGCGCTGCGGTGTGCTCCAGCCGCTGAATCTGCTTTTTCATGCGGCGGCAGCGCTGGGCCAATGACCCCGCGAGGCACAAAACCAAGGCCAGCAAGACACCGAGAATCAGCGTAAGCGGCAAAGTATCATCTCCTGGAAATTTGAGGGGATTTATGTCATTCGCTTATTGTATCATTTTTGCGGCATGAAATCAATCAGCGGCATTGATTAACACAGGATTTACACAAACGCGCAAAAATCCTATTGACAAAAACAATTCATACTATGTACTGTTCAAATATGAACCATGGATTAAATTTGAGGAGGAACATGACATGACAGGCATGAAGTGGATGCGCTGGTTGTTGCTGATCTCGGGGATTCTGCTGGTCGCGCTGGGTGTGAGCACGCTGTTCACGGGGGGAGCGCTGCTGAGCTTGGCCATGTTTATCTGCGTGGCGGTGATGCTGTCGGGCTTGTCTGAGATTGGGTTCTACTGCACCTCGGATACCCGGGATCGCTCGGGCTGGGTGCTGGCGGGCGGCATTTTGTCGGTGCTGCTGGGCCTGTGGCTGCTGATCGGCAGCGGCTACGCGGCGCTGGCGATGGCGATCCCATTTGTGTTCGCCATGTGGGTTCTGAGCGCGGGCATCATGCGCATCGTGGGCTCGTTCCAGCTGAAGGGCGACGGGGCTTCCGACTGGGGCTGGGTGCTGCTGCTGGGCATCTTGGAGACGCTATGCGGCTTCATGATGGTGTTCCAGCCGATCATGACGACGATGCTGAGCTCCATTCTGGTGGCGGCGCTGTTCATCAGCCATGGTGTGGGCAACATCATGATGTTCTCAGGGATCACACGCCTGAAAAACCTGTTGAAGGGCCGCGCGGGCGATGCATGACCAGGCGCTGACTCCAATGGCCGCCCAGCGGCTGAGCTTGCTCGCGCAGCTCAGCGCGGCGGTGGAGCTGCGCGCCTGATTCCGGCGGGGATGCGCCGATTCTGTTTTTGGCAGGGCGGGCCAAGCGCCCGCCCTGTTTTTTATTCACTTGGGAACGATATCCCCGGCCCAATCCGGCCGGTCTTTCGCAAGCGCGCCGATGCCATTGGCCCAAAGACCACTTCAAGACGCCCTTGAGCCATTTTGGCCTCGATAACCGACACCTTGAGCAAACGCGGGGGACAGGCGGGTGAGCGCTGTGATAGAATAAGGGCACGAAGCAGAGGGGGAGGATCACACATGGACGATCGCCTGACGGCAAGGATCAACCTGTTTGCAGAAAACACCCGGGCGCTGAGTCCGGAATTTCGCCTGACCAATCCTCTCACCAAGCGCATGGTGGCGTTTATGTTCGCGCTGGAAGACAAGCCCGTCGACCCCGGCGCGCTGCGCGAGGCCAAGGCGCTGATCGACAGCAGCACCGGCATTTTCTCGGCGCTTCGGGGCAACATGGAGCTGGCTTTGGCCGCTCAGCTTTGCCTGTCTGACGACCCGGAGCGGCTGCTTCAGGGCATGCTTGGCGCCTACAAGCGCCTGACGGACGCGCGGTTTGCGCGCTCGGATCATCTGGTGATGGCCGCGCATCAGCTGGCCACCGAGGTGAGCGAGGCCGAACAGCCGCATGCCATTGAGCGGGCGCGCGCGTTCTACGATGGCCTGCGCGGCAAGCACTTTTTTCTGACCGGCCAGGACGACTACATTTTCTGCGTGATGCTGGGGCTATCCCGGATTCCGCTGTCAGAAGGGCTGGACCGCATCGAGCGGCTGTATGAGGCGCTGCGGCCGGAGCTGGGGCGCACCAGCGCGGCGCAGGGGCTGGCGCAGGTGCTCGTGCTGGGGGATGCCCCGGGCGACGCGGCCGGGCGGGTGCTGCAGCTGAGGCGCGCGCTCAGAGAGCAGGGGCTGCGCTCGAGCGGCCAGTTCACACAGGTCTCGCTGGGCGCGCTGGCGCTGCTGCCAGGAGATGTGCGCGCGATCGGCTGCGATTTGCAGGAGGCCGTGGAGCTGCTCAAAGCCCTGAAGGTCGGCCGTTTTTCCGCCACCAAGCAGGAGCTGCTGCTGCTGGCCGCGGCGGCGCAGGTGTCCGTTCAGATCGAGGATGCCCGGCGCGGCGTGCTGCCGAGCCTGGCCACCGGGCTCACCGGGCTGCTGATCGCCCAGGAGGCCGCCATGGCCGCCATCGTCGCGTCGTCCGCCGCCGCAGCGTCATCGTCTTCCTCGAGCGGCTGAGCGGCGAGGGGGGGACAGCGCTTCCGGGCGTTCCCCTCACCGGACAAACAGCGCCCCGATCACCCCGGCGATGAGGGTCAGCAGGATGGGATTGACGTCTTTCCAGATGTTGAGGGTGGCGGTGCCCAGAAAGATCAGCAGCATGGGAATGGACACGGCGGCAAGCGGGCTTGTCAGCGCGTCCTTGACGGCAAAGCCATCGTTCAGCACCACGCCCGCGAAGATGGTCAGCGCGGCGGCGGCGATCAGCCCCACGGCGGCGGGCTTCACGCCCGTCAGCACCCCGGCCATGACGCGGTTTTGCTTGTATTTTGTGAGGAACCTGAGCACCAGCGCCACGATCAGGAACGAAGGCAGGGTCACGCCCAGCGTTGCGAAGGTGGCTCCGCCAATGCCGCCCGCCAGATAGCCCACGTAGGTGGCGGCGTTGATGGCGATGGGGCCGGGCACCAACATGTCCAGCGCGTTCAGGTCGGCCAGCTGGGCGGCTGTTACGCCGAAGCGGGCGCTCTCATCCATGATGAGGGACAGCATGGCGTAGCCTCCGCCAAAGCCAAAAATCCCAATCTTGAAGAATGTCCAGAGCAGACTCAGCCAGACCATCATTTGGCTTCACCGCCCTTCGCCTGGCGGCGGCTCCACAGCCAGCCGATCAGGCCCGCCAGCGCCACGCACAGCAGCGCGCTCACGTTGCCGAACAGCACGGCGACAAACACCAGCAGCATCAGCGCCACGCCGAACGCGCTCTTCAAGTTGTGCCGCCCCAGTTGAAACGCTGCCGACAGCACCAGCGCCGAGCTGGCCGCGCGCACGCAGTTCATGGCGCCAACGGCCGGGCCGTTGTCCGGCACCAGCTGGATCAGCACGGTGGCCAGCAGCATCAGCGCGAAGGCTGAGATGGTGGCGCCGAACCCAGCGGCCAGCATGCCCAGCGTGCCCGCCGCGCGCAGCCCCACAAACGAGGCGCAGTTCAGCGCAATCACGCCCGGCAGCGTCTGCGCCAGCGTGGCGTACTCGAGGAACTCGTCCTTGTCCATCAGCCGATAGGTCTCCACCACGTCTTTCTGGATCACCGGCAGCATCGCGAGGCCCCCCGCAAACGTGAACGTGCCAGCCTTGAAAAAGATTACGAACAGCGCCCACAGTGTGCGCGCCTTGTCCCTGCCCATCGGCCACAGCCCCTTTGTCTGTTTGTGCATCATTATACATTGGACGATGCGTTCCGTCGCGCCGGTTCGTGTAAACTTGCGCCGCAGACAGGGCCGCGCTTCTCTCTTTTTTTGCTGTCTGCGGGACCAAAGCCCCAGCCACAGAATAGCATGGAGAGGGGATACGACAAAATCCCCCACCCTTTTCTATGAGTAAGGACAGAGGAGCAATAAATATGAGCTGTGACAATCAATCTTGTGGCTGCGTGAACCGCTTCTTGGATCGTTGCTATGCCAACGACTGGAACCGCAACCGGAGCCGGTGCTGGGACCCCTGCGACCAAGGAAGCAACCGCTGCGGGGATCGCGGCTGGAGCAGCTGCGGCAGCAGCTGGGGCGATGGCATGGGCAACAGCGGCTGCAACAGCTGGGGCAATAGCTGGGGCAACAGCTGCGGCAATAGTAGCGGCAGTAGCTGCGGAAATAGTGGCGGCAATAGCTGGGGCGACAACTGGTGTTTCTAGCCCTTGGCGATCGAGCGTGTTGACAGTTGGGGGGATGGGGTTTGCCTCCGCCCTCCCTTTGCATATTCGCATGCGGTGTGGTATAATGAGTGCACTGGGGTGATCGGGGGTGGTGCGCATGAAGCGCAGGATCGCGCTGCTGGCAGCGCTGCTGTGGTTCGCCGTGCTGGCATACGCGGAGCAGCTGCCCGATTTTCGCGCCGTCAGCTGGGACATGACGCCCCTGCAGGTGCGCGACAGTGAGCCGGACGCACAGCTGGTGGAGCAGGGTGAATACCTGTTTCTGCGCGGTGCGCTGGCGTTTGACCGCTACGAGGCCACGCTGATGTACAGCTTCATCGACGGCAAGCTGTTCTCCGGAAGCTATGCCATCACGCCGGATCCGGCGGATCCGCTGGGCGCGCTGGCCCAGTATCGCGAGATCCAGGCGCTGCTTCAGGAGCAAAACGGTGAGCTGGGGTTCGATGAGAGCTACTGGTATGACGAGCGCCTGCGGGACGACCCAAGCAGGTTGGGCGAGGCGTTGCTGGAGGGGGAGGTGGCCTTCCTGTCCGGGCTGAGTCTGCCGCGCACCCGCATCGAGATGTCGCTGATGGGATCTTCCGAGCAGGTTGTGCTGTCGGTGACGTACACAGCCAATGACTCGCTCGCCAGCCCCCAATGACCAAAAGTGCAAAACCGCGCGCGAGGCGCGGTTTTTTGATGCGGAAGGGGAGCGGGGCGCGCCCCGGTTTGCGCAAGCCCGCCTGTGCGAAAGATCATCGCGCCCACGCGTTTGGGTGCTGTGTTGCGTTGCCCTAAGCGTAGCTTACCGAGAAATAGAACGACACCAGATCCTCGTACTGTATGGGGGATAGCGTGCACACGCCGCTGGCTTTGACCAGGTGGTTCAGCTCATACAGCCCGAAACCGCGCCCCTCACCCTTGGTGGAATAGCCCAAGTCGAACACCCGGGCCAGGTCGATCCGTTCATCGTTGGTGTTGTCCACGATGAACAACGCCTGGTCGTCCCGCTGGCGGATAGACACATGCACGCTTTTGCGCTCGCTGGCTGCGGCGGCCTCGATGGCGTTGTCCAGCAGCACGCCCAGTATGCGGCACAGCGCCAGTTCCCCCAGCGCCAGCAGGGGTAGCACATCGCCCGGGTTCAGGGTTAAACCCACGCTCAGTTCCAGCGCATAGATGTCCTTGGCCAGCAGCAGCGCGTGCACGCCCGGGTGGTGCGCCAGCGCCTCGGAGAGTTCCACATTGCTGTCGGCCTGCTGCGCCAGCTGAAACACCGAGCTGTGATACGCCGAGAGCCCGGAGAGATCCTGGGTTTTGAGGTAGCCATCGTACACCTGCATCATGTTGCGGATGTCATGGCGGAAGCCGCGCATCTGCTCGTTGGACTCGTTCAGCAGCAGGATGTGGGCCTTCAGGTTGACCAGCTCGTAGCTGCGCGCCTTCAGCATGTCGCGATAGATATCCAGAATGAAGTACACCACCCACATCACAAGCAGCATCGCGTAGCTCACGAAGTGGGCGTGCTCGCTCCGGACGTCGTAGGGCGTGGGGACGCTGGGCCCGCCGAAGCTCAGCCGGAACAGCACCAGGGAACCGTAGATCAGCGTGATTTCCACAAATGCCCAGAGCAGACTGTGTTTCTGTCCGCTCCCGCTGGCGGGCAGGTTGATGCGCAGGTGCTTGGCGCGCACCACCGCCGCCGCCAGACAGCATAGCAGCGCGACCGACACCGTGCCGATCAGCATCGCGTGATAATCGACATCCCGCACCAAATCGGTTCCGTTGTAGTGAAGCAAAAGCATCTGCTGGGCCCACAGGAACGCGCACAGCGGCACGTTGGCATAACACGCGACCCGCTTGGCGATGGGCGCGCAGCGGCTCTGGGGTATGCGCAGATAGAACCGCAGCATCAGGTAAAACAGCAGCAAAAACAAAGGGCTTGGGAACAGCAGCAGCGTGTGGGTTGTCATCTTCAGCGAGTCGGGGAATGTAAAGTAGTGCGCGACGAAGATGGGTAGCGTCTGCACAAACCCCATGGTCAGCGCCACCGCCGCCTGCCGTAGCGGGCGCGGGCGGGCGGTATACATCGGAACCAACAGCCACATCAGCAGAAATGGGGTTATGGCGTTGGAAATGCTGGTCAGGCACACCGTGGGCCAAATGGCGTGCACAAAGGCAATCACGCTCAAGCGAACACCTCTTTTGTCATAGGCACAAGAATCCCATCTGCGCATGGGCGGATTCAGTTTAACATACTTTTTCGATATTCACAACGCAGAGATTCGGAATAATTACACATAAGTAACAATTGAAATATTTCTGCAATATATACTTGCCCAATCGTACCAACTATGAGATAATCATACAAGAGCATGTATAGGAGGACGCACGGATGAGCAAGCGGATTCTGGCGTTGCTGTTGACACTGATGCTGTTGTTAGGCGGCGCTTCGGGACAGGCCGCCGCCCGAAAGGGCGACGCGTTGATCGTGATGGGTGAGCAGGCTAAGCTCAGCGCTGACACGGGTTACCTGGCGCGCACAAAGGGCGGCGCAGTCATGGCGCCCATCCTGACGCTGGGCAGATTGTGCAAGCTCACCATGGATGGCGACCAGAAGCAGGCGCTGACGCTGGTGGGCTTGACGGGTAAGCGGGTGCGGCTGAAGAAGGGCTCGGCGTCCATGCAGGTGGATGGGAAGCCACAGAAGCTGCGCGCCAAGAATTACCTGCAGTCCAAGCAGCATCTGATGGCCGATGTGCGCTGCCTGAAGCCGCTGGGCCTGGAATACAAGTACTATCCATCCGGTAAGGCCACCCAAGCCGCGGGATATCCAGGCGGCGTGCTGGTGGTAGCCAAGGAGGGCGGGAGCGTGGAGCTGCCCGTTGCGGGATCCGAGGCGCTGCCGGTCCCGCTCCGGGCTGACGCCGCGAAGGCCGCTCAGATTGTGGGGCTGAAGTATTCCGGGGGCTCGGCGGCAAAGCTGACGCTGTATGAGAAACATGAGGGTGGCTGGATCGAATCGCTGAAGACCTCGGCCTACGTAGGAAAAAACGGCATCGACAAGCTGAAGGAGGGCGACAAGAGGACGCCCACCGGCAGCTATGCGCTGAAAAAGCCGTTTGGCATCAAGGACGATCCGGGCGCGGCCATGGGCGGCTATCTGAAGGTGACAAAGGATCACTACTGGTCGGGCCAGCCGGGCAAGTACTACAACAAGCTGGTGAACATCCGCGAGGTGCCGTCCTACAAGCCGTCCTCCGCCGACGAGCACTTGATCGACTACAAGGGCGTGTACAACTACTGTCTGTTGATCGACTACAATCCGGACGGCGAGGCGGGCAAGGGCTCGGCCATCTTCCTGCACTGCATGGGATCGAACAAGTATACGCTGGGCTGCGTGGCGATTCCTGAGAAGGATATGCTGAAACTGATGAAGACGCTCAGGAGCGGCGCCCGCATGGTGATTTATTAGCGCTTTCCATCAGGGCGGTCTCGCTGCCAGCCCCGACGGGCGTGGGGCGGACACCGGGAGGCGCGCTGCCGTCGCGCGTGGCGGCAGGCATGGCGCAAAAACCCGCGGTTGCCTGTGGCGGCTTGGACAGCCCTGGTTGGGCGTTTCCTTGGCCAGTGAAGCGCCGGCCAGAAGATCCCCGCTTTGAGACAAGACATCCACAAACATTGCGGGTGATGCGCAATCGCCGGTTTCACAAATCCTCCCCTGCCTTGTTTCTACTCTGTCCATCGCTTGAATACACTAGTATCGGATCATCAAGCGTATAGAGGGGGAGTATGGCAATGGGTCTGTTGACATGGCTGATCGTGGGTGCGTTGGCGGGTTGGATCGCCAGCCTGATCATGGGCAAGGACGCCAAGATGGGCATTTGGGCCAATCTGCTGGTGGGCATTCTGGGCGCTGCGGTGGGTGGCTGGCTGGCGTCGCTCTTTGGGCTCGGAACGGTGAACGGGTTCAACCTGATGAGCTTGCTGATCGCCATCGGCGGCGCATGCCTGCTGCTGTTCGTGGTGGGGCTGATCGCCAGGCGCTAAGCCGACGCGACCAATACAAAAGGGGGAAGACGCCGATGACGCCAGCGCTTTTGACGACCTGTGCCAACGAGGCTGAGGCCGATGTGCTCCAGAGGATGCTCGAGAGCGCGGGGATTGCCGTCACCCGCCAGTTCGAGGAGGGGGGCGATTTCCTGAGCGTGTACACGGGCACGTCCCGCTTTCCTGTGAAGATGTTTGTTGCGCCTGAGGCGCTGGAGGAAGCCCGGAACATCATGGATTCCGCCGCGCCTGTCGAGCTGTCTGAGGGCGAGCGGCGTGAGATGGATGAGTCGGCCGCCGTGATACAAAAGCGGCGCTCCATCAGGGCGTGGCTGGCGCTGGCGTTTCTCGTGCCCGGTGTGGCGTTTCTGGGCTACATCGCATGGAGCCTGCTGTGGGGGCTGTTTCGGTAAACCTTTGGGCGGATGGAGCAAACAGAGCCGATGATCGGTTTGTCTTTTTGCCTGCGGCCATGCCGCTCGCCGCCGGAAACCGCGCCGCGATGCCTGCGCTTCGGCTTCCGGCCACAAGCGAAAGTCCTGCGCTTCCTTATGTCGTCTGCGCTCATTTCATCTGGTATGGGAGATCAACCGCCGCCTGCGCCGCCTCCGGTTGGGCGGCGCTTTTGCGTGCTAATGGGGGAGATTGCCAGCTTGGGCAGGGTGTGCTACAATTGTCGGGTAATCACAGAGGAGAGGGTTTCCCTCTACGCGAAGGGTGGCGGCGACGTGATCCCCATTGCGCAGTTTCTGTCCATCAACGCGATCTCATTTTTGATCTCCCTGCTGAGCAACATGTCGATCAACACCGTTATTCTGCTGGAGACCTTTTATTTGTCGCGCACAAGGGCCAACTGGCCCCGGTTCTGGCTGGGCAATCTGCTGATTTCGATGATCATGCTGGTGCCGGTGTTCGTGGCCCACTACCTCAGCTTTCCGGATCTGGACTACGTGCCCTACACAGTTTTGGTCTATCCGCCGCCGCTGGTGCTGCCGCTGTATTACTGGGTGTACCGGCGGGTAATGGGCGTGTCGCGGCAGACCTCGCTGATGTACCTGGAGTTGGTGCTGCTGGCGCAATATTTGACGATGGTGATCTACCAGCTGCTGAACGCGATTTGGACGTCGGCGCTGGGCAGCGACAACGTGATGGGCTTGCGCTACGCCGACCTGCTGGCTATGCTGACCACCTCTCCGGTGGTGTGGGGCGCTCATTTCCTGCTGAGAAGGGCCGTCAGGCGCACCGGGTACTACCTGCAGCTGCCGTTCGAGTACCCCGAGCAGCGCATCTGGCGGGACGCGACCAGCATGGGGCTGACCTGCTCCATCAACTATCTGATGCTGGTGTTCAGCTGCATCATGATGATCGTGCGCCGCCAGCTGGACGCCACGCCGCACGTGCTGGCGGTGTACACGCTTCTGTTGGCGCTGCAGACGCTTCGGCTGCTGGATCAATATCTGGCCAAGCGCATGCGCGCGCTGGGGTGGCAGGCCCACGAAACCCAGATCTACACGGACTCGCTGCTGCGCGTGCTGGAAGAGTTTCGAGGGCTGCGGCACGATTTTGGGAACATTTTGCAGGGCTATGGAGGATACATCTCGGTGGGCGATCTTGATGGATTGTCCAGGTATCACCAAAGCATCATCAAGACCATGACGGACGTGGGCGGCGAGATGGCGCTGGCGGGGGTGCTCAGCGAGCGCATGGCGCTGCACAATTTGCTCACGATCAAGCTGCGCAAAGCCGCCCAGAAAGGCATTCACGTGGAGCTGTACGGCACGGAGCTGTTGGGGGAGGCCGCGATTGACGACCTGGATCTGTGCCGCATCATGGGGAACCTGCTGGACAACGCCGTCGAGGCGGCCGAGGAATCAGCCGACAAACGCATTCTGCTGAAGTGCCAGCGCGAGGACATGGTCGCCCTGGAGGTGGTGGTGGGCAACTCCATGGAGCGCGCGCCCAGCGTCGAGCAGCTGTTTGACCTGGGATATACCACCAAGGAAAGCCACGCTGGGCGCGGGCTGGTGATCGTGCAGAGCATCCTGAAGGAGCGCAACTGCGGCAGCCTGCGCGTCCGCTGTGAGGATGGATGGTTCACCGCGCATCTGTTGCTCAGGACGCGAAGCTGACCCGAAGCGTCCCGCGCGCCGGCGCGCATGGCGTCGCTTTAATCAGCGCTTACCTGGGGCGCTTTTGTTTGCGCGGTGGCACTCGGGGGATATAGGCGGCGCTTTGCTGGTCCATGCCGCCGCGGCGAGGCGGCCGGTCGCGCAAACAAAGGGGGATAACCATGACAGAAACGCGCGAACTGCGCAGGAAACACAAGCGGGCCGTGCGGCCGGCCGGACTGGCGCTGGTGCTAAATACGCTGGTGGCGCTGCTGGCTGCCGAGGGACTGAACTGGCTGCTTGGGAGCCTGGGGCTGGATCCGGCGGCCTACCGCGGTCCGCTGAACATCGCAACGGCGCTGCTGGCGTTCGCGCTGACGGCGCTGCCCATGCGCGGACCCGGCGCGCTGGCGCGGGATCTGACGCGCGCCCGGCGGCCCATGCGGCTTTCCGCGCTGCTGTGGCTGCTGGTCATGATGATGGGCGTTCAAGGGCTGACCGGCGTTCTGCTGACCATGCTGGAGATGCTGCTGAGCCTGTTCGGGCTCAGCCTGATCCCCCAGCAGCAGCTGCTGGCCGAGGAGCTCAACCAGGGATACTGGGGTTTCCTGTATTTGGCGCTCGGTGCGCCCGCCATCGAGGAGGCGCTGTTTCGCGGCGCGGTGCTGGGCTGGCTGCGCCCCCGGGGCCGGGCCAGCGCGGTGGTGGCCTCGGCGCTGCTGTTCGGCGCGATGCATGGCAACGTGAGCCAGGCCGTCATGGCCAGCATGCTGGGCATGCTGCTGGGCTATGTGGCGCTGGAGTACGGCGTGAAGTGGGCGTTCATCCTGCACGGGCTGAACAACCTGCTGCTGGCCGCGCTGCCCGCGGCGCTGGACGGATACATTCCCGGCGCGGGCGCCGTCACCGACGCGCTGCTGCTGTTTGTGGGCGTCCCGCTGATGCTGCTGCGGCTGGTGCGCCATCAGGAGGGCGTGCGCGCGTTCTTTTTGCGGCTGGCCCAGGAGAGCCCCAGCCTGCGCTGGACGCTGACCTCGGGCTGGGTGATCGCCCATTTCGCGCTGCATGCGTTTGCGGCGGCGTCGCTGTTTTTTGTGTAGGCGCTGGCCGCGCGGGATGCCTCATCCAACAATTTACGTTTCATGAATTCCTGGAAGGTTGATATCCTATGCGTAAAGGGGATGATGTTCATGAAGAAGATCCTGGCGTTTTTGATGGTTCTCTCGATGCTGGTGCTGGTCTTCCAGCTGGCCACCGTCGCGCAGCCGGCTGCGCCCATCCGCGTGGCGTCTCTAAAGGGCCCGACCAGCATGGGCCTTGTGAAGCTCATGAGCGACAGCGAGGGCAAAGATACTTACGAATTCACGGTCGCGGGCGCGGCGGACGAGATCACGCCGCTGATTGCCAAGGGCGAGATCGACATCGCGCTAATCCCGTGTAACCTGGCGTCGGTGCTTCAAAGCAAGACGGGCGGCGCGCTCCGCATGGCGGCCATCAACACGCTGGGCGTGCTGTATGTGGTGGAGGACGGGGACACCGTCCGGTCCGTCCAGGATCTCAAGGGCAAGACGCTGCTTTCCACCGGCAAGGGCACCACGCCCGAGTATGCGCTGAACTATGTGCTGACAAAGAACGGCATCGACCCGGGCGCCGATTTGACCATCGATTTCCGCTCCGAGCCCACCGAGGTGGCCGCGCTGCTGGAGAAGGGCGGCGCGACCATGGCCATGCTGCCCCAGCCGTTTGTCACCGCCGCGCTGGCGCAGAACCCGAATCTGCGCGTGGCGCTCAGCCTGACGGAGGAATGGGACAAGGTGGGGGACGGCAGCGCGCTGGTGACCGGCGTGGTGGTCATGCAGAAGAAATTCCTGGAGGAGCGCCCGGAAGACGCGAGAGCCTTCATGGAGGCGTACCAGGCGTCCACCGAATTCGTGAACGCCCATCCCGCCGAGGTCGCCCCCGCCATCGAGGCGCTCGGGATCGCCAAGGCGCAGATCGCAGAGAAGGCAATCCCCCAGTGCAACATCGTGTGCATCACAGGGGACGACATGAGACAAAAGGCACAGGGCTATCTGGCCGCGCTGCTGGCGCAGAACCCGGAGGCCGTTGGAGGACAACTCCCCGATGAGAGCTTCTACGCCCAGCCCTAGCTTCAAGAACAGAGCCTTTGGCCTGCTGGCCGTCGCCTTTTGGGTGGCGGTCTGGTGGGCTTTTTCCGCCGTTATCAACCAGCCCATCGTGCTGCCTTCGCCGGGGCAGGCGCTGGCGCGGCTGGTGTCTCTCCTGGGTGAGTTTTCGTTTTACCGGGCGATCGGCAACTCGCTGCTGCGCATCCTGCTTGGGTTTCTCCTGGCGCTGAGCGCCGGCGTGGGCCTTGCGGTGATCGCGTTTTTCAGCCGGTTTGTGCGGACGCTGCTCGGCCCGCCCATGGCCGCCGTCAGCGCCACGCCCATCGCGTCCTTTGCGATTCTGGCGCTGGTGCTCATCGGCAAGGCCAATCTTTCGGTGTTCATCTCGTTTCTGATGGTGCTGCCGGTGATCTACCTGAACGTGCTGAAGGGGCTGGAGTCTGCGGACGGAAAGCTGCTCGAGATGGCGCTTGTGTTCCGGCTGAGCCGGGGGCGGCAGGCCCGCGCGATCTATGCCCCGGCGGCCTTTCCCTATCTGCTGAGCGCCGTCAAAATCGGGCTGGGCATGTGCTGGAAATCGGGCTTGGCCGCCGAGGTCATCGGGCAGCCCGATTTCTCCATCGGCGACGCGCTGTTTCGCGCCAAGACCTTCGTCGAAACCGATGCTGTCTTTGCCTGGACCATCGCCATCATCCTGATCAGCGTGTGCCTGGAGCGGCTGGCCGTGGGCCTCATCAACCGGTTTTCCGCGAAGATGGGAGGTGGCGGCGCGTGATCGAGCTGGTGAATGTCTGCAAGGCTTTTGAGGGGAAGCCGGTTTTGGCGCATGTGAGCCATGCGTTTCCGGACGGTTCAGTCACCGAGCTGCGCGGCGCGTCCGGCTCGGGCAAGACCACGCTGCTGGGCATTCTGCTGGGGCTGATCAAGCCGGACTCGGGGCAGGCGCTGAACATTCCGCAGGCCCTCGGCGCGGTGTTTCAGGAGGATCGGCTCATCGAGCATTGGGACGCCGTCTCCAATGTGCGGCTGGCGTGTGGCAAGGATGTATCGGATGCGGAGATCGTGGAACACCTGACCCAGCTGGGCCTGGGGGATGATTTGGACAAGCGCGTCTCGGAATTCAGCGGCGGCATGCGGCGGCGTGTGGCGCTCTGCCGCGCGCTGCTGGCAAAACCCGTCCTGCTCGTGCTGGACGAGCCCTTCAAGGGGCTCGATCGGGACGCCCTCCTCGCCGCCGCTGGCTACGTCAACCGGCACCGAAACGGCGCCACCGTCATCATCGCCACCCACGACTCCGAGGAGGCGCGGTTGCTCGGCGCGGCAGGGGAGGTTACGCTGGGGACGCCTGCTTCCTGTCCGCAATAGCCGCCTTGCCTTCCTTCTTGGTTAAATTTGGATAAACTGCAACCTTTTGGGGAACCGTGTCGTCAAAGCGTTACGACGATCCGTGGAGGAATGCGTATGCGCAGGATGATTTGTGCTCTGCTGACGCTGGTGTTGCTGGTTTCGGCGGGTACGGCGCTGGCCGAAAAGTTCAACACGAAGCTGTTTGCCTCCGGCAAGGAGGCGCTGAACCTGGCCAGCTATGGCGAGGCCAAAAAGGCGCTGAAAAAGCTGGGGATGGCGACCGACGAGGAATCGGTTCAGGCGTTTGAGCAGTTTTTGGACGAGGAATTTGGCGACTGTCTATCGGTGGTACAGACCGAGGTGGCGGTTGCTTACGCCTACGGCAAAAATGGCGGCTACCGAGTGGCCATCCCGCTGGAGGCGCCTGATTATGACGATACGCTGACCTTGGTGCTGAAGAGCAGGGATGGCCAGAGCTATTCGGGCTATGCGGCGACGAGCTGGGCGGATGTCCAAAAGCAGCTGAAGGACAGCGCCAGCGTGACCTGGAAGGATGTCTATGACCCGGGCGAGACCGTGATTCTGGCCGACGACTAGACGGGGATCCCAGGGGGCTCAGTCCCCCCAAGCCGGGGTTCTGTGGCGCCGGCGTCCCATGAGTCCACGGGATGCGTGACCAATGTTTCAAATAGGCGCCCCCTGCTGACGGCAGAGCCGTGCAGGGGGCGCCGCTTTGAAATCTGGGGTTGCGGCTTCCGGCGCTGCTGGAAATCCCGCCCAACGAATGATCCCCTTGAGAATCCCCAATTTCTCGCAGCCAAAAACCACCTGTCGCCAGCCCCTTGATTATGACACAATCCACTAGTATAATGAGTACGTCTATGACTCCCATCACATCACGAAATGTCGGAGGACGATCCTTTGGACACACAGAAAACAGGAAACGGGCTTGAGCAGCTGCCCCTGGTGCCCCTGCGCGGTACGCTGGCGTATCCAGGGCTGCAGCTGCGGGTGGATATTGGGCGCGACAAATCGCTGCACGCGCTGAACCGCGCCACCGAGGGGGACAATCTGCTGCTGCTGGTCGCCCAGCGTGACACGCAGGTGTCACAGCCTCACATCGAGGATCTTTATTCCGTCGGCACCGTCGCCCGCATCAAGCAGGTGGTGAAGCTCCCGGACGACACGCTGCGCGTGCTCGTCGAGGGCATTTCCCGCGCGCTGCTGGTGGACGTGCTGGAGCAGGGCGAGCTGCAAATCGCCAGCTTCAAGCGCATCCAATCCCGCGAGTCGGGCGAGGAGATCGAGCTGACCGCCCACTTGCGGGTGATGAAGCGCTTCGCGAAAAAGCTGCTTGCGGAAAAGGGCCAGCCCAACACGGAGCTGAGCGCGGCCATCGACGGAGGCGACGACGCGGGCGCGCTTTGCGACCTCTTGGCGCACACGCTGATCACCTCCCTCAAGGACAAGCAGCAAATCCTGGAGTCGCGCGACGTGCTGTTGCGCGTGCAGAGCTTGAGCAAAATCATTTCGCGGGAAATCCAGCTGCTGGAGCTGGAGCAATCCATTCAGCAGAAGGTGCGCGAGTCCATCGACCAGCACCAGAAGGAATACTATCTGGCCGAGCAGCTGAAGGCCATCCGCTCCGAGCTGGGCGACGAGGAAGAGATCGAGAGGGATCAGCTGAAGCAGCGCCTCGAGGGTTCGTCCATGAACGACGTGGCGCGGGGTAAGGCCGAGCATGAGCTGAAGCGCCTCGGCCACATCCCGCCCGGCTCCCCCGAGGGCGCGGTTTCGAGGAACTACATCGAGTATCTGCTCGACCTGCCGTGGGGGGAGACCACGCACGACGAGATCGACCTTCAGAAAGCCAAGGCGCTGCTGGACGCCGAGCACGAGGGGCTGGATTCGGTGAAGCGCCGCATCCTCGAATTCTTGGCCGTGCTTGAGCTGAAGGGCAACATGAGGGGGCCGATCCTGTGCCTGGTGGGCCCGCCCGGCGTAGGCAAGACGAGCATCGCGCAGTCGGTGGCCAAGGCCATCGGGCGCAAGTTCGTGCGCCTGTCGCTGGGCGGCCTGCGCGACGAGGCCGAGATCCGCGGGCACCGCAGAACCTACATCGGCGCGATCCCCGGGCGCGTTGTGGCGGGGATCAAGCAGGCGGGCAGCGTGAATCCAGTGTTTCTGCTGGACGAGATCGACAAGATCGCCCAGGATTTCCGGGGCGACCCGGCGTCGGCGCTGCTCGAGGTGCTGGACCCGGAACAGAACGGAACCTTTTCTGACAACTACATCGAAGCGCCCTTCGACCTTTCGAAGGTGCTGTTCATCACCACCGCCAACACCACCGACTCCATCCCGCGCCCGCTGCTGGACCGCATGGAGCTGATCCGCGTGCCCGGCTACACGCTGCCCGAGAAGCAGCAGATCGCAAAGAACCACCTGTGGCCCAAGCAGATTTCCGCCCACGGGCTGACGTCCGGCCAGGTGAAGATCAGCGCCAAGGGCATCACCGAGGTCATCGACGGCTACACCCGTGAGGCGGGTGTGCGCCAGCTGGAGCGGGAGCTAGGCTCCATCATCCGCAAGGCTGCCGTGAAGTGGCTGCAAACGCCGGAGGCCGACAGGAAGCCGATCTCCATCACCGACAAGACGGTGAAGGACTACTTGGGCGCGCGCAAGTTTCTGCATGAGCAACTGGAAAAGCACCCTGAAACGGGCCTCGTGAACGGGCTGGCATGGACCAGCGTGGGCGGCGAGACGCTGTCGGTCGAAGCCATCTGCATGCCTGGCAGCGGCAAGATTGACCTGACGGGCCAACTGGGCGACGTGATGCAGGAGTCGGCGCGCGCGGCGCTGAGCTACATCCGGAGCCGATCCGACCAGTTGCAGATCCCGGCGGATTTTTATCAGCGCAACGACCTGCACATCCATGTGCCGGAGGGCGCGACCCCGAAGGACGGCCCCAGCGCGGGCGTGGCGCTCACCTGCGCCATGGTGTCCGCCATCACGAAGAGGCCGGCGCGCCAGGACATCGCCATGACCGGCGAGGTCACGCTGCGCGGACGGGTGCTGCCCATCGGCGGCGTCAAGGAGAAGCTGCTGGCCGCGCACCGCATGGGCATTTCCGAGGTGCTGCTGCCCAAGGAGAACGAGAAGGATCTGGACGAGCTGCCGCCTGAGGTGCGCAAAGCCCTGAACGTTCATATGATTCGCAAGGTTGACCAGGCGATCAGTTTTGTGTTAAAGTAGGGGTGGTGGGATCTGGGGACGAGGTCCCCAGCAGGAGTGCGGGGGCGGAGCCCCCGCACTGTTTTGGAGGTAGTTCATGCAAATCAAAACCGCCCGGTTCGTCACGTCGCTGGCGCGGCTCGCGCCGTTCGAGGGCCAGGGACTGCCTGAGGTCTGCGCATGCGGCAAGTCGAATGTGGGAAAGTCCAGCCTCATCAACAAGCTGGGCAGGAACAAAAAGCTGGCGCGCACCAGCAGCGAACCAGGCAAGACCCGGCTTGTAAACATCTATAATTTCAACGACGCCATGCTGCTCGTCGACCTGCCGGGCTACGGGTTCGCGCGTGCGCCCATCGAAGAGAAGAAGAAGTGGGGCGCGATGATCGAAGGATATCTGAGCGGCAGCGGCAACATCAAGCACGTGCTGCAGCTGGTGGACATTCGCCATGAGCCCACAGCAGACGACCGGATGATGGTCAATTATCTGCGGCATTACGGCATGCCGTTCACCGTGCTGGCCACAAAAGCGGATAAGCTCAGCCGGGCGCAGCAAGGGAGAAGCATCCCGGTGATTTGCCGGACGCTCGGCGTGCAACCCTGGGAGGTGATCCCGTTTTCCTCCGACGACGGCACGGGGGAGGAAAAGGTGCTGGAGCTGCTGGGGAAGGTGCTGGGGGAATAAAAGAAACGGACACGCAGTTGCGCGCGTCCGTTTCTTTTTGTCACACCCCGGTCAGGTCGAACGGTGGCACATACCGCTCATCCGCGCTGCCCAGTTCCTGCACGTAACCGTCCTCCAGGCCCAGATCCAGCATGTGCTCGACGACCGCCTCGTACTCTTCCTCCGTCAGCCTTCTGTCGATCTCCGGATACTCGCTGGCCCTCCCAAGCGGCGTGTATTGCGCCATCAGGCTCACCCACGCGCCGGGCAGCTCCCTTTGGATCCATGCGAGAATCCGCTTGGATTCCTCAGCCCGGCCGGGCAGGATCAGGTGGCGCACGATCAAGCCGCGCTGGATCACGCCGTCCGCGTCCAGCACCACCTCGGGCTGCTGGCGGTGCATTTCCCTCAGCGCCTCGGAAGCGTGTCTGAAGTATGCCTCCGCGCCGGAATACCGCTTCGCGGATTCGGCGTCCATATATTTCAAATCCGGCAGATAGACCTGCACAACGCCCAAAAGGCGCGCGATCTCAGACGCCAGTTCATATCCGCCGCTGTTCCACACGACGGGCACCGGCAAGGGCGCGTCCATCGCCTGCAGCACCGCGTGCAGATAGTGCGTCGGGTTCACCAGATTGATGTTGTGCGCGCCCTGCCTGACCAGATCAGAAAAACAACGCCGGAGCCCGTCGACGGAAGTTTCCCGGCCAACGCCGCCGTGGCTGATGGCTTCGTTCTGGCAGAACACGCACCCGAGCGCACAGCCCGAGAAGAACACCGTGCCCGAGCCGCGCGTGCCGCTGATGCAGGGCTCCTCGTCGAAGTGCAGCGCCGCGCGCGCCAGCACCGGGTTTTCCGGCATATGGCAAAAGCCCGCGCCTTGATCGCTGCGGGCCGCATGGCATTTTCTGGGGCACTGGCTGCAAATGAACATCTATCTTACCTGACCGTTGCCCTCGATTTCGAACTTGACCGTCGTCAGCTCGCGCAGGCCCATGGGTCCCCGGGCGTGCAGCTTCTGGTTGCTGATGCCGATCTCCGCGCCGAAGCCGAACTCCGCGCCGTCGGTGAAGCGGGTCGACACATTGTGATACACGCAAGCGGCGTCCACCCGCGCCATGAACCGATGGGCGGCTTTTTCATCTTTGGTCACGATGGCTTCGCTGTGCCGCGTGCCGTGCAAATTGATGAAGTCGATGGCCTCGTCCAGGCTGTCCACCACCATAACGGAGTAGGTCAGGTCGTTGTACTCGGTGAAGAAGTCCTGCTCGCTGGCGCTTTCCACCCAAGGGCAGATTTGCTTCGTCCTCGGGCAGCCGCGCACCTCTACGCCATTCTCCTTGAGTTCGTCCAGGCAGCCGGGCAGAAACGCCTCGGCGATGCCCGCGTGCACCAGCAGGTTCTCGGCGGAGTTGCAGGTGCTGGGGCGGCTGACCTTGGCCGACACGGCGATGGTCCGGGCCATGTCCATGTCGCAGTCCGCGTCGATGTACACGCTGCACACGCCGTCGCCGGTCTGGATCACCGGCACGGTCGACTGACGCACCACGCTGTCGATCAGTCCCTTGCCGCCGCGCGGAATCAGGCAGTCGATCTGGCCGTTCAGCGTCATCAGCTGAGCGGCGGTTTCACGGCTGGTGTCCATCACCAGGGACACGCTGCCCTCCGGCAAATCGCCCGCTTTTTGGAGCACGCTCACCAGCGCCATATTGGAGTGGATCGCGTCCGAGCCGCCGCGCAGGATCACCGCGTTGCCCGATTTCAGGCACAGGCCGGCGGCGTCCACGGTCACGTTTGGCCGGCTCTCATAGATGATGGCCACCACCCCGAGCGGAACGCGCATCTTCTTGATGCGCAGGCCGTTCGGGCGGTCCCACGCCTCGACCACCTCGCCCACCGGGTCGGGCAGGGCGGCCACGTCGCGCAGGCCGTCGGCCATGTCGAGAATTCGCTTGGGGTTCAGCGTCAGCCGCTCGATAAACGCCTCGGGCATGGCTTTCGCCCGGGCATCCTGAATGTCTTTTTCGTTGGCGCTCAGAATCTCCGCTTCGGCGGCGACCAGCGCATCGGCCATGGCCAGCAGCGCCTCGTTTTTCGCCTGGGTGCCCAGCGTGCCCAGCTCGATGGCCGCGCGGCGGGCCTGGCGGGCTTGCTCCTCAAGATGCGTCATGAAAATCGCCCTTTCGCTTCGGATCTGATCTCATTATACTCGCCGCTTGTCGCGCTTGTCAAACGCTTCCTGATGGGTTAAAATAGAGGTAACAGAGAGGATGTGCAGGATGCCATGAAGATTGAGTTGAGCGGCGCGCAGTGCCAGGCGCTGCTGGATTACGTGAAGATCAGCGAAGACGCGGAGCAGATCGCCGAGGGTGAATTCACGCTGGACATCTACGACGTCGAGCCGCCGCTGTCCATGCAGTTCGAGCTGTGCGCCGGGGGGATCGACTGCCTTGCGTGCTACGAGATGCGGTACAGCGACGCGCTGGACGGCTGGCATCTGGCCGACCGGCTGGAAGACCCGGCGCAGATACAGCGGCGGCTTGCCGCCTGGCCGCTGCTCAGCTAGCCCCATGGCCAAACCAAACAAGCCGAATCCCGAGGCGATCCTGACCACGCTGTTGAGGCGCGGCTCGCGCGGTGTGGACGCGCCCGCTCTGGCCAAGGAGATGCTGAAGCGCCATGGCTCGCTGGCCCCTATCCTGGAATCGCAGGTGCAGGACCTGGTAGACGCCGAGGGCCTGAACCGAAGCGGCGCGCAGCTGATCAGCCTGATCCCGCACCTGGCGCGGTATGTGCGCGTGCAGCAGGCCATGCCCAAGGGCGCGCTCACCACGCTGAAACAGGCGGGGGAGTTGCTGTGCGCGCTGTTTATGGGGTTTCATTATGAGCGGGTGTGCCTGCTTTGCCTGGACGGGAATGGCAAGCTGCTGCAAGCCGCCCAGATCCACGAGGGCACGGTGGACGAGACGCCGTTTTACCTGCGCAACATTCTCGAGACCGCGGCGCGCGCCGGGGCCGAGGCCGTGGTGCTCAGCCACAACCACCCGGGCGGCACCATGCACCCAAGCCAGCCGGATGTGCGCACGACGCTTCGGGCCGTCAAGGCGCTGAGCGCGGTGGGAGTGCTGGTGCTGGACCATGTGATCGTGGCGGATGGGCGGGCCGTCAGCATGCACAAGGACGGGCCCATCGAGCGGGATGTGTTTTTGGCGCAGGATCCGGGGAGCGCGCTATTGAAAGGTTGGCTGGGGTAAAGGGAAACATGCGGCGGGCCGATGAGAACATCGGCCCGCCGTCATTTGCCCATTTTACCCCAATCTGCTCCGTATTGCCCGAATAAACTCCAGCGAGTTCAAGGGGGTCACCAAAACCCCTTCGCTCAACCCGGCCAGGTCTTTTGTCATCGCTCCGGACTCGATGGTGTCCGTCGAAGCCTTTTCGAGCCGATCCGCGAAATCCGCCAGCGCGGGATTTCCGTCCAGTTCGCCCCGCTTTCTGAGCGCCCCGCTCCAGGCGAAGATCGTGGCCACCGGGTTGGTGCTGGTGTCCTCGCCCCTCAGATGCCTGTAGTAGTGCTGGGTGACGGTGCCGTGGGCGGCCTCGTACTCAAAGCAGCCGCTGGGACTGACCAGAACGCTGGTCATCATGGCCAGGCTGCCGAACGCCGTCGAGACCATGTCGCTCATCACGTCCCCGTCATAGTTTTTGCACGCCCACACAAACCCGCCCCGGCTCCGGATCACCCGGGCCACGGCGTCGTCGATCAGCGTGTAGAAATACGCGATTCCGGCCTCGTCAAAAGCGGCTTTGAAGTCGGCGTCAAACACGTTCTGAAACACGCGCTTGAACGCGCCGTCGTAGGTCTTGCTGATGGTGTCCTTGGTGGAGAACCACAGATCCTGCCGCACGGACAGCGCGTACTTGAAGCACGCCCGGGCGAAGGATTCCATGGACGGCAGCGTGTTGTGCTGGCCCAGGATCACGCCGGGGCCGGTGAAATCGTGGATGGCGGCGCGGGTTTCGCTGCCGTTGTTGTCGGTGAAGCACAGCTCGGCCCTGCCTGCGCCGGGCAACTCCATCTCGACGGCTTTGTAGATGTCGCCGTAGGCGTGACGGGCGATGGTGATGGGGGCCTGCCAGGTGCGCACGGCGGGTTTGATGTTGCGAACCAGCACGGGCGCTCGGAACACCGTGCCGTCGAGCAACGCGCGGATGGTGGCGTTGGGGGAGGGCAACAGCTGTTTCAGCTTATACTCCTGCATGCGCTGCTGGTTGGACGTGATCGTGGCGCACTTCACCGCCACGCCGAGACGCCTGGTGGCCTCCGCCGCATCCCTTGTGACCTGGTCGTCGGTGTTGTCGCGATTGACCAGGCCCAGGTCATAATACTCGGTTCGCAGGGCCACAAACGGCGCGATCAGCTCGTCTTTGATCTGTTGCCACAGGATGCGCGTCATCTCGTCGCCGTCCATCTCGACGATGGGGGTCATGGGGATTTTGGACATGAGCTTTAGCCTCCTCTTGGCGTCGCGCGGAAGCGGGGGCGCGTGTTGCGCGCCTGATTTCACTTCCGCCGGTCTTTGTATGTGTTCATCAAACACCCGCTGAGCAGGATCTCCCGGTCTTCCTTTGATAACCCTTTCAAGTACAACGTGATGGGGGAGGGCGCGCCCCCGCGGATCAGCGAACCGGGCAACGCCTCGACGCCCTGCTCAATGGCGCGCCGGATGCCCGGCGCGTGGATCAGATCTCCCACCTCGCCGGGAAACCCTTCATCCACGGTGAATGGCAGCATGCCCCAGTTGATGACGTTGCTGCGGTAGCGCTTGGTGGCGTACTGGTAGCACAGGTTCGCCGCGCCGCCCAGCACGCGCTGGCAGGACGCCGCCTGTTCTCGGGCGCTGCCGTCCCCCGGGCAGTTGGCGAAGATCGCAGAACCGACCGAAGTCTGGTTCGGATCCAGTCCTTGCAGCCGGCACAGCGCTTCCGCGTCCACCGCCTTCGCGCGGGCCACATACTCCGGATCCCGCCGGGACAGCGTGAACTCGGCCAGTTTCATGGGGTTGCTGCGGTAGCTCGAGGTCTCGCCCGACGGGATCAGCTCGTCGGTGGTGGTGACCGGGTCGCGAATGACCGAGCACAGCTGAACCAGCAGATCGTCCTTCAGCGCCGGGATGTCCGGCCAATCGGCGATGGACGGGGCCAGCTGAAGCGGGTGATCCGGCTGGGGCCTCCCAAAGCCGTCGTACACCCGCGCGGCATAGGGCATGGGGTCAAACCGGTATTCCGTGGGCGCGGGGGCGGCGTAGTCCACCTCGGTGGCGGCGGTGAGCAGGCCCTTGTTGCGCGCGGTGGCGGCGATGGAACGCGCGTCCATCAGGCACACGGACGCGCTCTGGCCGTCCATCGGACGGGAACCCTCCCTGTTCCGGAAGTTGCGGGTGGTGTGGCGGATGGACAGGCCTTCGTTCCTCGGCACATCGCCTGCGCCGAAGCACGGCCCGCAGAAGCAAGGTTTGAGCAAGGCTCCGGCTTCGAGCAGGCTGTCCAGGCAGCCGTCGCGCATCAGCGCCAGTTGCTGGGGCACAGAGCTGGGATACACGGACAGGCTGAACAGTCCGTCGCCCGTGTCCGCATCTTTCAGGATCGCAGCCGCCTCGCGGATGTTTTCGAACATGCCGCCCGCGCAGCCCGCGATGACGCCCTGGTCGACCATCGGCCGCCCGTGCCGCTCGATGTACTCGCGGATGGGCAGGGCGTTGCTCGGGTGATGGGGCAGGGCGATCATGGGCTCGACCTTCGCGAGATCGATTTCGATCAGCGCGTCGTAGCTGGCGCCGTCCGGCGGCGTCAGTGGCCGGTAATCGGCCTCGCGCCCGTGGGCGAAGTAGTATTGACGCACGGCCTCGTCGGTCTGCCAGATGGAGGACAGGCACGCCGTCTCGGTGGTCATCACGTCGATGCCAAGCCTGGTGTCCATGGTCAGACCCCGAACGCCCGGTCCGGCAAACTCCAGCACCTTGTTCTTCACAAAGCCATTCTCATAGACCGCCTTGCACAGCGCCAGCGCCACGTCGTGCGGCCCGACGCCCTTTGCCAGCGCGCCCGTCAGCCACACCAGCACCACCTGGGGCGCGGGAATGTCGTAAGTCGCCCTCAGCAGCTGCTTCACCAGCTCCGGCCCGCCCTCGCCGACGCCCATGCAGCCGAGCGCGCCGTAGCGCGTGTGGCTATCCGAACCCAGCAGCATCTTTCCGCAGCCGGCCATGACCTCGCGCGCGTATTGATGGATCACCGCCTGATTGGCCGGCACATAGATCCCGCCGTACCTGATGGCGGCGGAGAGTCCGAAGGCGTGGTCGTCCTCGTTGATGGTGCCGCCCACCGCGCACAGGCTGTTGTGGCAGTTGGTCAGCGCGTAGGGGATGGGGAATTCCTGTAGCCCGCACGCGCGCGCCGTCTGCACGATGCCCACATACGTGATGTCGTGGGACAGCATGCCGTCAAACCGGATGTGGAGCAGTTCATCGCCCGCCTCCTGGTTGTGCGCCCGCAGAATCTGATACGCCAGCGTGCGCTCGCGGCCGGAGGCGTCGCCGCCCGAAACCGGAGCGCCCATCTGCAGCGTCACCGGATTTCCCTTCAATAAGATCATGTCCATCGCCTCCAATTGCCGCCCATTATACGCCCGGCGCACATGAAATGACAGACCAATTTCGTTAAATCTGCAAATATACTTGAAATATTAGATAAACTATATTAAAAATGAATGAAGAGATGAAAACTGTTGCAATTTGACCGGCGCGGTAGTATAATTCTGAACAATTACAAAAAAGGGGAGGCGACGCCTCATGACGCGCACCGACAGAATGCAGACCACTGCCGACAAGGAGCTGCTTGGGACCTATGTGAAAGGTATGTGCTCCGACCTGCGGGAGCGGTATAAGATTCCGCAGGAGGAGTTCCAGTCCGAGCACATCAAGCGCGGCCTTCGCAACTCCGACGGCACGGGCGTCATCGCGGGGGTGACGGCCATTGGCAGCGTGCAAGGCTACACCATGCTGGAGGGCGAGCGCCAGCCCATGGCGGGGCGGCTGTATTACCGGGGCATCGACGTGATGGACATCGTGACCGCCCACGCCGAAGCCGGCACGTTCGGATTCGAGGAAGTGGCATACCTGCTGCTGCTCGGGTATCTGCCCACGGCGGCACACCTGAGAAATTACGACGCCATCCTGTCCGCCGCGCGGCGCATGCCCGAGGGCTTCACCGAGGACGTGCTGATGAAGTCGCCCTCCCCCAATGTCATGAACAAGCTGAGCCGGGCAGTGCTGTCGCTGTATACCTACGACAAGAATCCGGACGACATCGGCATGGAGAACCTGGTGCGCCAGTCCATCGAGCTGATCGGGCGCATGCCGGTGATCGTGGCCAACGCCTACGCGCTGAAGCGCCACTATTTTGACGACGACTCGCTGGTGATCCATGTGCCCAAGGAAGAGCTGTCAGTCGCCGAGAACTTCCTGTATATGATCCGGCCGAACAAACAGTTTACGCCCGATGAGGCGAGGCTGCTCGACCTGATGCTGATTCTGCACGCCGAGCACGGCGGCGGCAACAACAGCACGTTCACTTGCCGCGTGCTGTCCTCCACCCTCACCGACACCTACGCCGCCATCGCAGGCGCGATCAACTCGCTGAAGGGCCCGCTGCACGGCGGCGCCAACAGCAAGGTGATGGAGATGTACGAGGATGTGCGGGCGCATGTCCGCGATACGGACGACGACGAGCAGGTGTATCAATACATGTGCAAGATCCGCGACGGGCAGGCGAACGACGGCTCCGGTAAGGTATACGGCCTGGGGCACGCGGTCTACACGCTGTCCGATCCCCGCGCCGTGCTGCTGAAGAAGTACGCCCAGGATATGGCGGTGGAGAAGGGCTACGCCGATCAGTTCGCGCTGATGGAGCGCATCGAGCGGATGGGTTTGCGCGCGCTGAATGAAAAGTATGGCGCGAAGAAGGCCATGTGCGCCAATGTGGACATGTATAGCGGGCTGGTGTACCAGATGCTTGGGATCCCCGAAGAGCTGTTCACCCCGCTGTTCGCCATCGCGAGAACCGCCGGCTGGTGCGCCCACCGCATCGAGGAGATCGTGTCCGGCGGCCGGATCATCCGCCCCGCGTATCGGGCGAAGCATATGGACAATGAATACACGCCGATCGGGGATCGTTAAGGGCGCAGCCCCTTCTCTCCGTTGGCGCGGACATACAATGCGCGTCCCGGCGGGTTTGTGCAAAACCACCCCATGGATGGGGCTTGCACGCTCCTGCAGGGACGCGCATTGCGCGCCCGCGCGATCAATTACTCGGGATCCGTCTGTGTGATGGCGCCGCGCTCGATCCAATTGCACCCGTCCAACAGCGCTTTGGTCTCCGCGCTGAACGCGATGTCTTCTATTTGTTCGTTTGCGGTCACGCCGATGTAAAGTGGCGCGAGCCCTTCTGGCTGCTCGTACACGAATCGGAAAATGTGCGCGTAGGTCTTCCTCTTGGCGTCATACGCCTCGCCGTAGGATATGCCGGATGTATACGGCAGCTCCTGTAGCGACGCAGTGACGGGCGCATGGCGGCCGCTGATGTTGCGCAGAACCTTGACCGTCAAGGAGGCGCTGTTTGCCTCCGCGCCGGATCTCACTTTGATCGTGGTGCCATAGGAGGGCTGAAACCAAGGCGGCTGGAACCTGTCGTAGCCTATGCTGATCAGATCGCCCTTTGACAAGATCGGCTGCCTGCCGTCCGGGCCGGGCGCGGGCTCAAATGCCTCGAAACTTCCGTCAGGCAGCCAGCCGATGGGTTGCCGAATGCCCAAATCGTTCTGCGTGAAAAGCAGTACCCGCACGTATTTCTCGTCTTGGTAGCTGCAATCCCACAACGCCCAGTCGCTTTCCTCCGCGACCGAATTCAGCCCGCTAATTTTGCCGGCGCGCATCGCGGCGCGAAAATCGCCCACCAGATTCAGTTGAGTCTCCGGGGGCATTGGATCGGGGGTCAGGTAGCGGTAGAGGTAGCGGTAGCGGTAGTACAGCGCGTCGCACTGGTCGCGCTGGCCGGGGGTCAGGCGCACCGGCTGCCCGCTGGTCGGGTCGTCCATGGCGCTCCCCGAGCCGGAGGACAGCAGCGCGATGTCGCTGCCCTCGAAAATCTGCAGCACATCGCTGCGCATCGCCGCGCCTTGGGCCAGGCGAAGGCCCAGCGTGTACTGTGTGAACCCTTCAGGCGGGGCGGCCGTTTCGTCCGGTGTCAGCGCGCGCAGCAAGGCAAGCAGGGGTCCTGACTCTTCGGCGCTCAGCATGTGGCGGCTCATGGCGTTGGAGTAGGCCGGCGCGGTGTCGATCCAGCCGCCGCGCAGCGTGAACCCATCGGGCGATTGCTCGGCGCGGGTGGCGAACCCGAGGCCGATCGTGGTCACCAGAATCAGCGACAGCAGCACGGCCAGCGCCGATGTTTTCTTGTATTTCATGACGGAGATAATCCTCTCTTTCAGCGAATAGCGGCTGAGTGAGCTGGCCAGCGGGGACAGCGGGCCGCGCGCCTCCTGCATCGTCAGCAGCAGCGTGGCATATTCCGCGCGGGCGTCTTGCCCAAGCTCTTTCACCACGCGCTCGTCGCAGGCCAGCTCCACGTCCCGGTTGTAGAGAATGAACATCAGCAGCACCAGCGGGTTGAACCAGTGCATGCACAGGCACGCCGCGAACACCAGCTTCATCGGCGCGTCCAGCCGCCGGATGTGGGTCTGCTCGTGGGTCAGCACGCAGGGCAGCTGGGAGGGATCCTGCAGCATGGCTTCGGGCAGCAGGATGCAGGGCCGGATCAGCCCGTAAGTGACGGGGGATCTGATGCTTTTGGACGCCAGCACCCGAACGCCCCGGCGCAGCCGCTGTGCGCGTACAAAGTCGACGGCCGGGCCGTGCAGCAGCTCGCGGGACTTGCTGAATTCGATGCGCAGGGACACATAGGAGCGCACCAGCCAGCCGGCCGCCGCAAGCAGTCCGATGATGTATAGGGCCAGCGGCCAATGGATCCGGGTGGTGGGTGGCGTTGGCGAAGACATGACATTTGCGGTCGGCGGTTCGGTTGCCGGAGCCATGGCTTCTTGCGCACCGCCCGGCCAGGCCGCGAAGCGCGGGTTTTGCCGCACAAACACCCGCACCTGCTGCGCCGCGAAGGGCAGCTCGCTTTTCACGGTGGGCGCGACCAGCGGCACGCTCTGGGGCAGGCGCACCGGGATCGAGAACGGCACCGTCAGCCGCAGCAGCGCCAGCACCCACAGCAGCACGAATGTGCGCTTGGGCAGTTTGTTCATCAGCAGTACGCGCAAGCATGCGATCAGCAGAATCATCAGAGCGCCCGTCAGGCTCATGTGAAGCAGGGTCATGGCCGTTCACCTCACTTCAAGTCGTCGATGAGTTGCCGCAGCTGGGCGATCTCTTTGTCTGGCAGTTTCTTGCTGTTCATCAGCGCGGTCAGCAGCATGGACGCCGAGCCGTCGAACAGCTTGTCCACGAACTCGCCCGCCTCGGCCTGCTGAACCTGCGAGCGCGTCACCAGCGCGCGGCACACAAAGCCCGGCTCGATCCGCTCGATCAGCGCCTTGTCCATCAGGCGCTTGAGGAGGGTGTAGGTGGTGTTCTTGTTCCAACCCGTCTGCTTCTGAAGCGCATCGGCCAGGGTTCTCGCCGGGGCGTCGCCCGTTTTCCACAGCACGTCCAGCACCTTGAGCTCCGAGTCGTTTGGCCTGTCCATGGGAAACACCTCTTTATAAGACAAAAGTAGTCTAGCTAGATGACACAATAATACACTTGTAGTCTGAGCTTGTCAAGCCCCGCTGGAACGTTTTAACAATTGGACGCGGAAGCGGGAGAAAAGGTTGGCGCAAAAAACCGGGCGCACGGCTTTGTGCGCCCGGTTTTGGTTTGGGGTTTCTTTGATGGGGTTATCGCAGTAGCTGCAACACACCCTGAGGGGCCTGGGTCTTGGGGGCCACGGCTTTGGATTCGACGCCCTTCGCGACGAAGTAGTGGTAGAAGCCGCCCCAGGACGGGGTGATGCGCAACTTGGCGACGTCGGTCGGATTGCGCAGATCCAAGACTTGGCTATAGGTCAGGCGCGGCCCCTTGAGGGTGATGGTGGCCGACTTGTGGTAGCCGATCGTCTTAACCCACTTGGCCTTGGAGAAAGAGGCGATCGGGGTGGTGGCAAGCGGGCCATACACATCGAACTTGATGTCGACCAGATCGCGCAGCGAACGCTTTTGAGAGATGTTGTTGTACACCGAAATCTCGAAGTACATGCTGGCGCCCTTGAAATAAATCTTCTTGACGCCGAAGAAGATGCCGTCCGTGCCGTTCCCCTTGTAGACCGGATTGGTATACTGGTTCTTCTTCACGTACAGCTTGCACTTGCCGTTGGCCTTGCTGCCCAGCGTGGCGCTCTTGGCGGTGATGGTGATTGTGCCGGTTTTCTTCGCGGTGAAGATCTTGGTGGCCTCGTCGTAGCTCAGCGCGGACTTGGGCGTCCAGCTGAAGGTTACGTCTGCGGGCAAGGCCGTCGTGGCGTCGCTCATGGTGACGGTGGGTGCGGCGATGGTAAAGCCCACGGTGACGTTGTTTCCATTGGCCGGGAAGGCGGGGACCAGTTTCACAGTGGCAGCCGACGCCGGAAGCACCGCGAACAGGGAAACCATCAGGCACAGCGCCAGGAACAGGGCGAGCTTGCTTTTCATGTCGCTACAATCCTCCTAACATATGATGCCCTGATTCTACCACTTCGCTTAACCTCGCGTCAATGGTTCGACACAGATTAGATCGAATTGTAAGCGTTGAATGCGAATTTACGGCAGCGGATACACGTCGCGGCCGAAGGCGGCGTTCACCACCATCGCCGAGCCGAGGTAAACAGCCACCAGTCCGGCGCCGAGCAGCGCCCAGGCGGCGATCTGGCCAAAATCCTTGGGGATTGCGCCCAAATCCGTCAGCGCGATAAACGGCAGCGCCACGTCGAGCAGCGCCACGATCACGCTCAGCAGGCTGAATTTCGCCCAGAACGCGGGCGTCCACAGGTACACAACCAGCGTCAGGATGCACCAGGCGTAGCCGTCGATGCGCCCGTCCAGCGGCGCGCCGGACTGGATGCCCTGGTACTTCAGCATCATTTCGAGGCCCCCGACCAGCATGAAGAACGCCGAGAAGAACAAAAACGTGTTGCCGCCGGTGCCATTGCCGCCCCGAAGATCCATCAGGCCCACGGCCAGCTGAATCACGAACCCGCCGATCAGCCAGCAACCCACCAGCGGCATGGCCGCCGCCGTCACGCGCCCGGTCAGCAGCGCGAAGAAGCACACGCACGCCACCGCCAGCGCCACCAGCCCCGCTGGGGTGGGATTGGCCCAGTCTTTCTTAGATACCTTGACTTCCGGTTGGGTGCCACTCATAGGATCGTACCTCCGTTGGTATATTTGGCGTTTGGTCATCCAAACAAAAAAGGCGCATCCCCGGGAACCAACTCGTGGTTGCCCAGGATGCGCCTTCTGCCAGCGTTATCTAGCTTCGGATCCTGCATGCAACCGCGCCCCTAAACCCAAAAAACACCGCAAGAATCAGCGAGATGGCCATCGTAAGGCTCTCGCGGATGCGGCAAATCAGGCAGGTGTGCTGGCGGTTCATGTGCGCCTCCAAAACAGTGATGTGCATAAATATACAGGAGCCGAATGGCTGTGTCAACCGGTTCCGGAATATTTTACAAGCCGGTTCATTCCGCGCGTTCAAGGGACGGCGTTCCCTGTTGGGGGTCTCGCGCCTAACGCCCCTGCGGCTTGATCCGCTCCATCCCGCCCAAGAACGGCCTGAGCACCTCGGGGATGAGGACGGAGCCGTCGCCCTGCTGAAACTGCTCCACGATGGCCGGGAGCAGGCGGGAGGTGGCGAGGCCCGAGCCGTTGAGGGTGTGCAGGAACTCGATCTTCTTGCCTTCCTTCCTGCGGAAACGGATGTTGCCGCGCCGCGCCTGATAGTCCATGGCGTTGCTGACCGAGCTGCACTCCTTGTACTCGTTCATGCTGGGCAGCCACAGCTCAATGTCGTAGGTGGTGGCCATGGAGGCGGAGCAGTCGCCGGCGGCCAGCTTGCTCAGCTGGTAATGGAGGCCAAGGCCCTCCACCAAGCGGCAGGCCTTGGCGATCAGTTCCTGCAGCATCTCGGCGCTGTGCTCGGGCAGCGTGTAGCCGAACATCTCAATCTTGTTGAACTGGTGGCCGCGGATCATGCCGCGCTCGTTGGCGCGGTAGCTGCCCGCCTCTCTCCTGTAGCAGGGGGTGTAGGCGAACAGCTTCTTGGGCAGTTCGTCCTCTTCCAGGATCTCGCCGCGGTACAGGTTGATCAGCGCGGTCTCGGCGGTGGGCAACAGGAAGTGAAAGCCCTCCTCGGTCAGGCGAAACACGTCCTCCTCGAACTTGGGGAACTGCCCGGCGGTCAGGCCGCACTCGTAGGTCAGGATGTGGGGCGGCAGCATCATGGTGTAGCCGTCCTTGAGGTGCTCGGCCATAAAGTAGTTCAGCAGCGCCCACTCCAGCTGCGCGCCGACGCCGGTGTACAGCCAGTAGCCGTTGCCGCCCATCTTCACGCCGCGCTCATAGTCGATCAGGCCCAGGCTGGTGCACAGGTCCACATGGTTTTTCGGCTCGTAGGCAAAGACGGGCTTCTCGCCAAAGGTCTTGACGACGGCGTTGCCCTCCTTGCCGCCCGCGATCACGTCGTCGGCCGGAATGTTCGGGAGCGCCTGCACGAACAGTTTGATCTTCTGCTCCAGCGCGTCCTGCCGCTCGTCCAGTTCCTTGACCTTGTCGGCCATGATCTTCAGCTCGTCCAGCAGCGCGCTCGCGTCCTCCCCTTTCTTTTTAAGCTCGGGGATCAGCTTGGATTTCGTGTTGCGCTCGGCCTTGAGGGACTCGTTTTCAAGGAGCAGCGCTTTGCGCTCGTTGTCCCAGGACAAAAACTCCGTCAGGTCGAGGGCATAACCGCGCTTTTTGAGGGCGGCCACGATCTCGTCGGGATTGGTGCGAATCCGGTTGATGTCCAGCATGATGGGGGTTCCTCCTTTTGTTGTTTGCGGGGGAATAGAAAAGTCCCCGCAACGAAATTGTTGCAGGGACGGATGCCTATCCGCGGTGCCACCCTGATTGGCCCTGAAATCCAGGGCCCGGCTCTGTTGTGCGCGCTATCGGGCGCAACCCGCCTGGCTCGTCGCCAGAGAAACTCCCGGGCGGAAACCGCGCGTCTCCGTCTGGCTCGCACCATCCGCCAGCTCTCTTCATCGGAAAAATCGCGTGAACCCGTTCATCGCTTATAGAAGTATTATAGGTCAATTCTTCGCGTTTTCAAGGGGATGTGGGAAGTTTAACAAGAGGTCTGCTGCGAGACGCCGCCTCTGTCTTCCCGCGCCCGAGGGCAACGCGCCGGAAATTGTGCGGGCGGCGGCGCTGGACGCTTGCCACGATGCCAGAATTTTGGTATAATACTCGGACTGAAATCAGGAGAATGGGGGCGGGGTGATGCGGCTCATCCGGCGCGATTTGGCCATTGAGGCGCAGCACGGCGCGGGCCCGAGCGGCGCGTTTTACCTGGGCGACGCCATGGCGCTTCTGCCCGGGCTGCGCGCGCGGTACGGGGGACAGGTGCAGCTGATCTACCTGGATCCGCCGTTCGCCACCGGTCAATCCTTCGAGATGCGGATGCGCGTGGGGGAGAAGGACTGGAGGAGCGGCAACGGCTCGCTGAGCCTGCCCGCCTACAGCGATCCGGCCGATGCGGACGCCTACCTCGACATGATGCGCGCGCTGCTGACCGGCTGCCACGCGCTGCTGTCTGACTCCGGCTCGCTGTTTCTGCACATCGACTACCGCATGAGCGCCCGGCTGCGCCTGCTGATGGACGAGGTGTTTGGCGAGGCCAACTTCCTGAACGAGATCATCTGGAGTTACCAGACCGGCGGCCGCGCGGTGCGCTATTTCTCGCGCAAGCACGACACGATCCTGTTTTACCGAAAGACAAAGCAATACTTTTTCGATCCGGAGCCGGTGGCCATTGACCGCCCGGACAACCGCCGGAACCACATGAAGCGCCACATTGACACCGATGGGCGGGTGTACCGCTCGATCAAGTCGGGCGGCAAGGTGTACACCTATTACGACGACGAGAAGGTGTTCCCCGGCGACGTGTGGGACGACGTGAGCCACCTGCAGCAGAAGGATCCGCAGCGCACCGGCTACGACACGCAGAAGCCGCTGCCGCTGCTGGAGCGCATTGTGAAGTGCGCCAGCCGCGAGGGGGATCTGGTGTGTGATTTGTTTTCCGGCTCGGGCACGACGCTTGAGGCCGCACACAGGAACGGGCGGCGGTTTCTGGGCGTGGACAGAAGCCCGATGGCGCTGCACGCGATCAGGCGGCGGCTGGCTTCCGCCGACATGCGCTACCATGCGCCGCCATTCGACGGCGAGCCGAGGGCTGGGCTGAGACTGGAGCCGGGCGTTGGGTTCTACCGGCTGCAGATGGACAGCTACGAGCTGGAGGGCGGCCTGCTGGCGCGGGCGGTGCCCGGGCTGGACGCGCTGGACAGCTGGTCGGCCGGCTATCTGCGCGACGGGGAATATGTGCCGATGGTGTTCGCATACAGGACAAAAGCGACGCCCCAGCTGCCCCGGGCGCTGGAGCTGCCTGTGCTCTCGGGGCAACCCATGGTCCGGCTGCAGGACGTGCTGGGCCGCTCGTTTTTCTATGACATCGAAATGGATGAGGGTTAGCGCATCATGAAAAACATTGGCTATATCGCCTATCAGCTGCGAGAGCTGATGAAGCAAAACGCCATCGCCTCGGCGTTTACCGATCCCCACAACCCGGATGATTTCATCGCGGGCTATGTGCGCGCGGTGAATGGGCGCACCGTGCTGATCCAATCGGTGGGACCGTTTGGGCGCTACGACGGCTGGTTTGCCATCCGGCTCACCTGCGTGATCGAGGTGCAGCTGGACGCCGCCTACGCCGAGCGGCTGGAGCGGCTGCTGAAGATCCACGGCCAGTCGGAAAAACAGATGCCTGACGAGGCGCAGGACTGGGCCGAGGCCGACCACATCGGCGCCATCCTTCGCCACGCCCAGGCGAACGACCGAGTGGTGACCGTCTGGACGCGGGACGAGGCTTACACCGGGTTTGTGCAGCAGGTGGACGACCTGCGCGTGAGCATGGACCTGCTGGATTTCATGGGCCAGCGCTGCGCCACCCAGGCCCTGGCGCTGATGGATCTGGAGCTGTGCTCGCTGGACTCAGAAGAGGAACGGATGTATGAGCTGTTGAATCAGCCGCGTTGACCTTTGCGGGCGCGCGCCGTGCGCCCAGCGGTTTGCCGGGCAAATCATCAATGGGAAGGGATTCCGTCTGTCCCGCGGGATCAGCCATCGGGCGGCTTTTCTTCCGTCTGTCCGGCCGGGACAAGCTCCCTGCATAAATTTGCGGAAATCCAAGGAATATAACATGAATATGCAAGACCGGCGCTTGCCAAGCGCCGTTTTCTTTGATACAATCTTTGACAATTACCAAACAATCCAGCATAGGGAGGCGACCGTTATGGATCGAGTTTTCAACTTCTCGCCCGGCCCCGCCGTGATGCCTGAGCAAGCGCTTTCCCGCGCAGCGCAGGAGATGCTGTGCTATGGCAGCACCGGCGTCAGCGTGATGGAGATGAGCCACAGGAGCAAGATGTACCTGGAGATTTTCGACGGCTGCGTGGCGCTGGTGCGGGAACTCATGTCCGTGCCGGACGATTACGCCGTGCTGATGCTGCAGGGCGGCGCGACGGCGATGTTCTCGGCGGTGCCCATGAACCTGATGACCAGCTCGGGCCGCGCCGACTACGTGGACAGCGGCAGCTTCGCCCACATCGCCATGGTCGAGGCGTCAAAATACGGCACCGTCAACTGCGTGGCCAGTTCCAAACCCATCAGCTACACCCGCATCCCGGCGCTGGACAGCGGCAAGTTTGACCCGGGCGCGGACTATTTCTATGTCTGCACCAACAACACCATCTACGGCACGCGGTTCACCGAGATGCCCGACACCGGCGCTGTGCCGCTGGTGGCCGATATGTCCAGCAACATCCTGTCCGAGACTTATGATGTCAGCAAGTTTGGGCTCATCTTTGCAGGTGCGCAGAAGAACATCGGTCCCGCCGGGCTGACGCTGGTCATCGTCAAGCGTTCGCTGCTCGGCAAAGCCATGGATCAGTGCCCCAAGATCATGAACCTGAAGCTGCAGGACGAGAACGACTCGATGATCAACACGCCCTCCACCTACTCGATCTACATGGCGAAGCTGTGCCTCGAGTGGCTGAAGGAGCAGGGTGGCGTGCCCGCCATGGAGAGAATCAACATCGAGAAGGCCAACCTGCTCTACGATTGCCTGGACAACAGCAAGCTGTTCCGCGCCATCGCCGAGCCCCCGTTCCGCTCGCGCATGAACGCCGTGTTCACCACCGGCGACGCCGACAAGGACGAGGCCTTCATCAAATACGCCCAGTCGCAAGGCCTCATCAACCTGAAGGGCCATCGCTCCGTGGGCGGCATGCGCGCCTCCATTTACAACGCCATGCCGGTGGCGGGCGTCAAGAAGCTGGTCGAGGCGATCAAGGATTACGAGGAAAAGAACGCTTGAGGGACGCTGCCAGGGGCGGAGCAAGCGGGCCGGAGATTCTTTGGACAGGGAGGCGCAGCCGCGATGTCGGCCGGGCCGCCCCATCGCCCAAAGAGGAAGGGGGCAGCGCCCCCCGTGTGAAAGGATGTGCGCGTTATGTACAACGTCAAGTGCTTGAATTCGATTTCCCCCATCTACAAACAGTATCTGTCCAAGACGGACTATGTGGTGGGCGCAGATGTAGAGAATCCGGACGGTATCCTGGTGCGTTCGGCGGACATGCACAAATACGAGATGCCCGCGTCCCTCCTGGCCATTGGCCGGGCGGGGGCGGGGGTGAACAACATCCCGGTGGACGCGTGCGCCGAGGCGGGCGTGGTGGTGTTCAACACCCCGGGCGCCAACGCAAACGCGGTGAAAGAGCTTTGCGTGGCGGCGCTGCTGATCAGCTCCCGCGACATCGTGGGCGGCATCGACTGGGCGAAGGGCCTGCAAGGCCAGGGGAGCGAGGTGCCCAAGCTCGTCGAGAAGGGAAAGGGCGCGTTCGTCGGCCCGGAGATCTCCGGGAAGCGGCTGGGCGTGGTGGGCCTGGGCGAAATCGGCGTGCTGGTGGCCAACGCCGGCAAGGCGCTGGACATGGTGGTCACCGGGTACGACCCGTACATTTCGGTGGATCACGCCTGGATGCTGAGCCGCTCCATCGGCAAGGTGAAGGAGCTGGACGAGCTGCTGGGCAAGTCTGATTACGTGGCGCTGCACCTGCCGCTGATGGACAAGACGCGCGGCATGATCAACAAGGACACCCTCGCCAAGATGAAGCGCGGCGCGACCCTGATCAACCTGGCGCGGGGCGAGCTGGTGGTGGCTCAAGACGTGCTGGCGGCGCTTGAGAGCGGCCAGTTGCGCTGCTATGTGACCGATTTCCCGACGGAGGAGCTGTTGGGCAAGAAGGGCGTCATCGCCATCCCGCATCTGGGCGCGTCCACTCCCGAGAGCGAGGACAACTGCGTGGTCATGGCGTCCAGGCAGCTGGACGCATACCTGAAGGAAGGCGCCATCAAGAACTCGGTCAACTACCCGGATTGTGAGCTGCCCGAGCTGAACGGCAGCCACCGCATCTGCGTCATGCACAAGAACACCCCCGGCATGGTTGGCCAGTTCACCGCGCTGATCGCCGAGCGGGGCATCAACATCGGCAGCATGGTGAACAAGTCCAAGGGCCAGTTCGCGTACACTGTGCTCGATCTGGACGAGGATCACAACGGGGTCGTGGACGCCATCCGCAAGATGGAGGATGTGTACCGCGTCAGATTCTTCTGAAGACTTTTTCCAGAGATCCTTCGCCATCCGGCGAGGGATCTTTTGTTGTGTTTGCGACTCGGATCGATTATAATGAGGTGGCAACACACAGGACGGGAGTGTTCCCATGATCAAATCCACGCCCCACGCGCACACGATTCTGGTAGACGGCAAATCCTCGGCCGAGCAGATGGTGCTGTCAGCCATCGAGCGGGGATTCGCCTCGCTGGGGTTTTCGGAGCATGCCGTCCAGCCGTTCGACCTGGCCTACTGCCTGAGTCCGCAGACCGAGCGCATGTATCGGCTGCAGATCGAGTGGCTGAAGCAGCACTATGCGCCCGCGCTGCGGGTGTACCGGGGCATCGAGCGGGACAGCGAATCCACCGCCCAGAGGGACGACTACGACTATGTGATCGGCTCGGTGCACTACCTTCCGCTGGACGGCGAGATGGTCGCCGTGGACAGCACCAAGGAGCAGGTGGATCGGCTGGTGGGCGAAGGCTTCAGCGGGGACGGGCTGCGCTACGCGGCTGCGTATTATGAGCGGCTGGCCAGCTACATTGAAAGCTACAAGCCCGACATCATCGGGCATTTTGACCTGATCCGAAAGACCAACGGCGCCGGGCGCTACTTCAACAAGGCGGGGGAGGGCTATCTGAGGATCGCCATGGAGGCCATGGAGCGCATGGCGTTTCCGGGCGCGCTGATGGAGGTGAACACCGGCGCCATGGCGCGCGGATACCTGCTCCGACCCTACCCGGATCTGCCGCTGCTGCGCCGTTGGAAGCAGCTTGGCGGGCGGGTGATCCTTTCGAGCGACTGCCACGACGCGGAGCTGATCGACTTTGGATTCGAGTCCGCGCTGGAGCTGGCGCGCCAGGCCGGATTCAAGGAAGCCTGGGCGTTGAACCCGGGGGATGGCGAGCTGTTTCTCCCCTTTTCGCTATAGGGGAGCGACGGGGGGGCGCTCTGGAACGCACCCCATGCCGGGGCGGCTCCCCCCGCGGCATTCTTCCGCGACGCGTAAAAAAAATCCGCCCGGCTCATGCCAAGCGGTGGTTTCTCGGATATATCAGCGTTCCCACTTCTCCAGGTTGGTTTCGATCAGCCGGTTGATTTCGCGCAATAGATCGCGCTGTGAGGCCGTATCGTTGGCTTGTGCCTCGTCGTTGCCGGTGAGCGAGTCGGATAGCAGCCCATCCAGCGACACGCCCAGCGTATTGGCGATGCCGACCAGCGTCTCGATGCTGGCTTTGCGGGAACCGCGCTCTATGTGGCCCAGGAAGGACAGCGAAATGCCTACTTTTTCTGCCAGTGCTTCTTGTGTCAGATGTTGCGCTTTTCTTTCTTTGCGAATGCGTTTGCCAAGGCCGGTGTAATCCAAACCCGATCAGCCTCCCGCCTGGAAAATTTCCTAAATACTGCCGCGTGAAACAGGATTGTACTCAGTTTAGTCGTTTTTCGTGAGTAGCCCCACGGTCTATTGGCCTTAAATGCTTCTGATTGTCGATATATATTGCGGATGCCGCACGCTTGATAGTTTGCCCTGAGAAATGGTATAATACACCCGAACCACGTTGATGGACGGAAGAAGAACATGTTTAAAACCAGAAACTGGCGCTGGCATCTGGCACTTTTGTGCGAGGCTGCGCTGGCGATGATTGCGTCGGCGTTGCTGCTGTTATTCTGTCTGATGCTGCCCACTAAACAGGCCGGAGTCTGCTATGACGTTTTCGGCTACGGGCTGCTGCCGCTGCTGGCCGCCGCGCTGGCCTGTTTTGCGGTGCGAAAAGGGCTTCATTACTATTTGTCATGGCTTGTGCCTGCGCCGTGCTTTGTGTTGACGAGCGTGCTGATGATCGGCGTGTTGCCCGAGCCGGGTATGGCGCTGCTTGCTGTGCTGCTGGGATTTGTGGGTGCGGCCTGGGGCGAGGAGCGCAACCGCCGCGAACGAAAAAAGGGAGGCGCGACATGGCGAAAGAGCTGATCCTGACGCTGGACGCGGGCACCACCGGCTGCAAGTGCACGGTGTTTGACAAAACCGGCGTAGCGCTGTGCAGCGCGAAAAAGGAATACAAGACCAGCTACCCGAAGCCCAACTGGGCTGAGCAGGACATGGAGCCCATCGCGAAAGCCATCTTCGAGGGCGTGCGCGAACTGCTCAGCCAGGTGCGCGCCGAGGAAGTGGCTTGCGTGGGTTTGTCCGGCACGATGAACGGCTGCGTGGCGGTGGACGCGGAGGGGCGCGCGCTGCACCCCAACATCCTGCACTCGGACGCTCGCTCGTTCAGGGAACTCCAGGAGATTCAGGCCGTCATATCCCCGGAGGACTTCTACCACCTGACCGGGAACCGGCTGGATGTGCACTTCACGCTGCCCAAGATCCTGTGGCTGAGAAAAAACCGGCCGGATGTTTACAAGAAAACCAGCTGGTTCCTGATGACCAAGGACTATCTATACGGCCGGCTGACCGGGGACTTCTCGGCCACCGATTATTCGGACGCTTCGCTGACCACCATGCTGGACATCAGGGGCAAGGTGTGGGCCGGCGGGCTGCTCAGAGAGCTGGGGATCGGCGAGAACAACCTGCCGCGCATCCGGCCGGGGCACGACGTGGCCGGGCGGATCACCCGCGAGGCGTCCCGCCTGACGGGGCTGCTGCCGGGAACGCCCGTGGCGGTGGGCGGCGGCGACGGCGCTTGCGCCGGGCGGGGCGCTGGCTTGACCGGGCCGGGCTCGGCCTACTGCTGCATCGGCTCCAGCGCATGGGTGAGCCAGCTGACAAAAGAGCCGCTGCTCGACCCCAAGATGCGCATCTTCAATTATCTTGATATGAACGGCGAAGTCAACCACACGCTGGGCGTGATCCAAACCGGCGCGGCAGCCTACGACTGGGCGGTGAACAACCTGCTGTCCGGCGCGGGCGCGGGCGATGTGCACTCGGGGCCTGATTACTACCGCGTCGAGGGCATGGCGCGCAGCATCGAGCCGGGGGCCGAGGGCGTGCTGTTCCTGAACACGCTGATGGGGGAGCGCACCCCCTACTGGGATCCGAACACCAAGGGCTGCTTGATCGGGTTTTCGCTGTACCACGACCAGCGCCACGTGGCGCGGGCGGTGTACGAAGGCGTGGCCATGTCTCTGTACCAGGTGGCCGAGGTCATGGCCGAGTGCGGCGAGCCGGTGCGTTCGCTGATGCTGACCGGCGGCGGCGCGAGATCCGGCCTGTGGCCGGACATCTTCGCCAGCGTGTTCAACCTCACCACCCGGGTGCACATGGCGCCGGGCGAGGGGACGAGCTTGGGCGCGGCCATCACGGCGGGCGTCGGCATCGGGATCTACGACAGCTATGAGCAGGGCGCGGCCATCGTGCGCGCGCGATCCAGCCACGAGGTCAATCCCGCCTGGGCCGAGCGGTACAAGCAGGTGTTCGCGGTGTATAAGCAGATTTATGGCTGCGTGAAGCCGCTGTTTGAGGGGATAGCGGGCATGTCGTAGGGGAGCGCCGCGGGCGCGCACAAAGTGCCTCCACACGTCGGGAGTCCGACCGAAAAACAGCGCCTGGGGGCGAACAGCGTTTGCTTGCATTCCATAACTCCGCGCGCGCGGAAACGAACGGAGAGCCACATGAAACAATCCATCGATGACCCGCAGGGATACATCCTGAAGCTGCGCCCGCTCTACATCGAACTGTTCCGGGAGGCACACGCCATCGTGGGCAATCTGGAGCTGGCCGAGTACACGCTCAAAAAGGCGGTGTATGAGGCCTATTTGCGCCGCAACGAGTGGCGCGAGCGCATGAGTTTCCGGGAGGGTCTGCAGCAGACCGTTCGCATGGTGGCGCTGAGCGAGCTTGGAAACATCCGGAGCGTGGGCAGCTTTGACGGCGACTGGACTCCGCCTGAGCCTGCGGGCGAGATCACATCCGAACAAAAGACGCTGTACGCGCGGCTGATGCGCGAATCGGACGAGCTGGTCCGAACGCTGATGCTGTACTACGGCTGCGGGCTGCGGGTCAGCCAGATCGCGCAGATCATGGACGAAAAGCCCGCCGACGTCAAGGAGGCGCTGTTCCGGTTTCGCCGGCGACTGGAGCGCTCGCGCGTCAGCCACGGCGGGGACCGCCACGTGATGGAGGACAGCCTGGAGCGGCTTTTGATCATGCTCTTGTGCGCGCATTCCGACGACGTGCCGGACAGCGGCGTGGTGTTCCGTGCCTTCGAGCGCGACGCCGACACCGCGCCGCGCGCCAGAAAGCCGGTGTCCCATGTGCTGGCGGCGCTGCTGATCTGCGTGGGCGCGCTGCTGTGCGCGCTGATGTTTTGGCTGGTGGCGGTGCTGATCGAGCCCGCCAACCCCATGTCGCTGCCCGCCAACGCGCCGGCTCAAACGGAGGCGGCTCGGTAGGGGGTTTCGCGCCTGCGGGCGCGATCCT
>JAVBQA010000088.1:0-6813 GCA_031549325.1 Eubacteriales bacterium | reverse complement strand
CGAGGTCTTTGACTCCCTCGAATTGGTTGTCGACAGGCTTTGTTCCACTGTTTCCGCGCTGCTCCATAACCCCACTCGCGTCGCTTCTATTACTCATAGAGCTTGGTTATATGATGCTTTAATGTTTTGAAGTAGTATCATACCAATTCTACAACGTAACGCCACGTCGCGCCGGATTATTTTCCGCCCTGCGGCGTCGCCCTCCGCTTAGCGTATCTCTGCTACGCTGCACTCCAGCTCCTTGCAGGGCGAAAAAACTCTCGCCGCTTTGGAGGCGTTACTATTTTTCATTGGTATCAAAGCGGATAGAAACAAGCGGCCCGAAGCGTTAGCGCTTCGGGCCGCTTGTTTTTGGATGACTAGTCTTCGGCGGATTCCTTGTCCTCGGGCATGATCTTCATCAACAGCGAGACCACGCCGTAGAACGCGAGCAGGGCCAGAAATGTGGCGCCCCAGCCGAGGCCCATCAGCACAAACGAGGCAGTGATATCTGTCATCTGATTAACCTCCGATCATTTTCATGAGTTCCGGCACCAGCGCCAGAATCATGCCGCCCGCCACCACAGAGCCGAGCTGGCCGGACGCGTTCGCGCTGGTGGCCTGCATCAGGATAAAGTTGTACGGGTCTTCCTTCAGCGCCATCTTATGCACGATGCGCGAGCTCATCGGGAACGCCGATATGCCCGCGGCGCCGATCATCGGGTTGACCTTTTCCCTGCTGAACAGGTTGAACAGCTTGGCGATCATGATGCCGCCCACCGTGTCAAACACGAACGCGAACAGGCCCAGGCCCATGATCAGCAGCGTCTGCCACTGCAGGAAGGCGTCATACTTCATGGAAGCGCCGATCGAGATGCCCAGCAGCAGCGTGACCAGCTTGGCCAGGCCATCCTGCGCGAAGCCGGACAGGCCTTCCAGCACGCCGCAGGCGCGGATCAGGTTGCCGAACATCAGCGCGCCGATCAGCGGCACGCTCACGGGCGCAATGAAGCCCGACACCAGCGTGATGATGATCGGGAACAGGATCAGAATCACCCGGCTGACCGGCTTCTCGTCGTAGGACATCTTGATCTTGCGCTCTTCCCTGGTGGTGCACATCCTGATGATCGGGGGCTGGATGATCGGCACCAGCGACATATAGGAATAGGCCGCCACCGAGATGGCGCCCAGGTAGGTTGGCGCGAACTTGCTGGCCACGAAGATCGAGGTCGGGCCGTCCGCCGCGCCGATGACGCCGATGGCCGAGGCGATTTTCAGGTCAATCCCCAGGCTCGGGAACATCTTGCCCAGCATCAGCGCGGCGCAGGCCGTGGCGAAGATGCCGAACTGGGCGGCCGCGCCGAAAAAGATCATCTTTGGGTTTTTCAAGAGCACTGAGAAATCAATCATCGCGCCCACGGCGATGAAGATCAACAGCGGAAACAGCTCAGTCAGAATGCCCGCGTTGTACAGGATCGTCAGGAAACCGGGCGCGCCTTCGTAGGTGAGCACGGCATGTCCGGGCAGATTGGCCAGAATCGCGCCAAACCCGATGGGCAGCAGCAGCATGGGCTCATAGTCTTTGGCGATGGCCAGGTAAATCAGCACGCCGCCCAGCAGCATCATGAACAGCATTTGCGCAAGGTCAATGGGTTTCTGGCCCGTGAATCCGATGAGCAATTGATTCCAAATGTCCAAGTCGGTTCCCCCTTTGGCTAGTAAATTCTCATCAATGCGCCCCCAAACCTGTGGCCCGGGGGCGCATTGTCCGGATTAGAACAGCGAGTACATCACAAACAGCGAAGCAGCCAGCGAGGAGACCAGCGAGACCACGGTAACCTGGGTGTTGATGGACGGGCCCGCGGTGTCCTTGAAGGGATCGCCCACAGTGTCGCCGATGACGGCCGCCTTGTGCGCGTCAGAGCCCTTGCCGCCGTAGTTGCCCGACTCGATGTACTTCTTGGCGTTGTCCCACAGGCCGCCGGCGTTGCTCATCAGCAGCGCGATCAGCAGACCGCTGGTGATGTTGCCGGTCAGGAAGCCGCCGATGGCGTCCACGCCGCCGACGAAGCCCACGAGCACCGTGGAGACGATGGCCACCAGGCCCGCCGGGATCAGCTCTCTGAGCGCGCCCTTGGTGGCGATGTCGATGCAGCCGTTGTAGTCGGGGCGCACGCCATCCCTGCCCTCTTTCAGGCCGGGGATGGAGTCCCACTGCCTGTGGATTTCCTTGACCATGCGCTGCGCGTTCTTGTCCACGCCCATCATCAGCATCGCGCTGAAGACGGCCGGGATCGAAACGCCCACCAGCACGCCGAAGAACACCGTCGGGTTCATCAGGTCGAAGCCGGACGCAATCTGCTTGCCGACCGCCTGCGCTGCCTCGAGGGCGATGTTCTGGAACGCGCCCAGCAGCGAGATGACCGTCAAGCCCGCCGCGCCGATCGCGAAGCCCTTGGTGATGGCCTTGGCGGTGTTGCCCGCCGAGTCAAGCTGGTCGCAGCGCTCCAGCACTTCCTCGCCCAGGCCGCCCATTTCCGCCATGCCGCGGGCGTTGTCCACGATGGGGCCGTAGGCGTCGTTGGACACGATCATGCCCACGATGGACAGCATACCCAGGCTGGCGGAGGCGATACCCATCATGGCAAAGCCGTCTCCGATGGGCTGGCACAGGAAGTAGGAACCGAGCGCCGCCACGCCGATGCCGATCAGCGAGGGGCAGGAGGACAGGAAGCCGTAGGAGATGCCGGTCAGGATCGTGAACGCCGGGCCCGACTGGCAAGCCTGCGCCACGCGGTCAACCGGCTTCTTGTCGTCGCCTGTGAAGTAGTCGGACACCAGGCCGATGACCACGCCAACGCCCAGGCCCAGCATGGTGGCGCCCCACAGGCGCATCATGTCGGAGAACGTGCGGCCCTCGTAGCCGCCGATGGCGCAGGCCACAAACGTCAGCACCGCGAAGATGGCGCAGGTCACGTAGGTGTTGTTGTTGATGGCGGCGGAGATGTTGCCGTTCTTGCCCACCTTGGCCACCAGAACGCCCGCCATGGAGGCGAGCAGGCCCAGCGCGCCAAAGCAGAAGATCAGGCCCACCAGCCCGAGAGGCAGCGCGATGACCAGCGCGGCGGCGATGGCGGCCACGTTGGAGTCGAACAGGTCGGCGCCCATGCCGGCCACGTCGCCCACGTTGTCGCCCACGTTGTCGGCGATGACGGCCGGGTTGCGCGGGTCGTCTTCTGGCAGGCCCAGCTCAACCTTGCCGACCAGGTCGGCGGCGATGTCGGCGGTCTTGGTGAAAATGCCGCCGCCTGCCTTGGCAAACAGCGCCAGCGACGACGCGCCAAAGCTGAACGCCAGCACGATGTTGTCGACATACTCAAGATCGAAGCTGTGGAACAGGATGTACAGCAGCGCGGTGCCGAACAGCGAGCTGCCCACGACCGCCATGCCCATCACGGCGCCGCCGCGGAAGCCCGCCATGAAGGAGGGAGGCACGCCGTCACGAGCGGCCGAGGCGGCCTTCATGTTGGCCACCGTCGCGGTCGAGATGCCGATCCAGCCAGCCAACGCGGAGATGACCGTGCCGGCCAGATAGGACAGCATCATCTTCAGGTTGGTCATCATGCCGTCCGAAGCTGTCCAGAACGGGTGAGGGAAGAACAGCAAAATCAGTACGCTGATGCAGCCCGCAAAGACCAGCAGCACGCGGTACTCGCGCTTCAGAAATGCAAACGCGCCGTCCTTGATCAGCTTGCCAACGTTCTCGAGCTCGGCGTTGGCGGTGGGCAGCGCCTTGATCCACTTGTAAAAGTACCACGCGATGACGAAAGAACCCAGGCTGACCACGATGGCAATGATCGCCCATATGATGTCGACTCTGATCATGTGATGTATCCCTCCTGTGTTTTATAAGGGGCAGCGCAAAAGGGTCGGTCGGGCGGTGCGTGCAATCCCACGGGAACCAGCAAAAAGCGAATCGCGATTGTGCCCAGCATACACAGCAGAATCGCGCGAAGCAACAGCCGTCTGGAGGGCTGAACGCCGACCGGGATCAGGCTCAGGGGCCGCGCCTCGACAGGACTTGCGATCAGTTTCCAAGCGCTGTCGGGCTGGGCGGGCGACTGGATCACGGGCAGGGATTCGAAGGCCGACAGGTCGTTTTCGTCAACATCCAGCGCACCCAGGGCCGGCAGCGCGGCATAAAGAAAAACCAAGAATAAACACCTATTCAGGTGCTTTTTCCCGGTTGCCTCTGTGTGGCGGCGCGCCCTTATTATCGGGTAGATGTTCACACAATCACCGTCTTTATAGACTTAGAATTGTCAACCTATCAAACACTCCCCAGACTATCATAAATCATAACACAAAAGCGAAAAAAAAGCCATTGTTATTCGCACAATTCCTGGGAGATTGTATAAAGTGACTCAAAAAAGCACCCGGGCGGCGCCCAAATCCGTGCGTGTCGACGAGGATGGAGCGATCACGGGTCGAAGATCGCGCCGTCCAGCGCGCTTCGGGAAGCCAGGATGTACTTGCTGGTGTCCAGCGGATGCACGCCCGCGCGCGGGCAGATGGCAGGCGGATCCATGGGGCAGTCGCGATAGCCGGACAGCCGCACCGACAGCGCGCCCCGGCCGCTGGTGATCTGGGGCAGCCGCACGCTGAAGTCCAGCGAGCTGCTCACGGGCGCTTCGGCCCGAAGCACCACCATGGAGCCGCGGTTTTCCGTATGCAAAATCGCGCCCCTCATGGCGGCAATCTCGCTGATCAGCCGTCCGGTGTGCGATTCCGGCGCGGTGATGGTCAGCTCCTGATACGGTTCGAGCAGCATCGAGCCGCCGCGCCGCATGCCGTCCAGAAACGCGATCGGCGTGCACACGATGAAGTCCAGCGGGTGGGTGTGCACCAGATGGTGCTCGCCGGCGACCAGCGTGATCCGGACGTCGTCCACCTGCCAGCCCAGCATGCCCTGCTTGATGGCCAGCGGAATCGCCTGCTCCACTTGGTGCTGGTAGCGCGGCAGAATCTCGCGGGCGGGCACCACCGACTCGAACACCACGCCGCTGCCCCTGGGCAGCGGATCGATCTGGAATTTCAGCACCGCCCAGCAGGGTTTTGGCATGGTATAGGCGTAAAAGCCCATGGCGCTTTTTCTGATGGTCTCCCGGAAAATCACGCGGGGCGGCCCGAACGAGACCGGGATCCCGAACCGCTGCGGCACCAGCTCCTGCAACACTTCCAGCTGAATCGCGCCCATCACGCGGATGTGAGGCTCGCCCTGAAGCGCTGTGACGCCCAGCAGCGGATCCTCAGCGCTGAGCAGGCTCAAGGCAGCCCGAAGCGCGGGCAGCTGGGCGGAATCGTGAGGCGTCAGCTTTACCATCAGCAGCGGCGCGCCCAGCTCGCCCGCCTGCACCCGGTGGGGCAACAGGGAGGGGTCGCCCAGCACCTGGCCCACCCGCGCGTCCGACAGACCGTAAACCACGCCCAGCTCGCCCGCGCCCAGCTGGCCGATGTCCTCGCCCTTTGGGCCAAGCGACAGCGCGCGGATCTGGGTAATCTTCGGATGCTGATCCGCGATGCGCACGCTGTCCCGGTTCTTCAGCTGGCCGGAGTATAGCCGCACGCAGGCCGCGCGGCCCATGCTGTCGTCCGGCTCTACCGCGAACACCACGCCGCACAGCGGGCCTTCGTCCTTGCCGGACGGGGCCGGCAGCAGCTCCACGATGGCGTCCAGCAGCGGCTCGACGCCCTCATCCTTCAGCGCCGAGCCATCAAACGCCGGAAACACTTGCCCGGCAAGCGCCAGAGGGCGGATCTCGGACAGCAGTTTGGCGCGAGGGTACACGGCGCCTGAAAGGAAGTCCGCCATGGCGCGCTCGTCGCGCTCAGCCAGCGCCTCCTGCAGCTGTTCGTCGCTTCGGTACAGCCCCACCATCGGGCTGAGCAGCGCCTTGGCCTGACGGATCGCAGCGCCCACGTCCGCGCCCTCGCGGTCGGTCTTGTTGATGAAAATGAGTGTGGGGATGCTCCTCTCCCTCAGCGCGTGAAACAGCAGCTCAGCCTGGGGCTGCACGCCGTCGGCCGCGCTGATCAGCAGCACCGCGCCGTCCAGCGCCCACAGGCTGCGCTCCACCTCAAAGGCGAAGTCGGCGTGGCCCGGGGTGTCAATCAGATTGATGCGCGTGCCCTTCCAGTCGAGCGGCGCGGCCGTGGCGCGCACCGAGATGCCCCGCCGCCGCTCGAGCGCCAGCTTGTCGGTGTGGGCCGTGCCCGCGTCCACCGAGCCCGGCTGCCGGATCGCGCCCGCGCGGGTCAGCAGGCGCTCGGACAGCGTGGTCTTGCCCGCGTCCACATGGGCCAGTATGCCGATGTTTCGAATGCGTTTCATGCCCGTTCCTGAATGGTGACGCGCACGGTGTCGCCCGGCTGCTTTTTGATCTGCGCGCGGATGGCTTTCTGCACGCCGATGATGTGGCAGGGCGTGCCCATGCGCACCAGGCTGCCGTCGTAGGGAACGCCGTCGAACGTGGCGCGCACCTTGACCCGGCCCTTGCCAAATTCCTGCTTTACATCGTGAGGAAACTCCACATACGCGCCGTCGATGTCCGGCACCTTCTGAAGCACCGCGTCGAAGGAATACAGCTTCTCGTTCACATTTAACCTCCTTGCTCGTTAGGAAAGCGCCCCGGCGTAGACCGGGGCGCTGGCGCTGTGACTGGCGATTACATCATGCCGCCCATCATGGAGGACAGGATCGCGGCCACCGACGGGATCGTCATCAGGCTGCCCATGGCGGTAATGCCCACCGCCTGCAGCTCGGTCATCAGTTGC
>JAVBQA010000099.1:0-17292 GCA_031549325.1 Eubacteriales bacterium | reverse complement strand
CGGATCTCATTGGCTAGAAGCGACACGTCGAACGAGCTGCCTTCGCCCACATACACCGTGGTCTTCTGTGGCTCATAGGTGTTGTTCACCACGCAATACTTGCCGTTTTTCACGTAGGCATGCACATCCACATTCACGTTGCTTGAGAACCAACGCCTAAGCTCTCCCTCCGCGTGCGCGCTCCACAGCACGGCGCGCAGCAACAGCCGCGCGTTTTCGAAGCTGTAGGGCAGCCCGCTCAGGTACACGCAGCGCCCCTGCCCAAACTCATTCGCCGCCAGCCGAACCTCTTTTTCGCGCTGCACGATCACCTGCGCACCCTCCAGCGCGTACACATTGCGCGCGCCAAATCCAAAGTCAATCTCGCCCTGCGCATCCTCGGTGATGAAGTGCGGCGCTTCATCCCAGTTATACTTGTCATAGCCCAGCGTGAAACCCTTTTCCTGCTCTACGCCCAGCGCCTGTCCCAGCTGGAATGTGCGCCCCTGCCACTGCGCCGCAGAGGGCTCGCCCACGCCGATGAAGCCGCCGCCCTTTGCGATGAACCGCCGCACAGCCGTGACGATCTTCTCATTCTTCCAGTAGTCGCCACCGCCGTGGGCCGTCTCTCCCCAGCCCACGTTCAGCACCACGTCGATGCCGTTCAGCACCGACGGATCGCTCAGGATGTCCTCAAAACTGATGAATGAAACGTCAAGCGGAGCGCCGGACAACGCTTCAATCACGCCCGCATAGGCAACGTTCTGTTTCTGGTACAGCGCGTGGTGCACCATGTGGCATCCCCAGACACGCATCCTGCCCCAGGCATTCAGCACCGCCACCCGCTTCAGGCAGTATGGCGAGGTATCCTTCACGTTTTGATACAGCGTGCGGAACTCATCGCATACCGATTTCACGTACTCCACGAACTCCGGAAAATCCAGCGCCAGCTTGAGGTATCCGCCGTAGCCGATGCGGTCGATCGGGCTCCTGAGGATGGCGCGGCGAGCTGTGACCCAGTTCTCCTTGGCCTCGCGCACCGGGTCGCCGCCCGCATGAAAGGTGTCCGGGAAGAAGTAGGGCAAGAAGCGCCCTTCGGTGTAGTTTACGCCCTTGATGTCCGAGATCAGCCGCAGCGTGCAGCCGTTGCCCACGCTGCCCACCACCGAGTCCAGCCCGATGCCCGCAAACTCGTCCATGAACGGCTCGGTGCCGATCCAGTGGTCGCCTAGGAACATCATGGCCTCTCTGCCCTCTTCGTGCACGATGTCCACGAATTCCTTCGCCAGCTTCGCCACCTCGCGTCGCTGGAACTTGACATAGTCCATAAACTGCTTGGAAGGCACCCGATACTGGCCGTTGTAGTAACCCTGGTCGATGATGTATTCCGCGCGGAACGGATAGCCCGCCTCCTGCTCGAACTGCTCCAGGATATAAGGGCTGACCGAGGCGGAGTATCCATACCAGTCCACATACTTTTCGCGACGCAGCGTGTCGAACACCAGCGTGAACTGATGAAAGAATGTGGTGAAGCGCACCACGTCCACATAGGGATTGTCCCGCAGGAACTTTCGCAGCCGCTCCAGCGAGTGCGCGTGGGTCAGAGGCTGGCGCACATCGAAGGTGATCTGGCGCTCAAAATCCTTCCAGTCATTCACAACGGCGTTGTACATGTGCACCGGATCCCAGATCAGATACGCCAGGAAGCTGACAGTGTATTCGTGGTAGGGCTTCGAGTTCCGGATGCTCACCGCGCCATCGGCATACGACCAATCGGCAACCGGCACCACCTCGCCCGTCGTGCGGTCTATGACCTCCCACCATCGCCTGATGTCGTCCCGGTCGTTCACTTGCAGCAGGTCCGGGCTGATGCCCTCCATCAGCGGGATGCTCAGGCATTCCCCTTCGGCCGCATGGAATCCCGTCATGATGTAGCACTGCTGCACCTCCTCCGGGTGCGCCTTCGCCCAGGCGTTGTCCTTGCGGGTGGTATAGTAAGTCGCGTACACTTTCGCCCCGGCGTCTTTGAGCGCCACCGGAAACTCGGTGCCGTCACAGTCGCGAATGGCGTCCGCGCCCCACAACCTCATGATCTCAAGCGTCTGCTCGATCACGTCCATATCGGTGGGAATGGTAACTCGCCCTTTGAGATCCATTGGTTGTCCTCCTTAAAAAAACCTCGTTTTGAACGTCAGGCCGGATCCCCGCCCTGCACCTTCCGCTTGTAAGCGCTGCCCCACGCAGCCAGCATGTCGACGACTGGCCGCAGCGACTCGCCCAGCTCCGTCAAAGTGTATTCCACCCGAGGCGGCACCTCAGCGAACACCGCCCGGCTGAGCAGGCCATCCTGCTCCATAGCGCGCAGGTTGTCGGTCAGCACCTTCTGGCTGATGCCCGCCACGCTCTTCCGCAGCTCGCCAAAGCGCCTCGTGCCGGAGAGCAAGTCGCGCAGAATCAGGATCTTCCATTTGTTGCCGATCATCTCCAGCGCGGTCGCCACCGGGCAAGGCGGCAGCTCCCTCTTTGCCAACATGCTAAGACCCCCTAATGGTTACCATCGGATACCTGGATTCAGAAATGGCGCTTGCCCAGCGAACCAAACTGACACTACCATTATAGGGTATCAGGCTGGAAGAAACAAGCGCCCGCCGTCCACCGCGCTGGTAATTATTCTGGAAAGCCCGGACAATTGAGCCTCCGAGGTTCTGATGACCAGCGCGCATGGCTGCCGACGGACACAAGGGAGCTGGCCGCATGGTTAACACAATTCCGGTGGATACATTCTGCACCGATTTTGTATGATATGGATCTGCGGCTTTGCCGCGCACTACATTCAGGAGGCACAACATGAACGACAACGAGAACAAGTCCATCGAGCAATTCATGAACGAGGATTCGAAGAAAAAAAAGGTGCAGAACTGGCCGCACTTCGTAGAAAACGAAGTCATCGCGTTCTTCAACACGTACGGCATCGAGAAGATGAGCATCGAAGACGGAGACGGCGGCAAGGCCAAGCTGACCCGGACCCGCGACAATGGCGTCAAGGTCGACCTGACGTCCACTTCGGTTTATTAGGGCAAACGGATTATAACGCAGACAATACTTCGCCTGCGCTTAGGCATCCATCCCTGCGCTTGGGACCGTTTGAAAACGCGGAGGAGCTGATTTCTCGCGCGGCGGCTTTTGTTCAACCGCGCAATCTCACTCACACTGAACCATCGGCACAGCCGGTGGTTTTTGTACGGAGAGGGGTCCTGAAAGCATGGCGCTTACAGGGCCCCTCTCGCCATCCGAACCACCGCTCAACAGGAACGGATCCGGAATGTCTTGATCTCGTATGGCTTGATTTCAAACGCCAACTCACGCCCCTGGAAGGCGCAATCGCCTATAGGCTGCTCGATAAGGTTACACTCCTCGATGGACGCGATCGGAAGATTCCAGCGCAGCGTCGCCCGAGTCCTTGCGTTGTGCGCTTCATACAGCCTGACGATGCAGCCATCGCCATCCTCCGCGCGCTTGATGGTCTCCAGCACGACGTTTGACCGATCCACCGAAGCCAGCGAGAAGCGCGTGCCCGCCGCGCCTCCCTTTGCGACGAGCGCGGGCTGGTTGAGCGCGTAAGCCTGCCGTATGGTGCCCGCGTCACGCCAACCGCCGGCGTGCGGAAGCAGGGCGTAAGTGAACACATGCTGCTCCTGATCGGTGACGGGATTGGGCTCGATGCCCGACTTGATCAGCGTCAGCGCGATTGTGCTGTCCTTGACCGAGTGCCCATACTTGCAGTCGTTCAGCAGGCTCACGCCGTAATGGCCTTCGGACAGATCCATCCACTTCTGGCCGCAGCTCTCAAACCGCGCCACATCCCAGCTGGTGTTCTGATGCGTCTTGCGCGTAAGGTTACCGAACTGGATTTCAAACGTGGCCTCGTCTGTGTGTACATCCACCGGGAACAGCGCCTTCAGCAGGTGCTGGTGCTCCTTCCAGTCCACAAACGTGTCAAAGTCGATCCGGCGGCTGTGGGCGTAAAAATGGATGCGCTGACGGATCACCGAGCTGCTAATCTCTCGCTCGATTTCGAGCGTCGCGCGGATCGCGCTCAGCTCGGTCCACTCGAAGCGCGACACGGCTGTTGCGTCCCAGTACTTCTCTGTGTAATAGATGTCGATGTCCCAGTTGTCGTAATAGATGGGCTTGTCCTCGTACATGCGCAGCAGGTTGCCGCGCTGCCCGCTCTGCAGCACCTCGCGCTCGTTCTGCTTGTCATACAGCCGCGTAAACAGGCCGCACTCGTCAAACTCAGCCACATAGAACGGTGTGTCCAGGCGGCTGCCCTCGAGCGTGAAAGGTGATTTGGGCGCATCGATCCCAGCCACAGGAGTGAACACCTGATACCCTTTGGCGGGCAGATTGGGCAGATAGACAAACGCCTCATCCTGCGCGCGCTGAACGGGATAGCGGTTTCCCTCGCCGTCTTGCAGCGCGTCAAAAGCGCAGTCGCCCAGCGAAACGATCTCATCGCTCTCAAAGCCCTTTGTGTTGAACACCGTGATGTTCCCGCCCGGCGCGCACAGCGCCCGCATGCGCTCAGCTTCCATCATCGCAATCTTCAGCTCTAGCCCTGCGTACTCGCGACTGGTGACTTCATACACCTCGCGAATGGACGACCCGGGCAGGATGTCGTGAAACTGGTTGAGCAGAATCAGTTTCCACATGTCCTCGAGCGCATCCACCGGATAGGGCACATGCGCCTCAGCCAGGATGGACAGCAGCTCCAGATCCATCATGTGCAGTTCGGCCTTGCGATTGGATCGCTTGTTGCGCGCCATGGACGTGTAGGTGCCGCGGTGGTACTCGAAGTACAGCTCGCCCTCCCACGTGGCCAGGCGCCGATTGTTCCGAACGCGCTGCGCCAGCTCGTCGAAATACGTGCGCGCAAACACCTGCCGCACCTTGGGAATGCCCACGATACCCCGCTCCAACCGCGCCGAGTGCTCCAGCATCTCGCGCGTCGGACCACCGCCGCCATCTCCGTATCCGAAGGCTACCAGAATGTCATTGTTGATGTCCTTGTTCTGGTACCGCTTCCAGCCGCCAATGATGGCGTCCGGGTGCAGCATGCCGTTGTAGGTGGTGAAAAAGTTCGCCTCGTCCTGGCCGACGCCCAGCGTGGTAACCAGGTGCGTCAGGATCTCGGTGCCGTCAATGCCGCGCCACAGAAACGTGTCGTTTGGGAATTTGTTGAACTGGTTCCAAGCCAGCTTTGTGGTCATGAAGTAGTCGATGCCGCACCCCTTCATGATCTGCGGCAGCGCGCCCGAATACCCGAACACATCCGGCAACCACAGGATGCGGTTGTCGACGCCGAACTCGTCCCGGAAGAAACGCTTGCCATAAAGGAACTGCCTGACCAGACTTTCGCCTGACGTCAGGTTGCAGTCGGCCTCCACCCACATGCCGCCCTCCGGCTCCCAGCGCCCCTCGCGGATCCGCGCCTTGACCCCTTCGTAGAGTTCCGGATAGCGCTGCTTCAGAAACACGTAGAGCTGCGGCTGGCTGGACATAAACCTGTACCCCGGATACTCATCCATCAGTTTGAGCACCGTGGCGAAGCTCCTGCCCACCTTCTCGCGCGTCTGCTCCACCGTCCACCACCAGGCCACGTCGATGTGGGTGTGCCCGATGCAGCTGGCGATCACCTCATCATGGCCGCCCAGCTGCTGATACAGGTGCAGCTTCAAGTATTCGCGCGCGTCGCGCACCGACGCAAAAAACGCCTCCGAATACGGCGCCCTCAGATCCAGCATGTTGACCGCTTCATTGAGCACGCGCAGAAGGTCCATGCGAGCAAAGCTCGCCGCGTCCATGCGGGCAAAAGCGGACAGCGGCACATATAGGTCGTAATACAGCCCCTCGATCTCCGGATCCACTTCGCGCAGATCGGCCAGCAGGCTGAACTCGGCGTGCAGCGTGCCGGTGTACGCCTGAAGCTCCAGCAAGAAAGCCTGCCCCCGCTTCGCCGAGCGCGTCAGCAGCACGTCCCGATGGTTCATGTCGATCCCCTGTACCGGCTGGCCATCCACAAACACCAGGAACTGCGGGTTCTTTCCGTCGTCCCATTCCTCGATCTGCGTGGCCAGATGCAGCAACAGCGGCTTGCCATCAAATTCGTCCGAAACCGCGCACGCGCAGCGGAACCAGTAGTGCCCGTCCGGGCCGTACCAGTGCATGCCGCGCGCGTCGAACGCCTCAAACGGCTCAGCGTCCCGCAGCGCGTCCTCCGGATGCACAAAGTTGCCGCGCTTATACTGCCAAGCGTCGATGCGCCGCTTTTGGCGCACGCTTAGCTTCTTGAGCTCCTCGGCAATTCCCAAGACCCGCTTGTCCAAAAACTCCATGCTATGAATGCTCCTTGGTGAAAGATACCAGCTCGTCCACCGTTGTGAACGCCAGGCCCGTTACGGTGTCGGCACAGCCGTAATAGATCGCGATGCGGCCGGTGGCTGAATCGCTGAGCGCGGCGCACGGGAACACCACATTGGGCACATCGCCGACGCACTCATACAGCGCGTGCGGCGCTAGGATGTAGTCTTTGCTTCTGTGCTTCACCTTCCACGGCTCATCCCTGTCCAAAATCGCGCAGCCCATGCGGTATACATAGCCATTGCAGCTGGTCAGCACGCCGTGATAGATCAGCAGCCAACCCTCATCCATCTCGATCGGGATCGGGCCGGGCCCGATCTTTGTGCTCTGCCAGGCCGACTCGTTGGTGCGAATCGTGCCCATCATGAACCGGTGACGCCCCCAAAACTCCATGTCCGGACTCTGGCTCACGAAAATGTCGCCAAACGGCGTGTGCCCGGTGTCGCTCGGGCGGCTCATCATCATATAGTTGCCCTGGATTTTTCGCGGAAACAGCACGCCGTTGCGGTTATACGGCAGAAACGCGTTCTCCAGCTGCACGAATTTCTTAAAGTCAAAGGTATACGCCACGCCGATGGTCGGGCCGTGGTAGCCGTTGCACCAGGTGACATAATACCGGTCTTCCAAAAAGCACACGCGCGGATCGTAGCGGTATTCCTTGTTCAGAATCTCTCCGTCCGCCCCCTCAAAGACCATCGGTTCGTCCTCGATCTTCCAGACGAGTCCGTCTTCACTGCGGCCGAGGTAGATGTCCATGCTGATGGAGCGGCTGTCGCAGCGAAACACGCCCGCGAATCCGCCTTCAAACGGCACGACCGCGCTGTTAAAGACACTGTTGGAGCGCGCATTCCCGTTGCGTCCAATGATGGGGTTTGCTTCATAGCGCCAGACGGGCGCCGTCTCACCTCTCGGTTTGTCCTGCCATGGGATGTTGGGCAGCGCCCGTCCTATGATTGTTGCCATCGTGCCATCCTCCGCTTTCAAAATGAAGCGTGATAAGCCCGCGCGATGCGGGGGAGCCACGGGAGGCGTCCCGTTTCGCGCGGGCAAAACCGTTATGGGTAGGGTTCGAGATTACTTAGCCAGGAACGCGCTGACCTGCGCCTGCGCATCAGCCACGATGTCGTCAAACCCAGCGGCCTTCATCTCGTCCATCATCTGGGGAACGCTCACAGCCGGGTCGGTGGTACCGGTCAGCACCTCGCCCTTGTAGCGCTGATAGATCTCGAAGCAGCTGGCGATCTTATCAGCGACATTGGTCGGATCAAACGTGAAGCCCAGCAGCACGGACGGCTTCGCGGCTTCGTTCAGCTGCTTGACCTCGTCCCATTGGTTGAAGTCCACGTCGTCGGTCGGGGTCACTTTAAAGAACGTTCCCTGGGTGTAGCCCGCCATCGACCAATCCACGTTGTTGCGATGCACGCGGCCATCGGCGGTGTACTCCCAGTCGTCGCCCTCCAGGCCGTAGAAGAACGAGTCGCGCACGTAGCTGTCGGTATTGATCAGGTTCAGGAACGCCAGCGCCTTTTCGGGGTGCTCGCAGTTCACGGAGATGCTGTTCAGGGAGCCGCGCACGGTGTCATTGGACACGACGGTGTCCTTCCACTGGTACGCGACCGCCTCAACGCCCATGTTCGGGCCCCAGGTGGTCACGGCAGCGCCGGCCCAACCCTGCGCGATCATGCACGGCTTGTAGTTGTCATCTTCGGGCTTGGTGGCGGCGTCGGCGTTGATGATGCCCGCCTTGTACCACTCGTGCATGGTGGTCAAGGTTTCCATCACGTCGGGCTGCTCGTAGACCGCCACCACCTTGCCCTCGGCGTCGTCGTAGCGAACGCCGATCGCGGGCAGGCCCGTGTTCATCTGGTCGTACAGGAAGTTGACGTAGGTCGCGCCATTCTTCTGCATCGGGAACGCCGGGCCGCCGGTCTTTTCGTGGATGGCGGTCAGGATGGGCGTCATGGCTTCAAACGTGGTGGCGCCGCTCACGTCCATGCCCAGCTCGTCCACCAGCTTCTTATCCCAAACGATAAACTCGCTCTGCGAGCTATCCTTGTAGGTGGGCACCGCGTAGATTCGGTCGTTAATGCGGCAGGCGTCCCAATAGCTGGCTGGAATCAGCTCCATCAGCCCGGGCGCGTTGGCCGCGAGCAGATCGGTGATGTCCAGGAACGCTCCCATGCGAACATCGGCGTTGTACACGTCTTGGTTGCCGAACAGGATGTCAAACGGCTCGTTGGTGTTGACGATCACGCTGCGGCGGTTATCCCAGTCGCCCCAGGCCACCACCTCGACGTCGATGTTCACGCCGATCTTCTCGGCCAGATAGGCGTTGATCTTTTCTTTCCAGGCGTCGTAGTTGGCGGGCATGCCGCGGCCAACCATCACCCAGCGCAGGTTCACGATCTCGTCCGCGCGCGCGGTCGCCATTGCGCTCCCCATCCCGACGAGCAGACACAGGACCAGAAGCATTGCCAGAAACTTTTTCATTCCAACCTCTCCTCCGCTTTTATGAATTCCCATTATCGCTAACCCTTCACCGCGCCAATCGTCAATCCGGAAATGAAGTATTTCTGGAAAAACGGATAGGCGCAGGCGATGGGGATGACGATCACGATCGCGATGGCCATGCGCACCGATTCACTGGGCATGGCGTTTTTGTATTGCTGAAGCGACAACCCGGCGGTTGGATTGTTGGCGATGTAACTCAGCATCTTCATCATGTTGTTCAGCAGCGCCTGCAGCGAGACCAGTTTGGCATTGGAGATGTATAGCGAGGATTGGAACCAGTCGTTCCAATATCCAAAGGTCAGAAACAGCCCGATCGTGGCCAAAACCGGCTTTGAAATCGGCAGCACGATCCGCGCAAAGATCAACAGCTGCGACGCGCCGTCAATCTTGGCCGATTCGATCACGCTGTCGGGGATGGTGCTTTGAAAGAACGTCTTGCACACGATGATGTTGAACGACGACACCAGCAGCGGCAGGATCAGCGCCCACACGGTGTCCCGAAGCCCCAGGATGTTGGACACGACCACGTAGCTTGCGACCATGCCTCCGTTAAAGATCATCGGGATGAACACCACCCAGGAGAAGAAGCGCTTGAGCCGGAACGCCGGGCGCGACAGCACATACCCCATGGTGGTGGTCAGGCACAACCCAATCAGCGTGCCCACCAGCGTGACGAGCGCTGAAATGAAGAACGCGTTCAGGATCGTGCCGCGCTCGTTCCACAGGAACGCATACGCCGCGTTTGAAAAACCCACGGGAAACAGCGAATACCCCACCTGCCGTATGGATGGCTCCGAGGAGATCGAGATCATGAACACGAAGATGACGGGCAATATACACATCGCCGCCAGCAGCACAAACAGCGTTTGGAAGCACGCGTTTGTGCCAGGTTTGATGCGATTCATCTTCACAGAATCCGCCTGGGCGTTCTGAACCGCCGCACGCATACGCGCCATCCTCCCTTCCCGAGCCAGCCGGTCATTTCGCTAAATGATCGCGCTGTCCTTGTCCACCTTGGACACGACGGCATTCGCCACCAGGATCGTAACGCAGCAGCACACCGACTGAAACAGCGACGCCGCGGCGGTCTTTCCGATGGGCGAGTTGCTCTGAAGCGCCATATAGATGTAGGTGTCGAATGTGGACGCCACCCGGTAAAGCGAGTTGGGCACGCCCTGCGTCACCTGATAGAACAGCCCGAAATCCGAGTAGAAGATGCGCCCGATGTTCAGGATGAACATCACGATCAGGATGGTCTTTAGCATGGGCAGCGTGATGTATTTGGCTTGCTGCCATTTGCTCGCACCGTCCAGCATCGCAGCTTCGTACAACGACTGGTCGATGCCGGTGATGCTGGCCAGGTACACCACCATGTTGTATCCCACCGTTTTCCACAGTTGCATGAACACCAGGATATATGGCCAGTATTGCGGTTTCGAATACCACATCACGCGCTCGCCGCCAAAAACCCGAAGGATGGCGTTGAGCGCGCCCTTGTCCGGGTTCAGGAACGCGAACACAAAATAACTCACCACCACCCACGACAGGAAGTGCGGAAAAAACATCAGCGTTTGATACAGCTTGGAGGCGCGCTTGTTCAGCAGCTCGTTGATCATCATCGCCAGCGCAACCGGAATAAGAATGTTCAGCGCGATGAACACCAGGTTGTACAATAGCGTGTTTCTCAGCAGCATCGCAAACGCGTTGTTCTGTAAGAAGAAGTTGAAGTTGCCGAGTCCCGCCCAGTCGCTGTGGAGCAGATTATAGAAGAATGATTGCTTCGGAAACACGCGGTAATTCTTGAACGCGATCAGCAGCCCGAACATGGGCAGGTAGCAAAACACGATGTACCACAAGAAGGTCGGCAGCCCAAGCAGGCCCAGCTCGATGTCGTCCCGGCTCCAGCGCGGCTTGCGCCTCGCCATGTTCGCGTTAACGGTTTTTGCGGGCTCATGCTGGATTTCGGCCATTTCAGCGCTCCTCCTCCCTGAAACGTTAACACTAGTTAGCTAACATAAATGCCGTTAATGTTATGGTACCAGAATCTTCTTCTGTTTGCAAGCGCATTTCATGAATAATTTTATCGTATATGTTTTGTGCACTTCAACTCATCAGTTGCTTTTTATATAGTTCCTTCGATATTTATCGCATATCACCAAGTTTGCTTCATTAACATTGTTAACTACATCCGTTGCCATGTTGTCCAGAATCCTGTATACTTACAGGCGCAGGAATCTCCACAGCGGAGGTCTCACATGAGCAAACCAACCATGCAGGGCATTGCGGACAGCATTGGCGTCTCCCGCATCACGGTGTGGAAGGCGCTGAACAACCGCCCGGGCGTTTCGGAGGATCTTCGGCAGCGCATTCTGCGCGAAGCCGCGGAATCCGGCATCGGCTCCCCCCAGATTCTGAGCGGGCGCAGCGCACAGGAGCGCACGGTGTCCGTCGTCGTGTCGCGCCCTGAATCCTCATCGTTTTGGATGCAAATCATCCACCACATCGCGAAAGAACTGTCGGGCAACGGCGTCAACCTGATGTACACCTACATGCCAACCGCCTATCGGCCGGATTTCCAGCTGCCCTCTTCCCTATCCAAGGACTCGGTCTCCGGATTCATCGCGCTGAACATCTACGACGAGCGCCTGCTGCGCATGCTCTCCGAGAGCCAGTTGCCCAAAGTGTTTTTGGACACGGTGCCCTCCCTGTCGCCGTGGGATCTGAACGGCGATCTGGTGCTGCTGGAGGGGCGTTCGCGCATCCGAGAGATCACGGAGGCGCTGATCAAATCCGGCAGAAGGCGGCTGGGATTCATCGGGGATGTGAACTACGCGCAGACCAACTACGACCGGTATCTTGGGTTTCTGGACGCGCACAGACAAAACAACATGGAGCCATCGGCCCCATGTTGCTGGACCGCGCCCATTCACTTGCGCAGTCATTATGAAGAAATCAGCGGGTTTTTGAATGGACTTGAGGCGCTGCCCGAGGCGTTCGTTTGCGCCAGCGACTTCATTGCGCACTTCGTCCAGAAGTATCTGGTCGAAAGCGGCAGAACAGCACCTGAAACGTTTGTGTTGACCGGTTACGACAACAACATAGAGTATCAAAATGTCGCGGAGCGCATCACCACCGTGGATGTCCGGACCTCGTCCCTGGGCGCGCGGCTCGCCAGCAAGATGATGTTCCGCGTGGATCACCCCACGGCCTCGTGCGAGGTGTGCTACATTCATTCGAACATCCTGTATCGCGGTGCGCTGCGCTGATCACAGGCCCAGCAGCGCGCGCATCTCCTCCGCCATGCGGGATGTCGCCGCCACAGCCGCATCCATGCTGTCCGCGCTCGCCGACAGGTACGCTTTGATCTTGGGCTCGGTGCCGGACGGGCGCACGATGGCCTTCAAGCCGCCGCGCGTCCGGAAACTGAGCACATCGCTGGGCGGCAGGCCTTGAGTCCCAGCCAGATAGTCCCTGCACTCCGCAACGGTCTGCCCCAAGAGTGTTCTGGGCGGATTGGCGCGGAGTTGCCGCATTCGGGCGCGCATGGCCTCCATGGGCAACGCGCCCGGGATGTCGAAGCTCAGCAGCGCATTGTGCGCATACCCGTACTGCTCATACAGCGCATTCAGCGCATCCAGCAGCGTCCGGTTGTGCGCCTTGTGGTGCTGCGCCATCTCGGAAACCAGCATGCAAGCCGCTACGCCATCTTTGTCCCGAACGTGCGTGCCGGCGAGGTATCCGCAGCTCTCCTCGAACCCCAGCACGAACCGGCCAAGCTGCCCGCGCGCCTCCAGACCGCCCATCGCCTCCCCGATGTACTTGAACCCGGTGAGCACCTCGACCAGCTCCGCGCCGCGCGCTGCGGCAATCTCACGCGCAAGATCGCTGGTGACGATGGTCTTGATGACGACCGGGTTTTTGATGGCCGTTTTCATCTCCAGCAGGTACTGCATCAGCAGCAGACCCACCTCATTGCCCGTCAGCAACCGGTATTCCCCATCCTGTCGCACCGCGACGCCCACACGATCACAGTCCGGATCTGTGGCCAGCACCAGCTCCGCGTCCTGCTCCCGCGCGGTTTGCAGCGCCAGAGCCAGCGCTTCGGGCAGCTCCGGGTTGGGCTTGGGACAGCTTGGAAAATCGCCGTTTGGCTGGCACTGCGCTTCCACACGCTGCACCCGGACGCCACGCATCCGCGCAAACACGTCGCAAACCGGCTCCAGCCCCGTTCCATGAAGCGGTGTGTACACCAGCTTGATTTCGGGCAGCTTGGCATCGCCCAGCGCGCGGCAGCCCAGCGTCTCCCGAATAAACGCGTCGTACACCTCGCGCGGCACATCCTCAAGCAGCCCGCTCGCTCGCGCGCGCTCCTCGCCGAGCCAGCGCAGGTCTTCGTAGGCCACGCGCCGGATGTGGTCGGTCACCCGTCCCGCCGCGTCGTCAGTCAGCTGACAGCCATCCGCACCATACACCTTGTAGCCGTTGTATTCGGCAGGGTTGTGGCTGGCGGTGATCATGATGCCCGCCGCGCACCCCAGCGCGCGCACCGCAAACGAGAGCAGCGGCGTGGGCAGCAGCCGGTCAAACAGATACGCCCGCAGCCCGTTTTGCGCCAGAACGCCTGCGGCGACGCCCGCAAACGAGCGCGAGCCGTTTCTGGAATCGTAGCCAATCGCGACTGAAGCGCGCTCGACGCCCGACAAATGCTGTGCCAGCCCTTGCGTGGCCCGCGCCACGGTGTATGCATTCATGCGGTTGGTGCCCACGCCCAGCACGCCGCGCAGTCCGCCCGTGCCAAATGACAGCTCCTGCCCAAAGCAGCCGAGCAACTGTTGTTCATCCGCCATCATTTCGCGCGCCGTCTGCCGCGTTTGCCCGTCAAACGCGGCGTGACGCACCCAGATCTCCGCCCGCTCTCTCGCCGTCATACGCACACCCCCAGCGCACCCATTATAACACAGAAAACGGCGTTTGCCTCTGTTCTACGTCTTGAAATCGTCCGGCGCGGTCAATGAGGCCATCTCCCTGCCGGTCTTGGCGTCAACGATGACGATGGTGATCTTGGGATCCTCCTCCCCGTAGAGCAGCGCCTGGTATGCGGGCGCGGATATCGATAGGATCGACAGCGTGGCCAGGGTGGTGACGTCCTCGCGAAAAGCCGCGCTGTCCACGTGCAGCGCGACGCGGCTGAAGTCTTCATTCACCTCATACGATTTCACAGCCGCGCCGCTTCCCAGAACGGACAACACCTCGAGCAGCCCCGTGAGATTCGACCTCCACGCTTCAAGCAGCGCCTGATGCGCCTCTCCATCCATCTCGTACACATACACGCCCCCCTCGTGGGTCACGCTGGCGCCATACTTCCCGGCCTCTTCGATCACGGCGGCTTCATCGTCCAGCATCAGCGCATCCGGCACGCGGCGCTGAACCATGCCGTTCCCGGCAGGCGGCGGATCGCCGTTGCCGGCCGGTCGGGCCGCACGCCGGTTTGCATCGGCGGGGATGTCTCCGGGATCGCCGTCATAGCCCACCCAGCCCCGGAATCCTGCCTCTCGGGCGGCCTCCATGTCGTGGCAGCCATAGGGAAGAAACGCGTCCGCATACGGCGGGAAGAATTCCAAGCTCTCCCGCTGCCCCCACACCACGAGGCGGTTCAGGTATCCAGGCGTCACCTCGATGGTCATCCCGTCCTGAGCATACACCTGGCCCAGCACCGCGTGGGCCCGGTATTCGTCGTTCAGCACCCGCAGGTTCAGGCGCATCGCGCCGTCATCCACGATGGCGAGAATCTGGTTGCGGGTGGTGGCGTAGCTGCGCAGCGTGCCCTCGAAGCGGAAGTCGACCTCTCCCCTCTCTGTATCCAGCAGCCCAAAGTAGTCTTTGTGATCCACCCAGATCGACTGCCCGGTGGAGATCACGTTAAAAATCTCATCCTTGGGCGCATAGAGGGTGGCGACCTTGCCATCCGTCCACAGTTCCACGCGGTTCTTGCTGCTGTTGAACACCACAACACTGCCGTCGTCCAGCATCTGCGCGACAGCGCGGCCGTTCAGCTTGCCGAGTTTCTTCTTGTTCTTTCCGTCGTGCTCCATGCGGTAGTAAGTCACGCTGGTGCCCTTGCCGTACTGATAATAATAGAAGTGCTGGTCATCCGCCCAGAACACAGCGTTCAGCTCGTTCAACCCCAGGCTCAGGGGCTTCTCCGCGTCCGGATCGCGGAACATCCAGCCAAATTTACCCTTCTTTACCTCTCCGTAGTACGCAAACCCCTTCTCGGTGGCCACAAATTCGGATACGTTGGTCTCGGCCAGCACGTAGTAACCCTGCGTGTTGTCGTTGTAACCGAAGATGCAGTAGTGGTCATCGCAGTTGCCGTAGGCCACGGTCCAATTGCCGATGCGCGCATACTCCGCTTCGCCGCCGTACGGCCGGGTGGTGATGTCCACCACATCCAGCCCGAACAGCACGTTCTCCCAGAACCCCACGTCGATGTCCGGCTCCGGTTCGGGTTCTGGTTCGGGTTCTGGTTCAGGTGTGGGTTCCGGTGTGAGTTCAGGCTCTGGCTCGGGTTCAGGCTCTGGCTCGGGTTCCGGTGTGGGATCAGGCTTATCGACTCCCGGTCCGCCGAACAGACTGCCAAGGTTCAGCTTGGGCATGGCGCCGGGCGTGGGTTTTGCCGTGGGCGAGGGCGTACCCGCCGGACCAATGCTGTTCCACCAATTGGATTCCGCGTAAGCGCCCAGCTGCGCCGTCACCAGCGCGAGCAGAATCAGAATGCATAGCAGCTTCTTCATGAATGAACCGCCTCACTTTCACTCAGTCCAACGCCTTGGGCGAACCCATGGAAAACTCGATTTCGATGCCGTAATCCTCGACCAGATCCGGAAAGTACGCCGGATCGGGCGAGTACTGGTAAAACACCTTGCCGCCGATCAGAATTTTGGGCGAGTAGGGCGATTCTTCGTCGGGCGCCTCGTAAGGACCAGCCAGCTCGAACGGCTTAGTACAGTCCTGTGGTCCGGCAAACAGTTGTCCGTCCGCCACCGACCACATACAAATCGCCACTTCGCCGTCCCCCTCCTCATACTGGCTGGGGATGACGTACAGCTCCTCCCTGGTGAAAAGCCAGCGCTCGCCGTAGCCCGAGCCCACCATCGGATCCTCGCACCACGAGCCCCACAGCAGCTGGTTCCACATGGCGTCGTCCATGGGCGGCCCAGGCAGCGGCACCAGCTCTTCCTGAGCCAGCGCAGGCACGGCAACGAGCAGCAGCGCCATAAGCAGCAGCATAAACCTCTTCATGTTCATTCTACCTCCATGTCCGGATCAGCGATCCGTTCCGGCCCGGCCTCCCGGGCAGCCTTCCTCGCCACCGCCGCGCCGAACCCGATCCAGCGCGATCACCGCGTTCAGCCGCTTTGTGCGCTTTACACGCCAATCTCCTCAACCACGCCTGCCGGCACGGGCAGGATGAACAGCGCGAACAGCTCGGCGCGGCTCTGTATGTTTAGCTTTCTATACAAATTCTTGGTGTGGAAGCCCACGGTGGGCTGCGAGATGCGCAGCTTGGCTGCGATCATCTTGTTGGAGTCGCCCGACAGCATCAGCTGCGCCACCTCGTGCTCGCGCGGGGTCAGGTCCAGCGCGTCCAGCGTCTGCTCGGGTGTTCTCCGTTCCTCGCGGCTGGCGCGGATGGACGAGAGCAGCTCGTCTGTCTGCATCTTTTGATACCTCAGGAACAGCCACGTCAGCAGCGCCACCAATCCTAGCCCGAGCAGCAGCAGGAAGCCCTGGCGAGGGATTACCGACAGCGTGCCCGGCCGAAGCTGGGTCAGCAACACCAGGAACTCAACACCTGTGCTGATGCCGAACCCAAGGCACGCCCAAGACGGTTTTCTGCTCGCCGCCGCGTACCACAGCGGCACGGCGAGCGACAGCAGGTAGGGCGGCATCTTGCTGGCCATGGTGGCCAGATTGTAGCTGACCGCCAGCGGCATGTTTTCGATGCCCCACAGCGTCAGCCCCTGCCCCAGGCACAGCACAAGCAGGCAAGCGAGCGTCAGCACGAACCAGCGCCGCTTGTGCAGCAACCAGGTGGCCGCGCCCATCACTAGCAGCGCAAGCAGCTTGAAGGCCAGCTCGTAGGCCAGCGACGGGAAATCGCCTTCGTTCTCAAAATACCAAACCGTGTTGATCATCACCGAGAACAGCGCGTGCAGAACCAGCGACAGCGACGAGACGCGCAGAAACGTCCTGGGATACGGCTGCAGAACGATGGCCGGCTGCGGAGCGGCCGTGACATTCCCCAGCTTCAGCCGCACCACCAGCGCCGCGATCAGCAGCCCCGCGAACAGCGCGGATGCAACGACCATATACACGACG
>JAVBQA010000022.1:0-30436 GCA_031549325.1 Eubacteriales bacterium | reverse complement strand
CTGCCGGGTAAAAGCAGCTTCACTATATCATCCGACTGCGCTGCGGTCAATGTCCAACGACGCCGACGCCACTGTCCAATTCAAGCGACGCCACTGTCCAACGCGAACGGCTCGCGGTGTCCTACGGCGACGACATATGCAATACAAACTTCGTCATCTGGTTGAGAACGCGTTCCTTCACCTAAAACGCTGGCGCGGCATCGCCACTCGCTCTGCCAAACTTACCGATTCTTTCATCGCCGCTGTCCAGATTCGTTGCATTGCCATCTGGGCTGCTATCCTTGCTTGATCTCATGTAAACACAGTCTAGAAGATATGCTTTGCAGCAAGTCTACCCCTGATTGCAGCTGACATCTCGGAGAACTCCCACAAACCGTGTGCCAAGCTTTCTGCATCCGCCTCTCTACAATGCCCATGTAATCCTCAAATATTCATATGTGATGCCTTTTTATGCAGCCGCGGCAGCAACCGGCAGTGGCTGCTTTTGTATATCAATCCTATCGTTGTAATCATATCTAAACCAGTGTCGGCTACCAAAGGCAGTCCTGATGCAGAAGTGAGGCAAGTTTATACCCATACGACACAACGCAAATACTGCTGATTCCAAAAGGGATCCAGCCACATCCCCCTACCCCAAAAACCCTCGGACATTTACGCGAGAGGGGCGCGCGGTCTCCCGCGATGGCTTCCGCAGCGATAACATGGCCCCCTGGGCATACCAGACCGCGCCAGTCGGCTTTAGCGGAGTAGCAGAGGCAGGGGTAGGCCATGGCGGGTAGGCGCGGGCGGCGGTAGGCGCGCATACGCGCTATATAGGAACGGCGTGTTTCTGCGGGCGGTAGTTATCGTAAACAACGCTGAAAAGGATCGCGTAGAAGCTCATAACGACGCTGAAACCGGCTTTTACGCGGGGCCGAAAAACGCTATTCCAGCCCTACCGAAAAGCACGGCGGCGCGCTACGGCCCCCGCCCGGCTACGGCCCCGCCCGGCCCGCGCGCCGCCCGCTACCGCTATAGCCCTACTACCGACCAGGCGGCCCCGCCGCCTACCGTAACCCTTGCCGGGCTACGCCCCGCGCCTACGCCATAGGCGCGCCGCCTACGCCTATATCCGCCCCACCGAGCTGGTACGTAACGGCTCTCTGGGTGCCCTCTCCGACCGAACCTTTCCGCCGGGGCCCCGGCGGAAAGCCCGAAAGGGAAAAGGGAAACGAACGAAGGGAGGAACCCCGTATGACTACCACACTACGGCTCTACACACACCAGGTCTACCCAGCGCAGGTACGCCCACCTCCGGTCTGCCCAAGCCCGCCTGACGAGCGCCGGTCGGCTCCGGCGCGAAACGCCCAGCGCGTCGCGGGAAGCCGCAACCAACAGCAGGAGGTATCCACCCATGAGGAACAACCGTAGGCAGGAAGCCATGGCCTTTATCCGAAACGCCAACGCGGCAGCCACGACAGCGCGTGAGGCGGCTGCGGCGGCAAGGAGTCTGCTCGGGTTCGATATGCGCGACCCCAGCTCCGAGTGGCAGGCGCGGCTGGAAATCTACGCCACACGAGCCCAGACCGCCGCTGACGCGGCGGAGGACGCGGGCACGGCCATCAACCCGGACAGGTTCGAGAACACCGCGCTTTGGGAGGATGTCCTGGACGCCCACCGCGCCGCCATGGAGGCGGCGACTCACGCACACAAGACGTCTGCGGCGGTACGCGCCTGGCTCCAATAACCCCGCCTGATGAGAGCTGGGGCGCGCCCAGCCGAAATAGCAAGCTGAACTGCGGGAAGCCCGCAATGTATGCTCTCAAATTGAGGAAGGGTGGATTACGAATGAAGGTTATGTTCAACGTCACGGGGTCGGAGCGCAAGGCGCTGGTGAGCGCCATCGGCGAGGTGCTCGGCGAGAAGCCGCGATACCTGGGCGTGGTGACCCAGGGGTACTCGGTGGGCAGCTATGAAATCGACAGGCATGGCGTACTCACGGCTCGGGACGGTGCCGACCAGAAGGCGACCGTGCGGCTGCTGAGCATGCTCATCATGAAGGGGTACACCGGCGAGAGCATGGAGGAACCGGGCGAACCGGATGTCGGGCAGGAGGAGCTGGCGCTCGACGCCGACACCGCCGAGGCGCAGGAGGAAAGCTCCGAAATCGGCGACGAGTCTGACGCTGGGCAGGTGTGCGAGCCGGAGGAGACGCCCGACGCCGAGCAGCCCACCGACGCTCTGGAATCGGATGCGGGCGAGCCGGAGGAAGCCGCGCCCACCGAAGCCACCGCGCCGGAACCCACCACCTTCACCATCGAAATGCCGCTGGAGGGGTTCACGGACGCCAAGGTGCGCCTCCTGGAGCAGCTCATCCACAGCAAGGCCAGCCTGATCAAAAAGTCGCTGGGCGCGAGCGCGCTGGAGGTCGTAAGGTGCGAGAACAGGCTGCGGTTCCCCTGGTTCGACCGCGCGCTGGACAGCTTGGAAATCAAGACGTACACGCACTTCATCAGCGCGCTCTGCCAAGCCGCCAAGGAGGCCACGCGCGTCAGCGGCATCGACAAAGAGGTGCCCAGCGAGCGGTTCACCTTCCGCATTTTCCTGCTCAAGCTGGGCTTCAAAGGCGCAGAGTTCAAGGCCGAGCGCGAGCTGCTCTACCGCGACCTGACCGGCGACTGCGCCTTCAACAGCACCGACAAGCGCGACGCCCACGCCCAGAAATGGGGCGAGATTCGCAAGCAGCGCGCGGCGGCGGCGCTCTCGAATCAGGCGGCATCCGAGGAGGTGTCCGAGCCGGAGACGCCGCCCACGGAACAGGACGCGCCTGACGCTGCGCCGGAGGTCACAACCGAGGAACCGCTGGCCCTGCCCGCGCCGGAGGTGACCGCGGACGATGAGATCGAATCCGAGGAGACCCCCGCCTGATGAGCGCCCGGCGGCACCGGGCCGAAATAGCAAGCTGAACTGCGGGACAGCCGCAGCTATGAAATCGAGGAGGATGGCACCATGACACACAACGACATCAACCGCATGTTCACCGAGGAGGTCGGCAAGCTGCTGGCGCAGGGCTATCAAATCCACACGAACACCATGGGCGGGTCACAGGGGCAGCTCGCCAGCGTCGACCTTTACCGGGGCACAGACGTTATCCGCGTATTGCTGACTAGGGAAATGGATTGACGGGTCCTGTGCTATGAGATCTACACCATCACGGTGGGCAGGTACACGGGCACCGTCCGAGACACATGGCACGACATCATTTGGAGCGACCGACTCGAAACGGTCTCTGAAATCAAGCTCTCCCACATCGAGCGCGACCATTTCGTCCGACTGGAAGATGCAAAGGCGATGGCAGAAAAGAAACACCAGCGTTGGCACACACAAGAACGTCGGCGGGTGCTGCTGGGCGACGCTTACAAATCGATTGCCTTGCGATACATCAAGCGCCAGCCCAAAATGAGGACCTGCAAGTTCTCGGATATCGAGCGGGTGGTCAGGTGCGGGCAGGACGGACAGGGCGCGGGCTATGAAATCACCGCGCGCGGCACACGGTTTACCATTGGCGGCAAACGCAACTGAGGGAGATGATTGTGGTGACTACCTTTGACCGCGACATGCTCCACGTCATGCTCGGTGCGGGCGATGAGGTCATCGCCCGCCGGGAACGTGAGCTGGCCGGATTCGAGGAGGAGCACTGCAAGTGCCTCAACCCGTTTCGGAAGGAGCTGCTCCGCTCCGAAATCAGCCGCCAGCGCCGGGAGCTTACCGCGCTCCGAAATCAGCGCCAAAAACAGAAGAGCGCCGCCATCCGTTGACTTCCACGGGCGGCGGCGCTCTTTGAAGAATCCAGCAAATACAGGGGTTTTTGAGTCTGTTCCGATTTGTTCCTAGTTTTTAGGTTATACGTATATACTATAGTATTTCTATGGCAATATAAAAACACGGAACAATCTGGAACACGTCCAAATCAGGGTCGCCAGCGGCTGCTTGTGTGGACGTTTTTTGCGACCAAACGATAGCCTTCGAGCGTCATGACCGGGCTGTCTGCGCTGCTCATGCTGGCTAGCCGCTTTTTTCGCACCGTGGTTGCCATGCTGATCCCCGCTTTGAAATTTTTGTTGTTCTCCGTTTGAAAACCGTTCTCCTCGCACCATTCTTTGAACCGATCAAACGCCGCGGACAACTGCGTTTCCGCGTTGGGTTCCCGAACGAACTCGTCCATCAAAAATCGCATGAACTTGTCGCTGTCCATCCGATACACATCCGTGGCGGCCAGCACCGACGCGGGCGGGTTGAAGCCCAGCTCGTCGATCAGCCACAGCCCCCCGATGCACCAATTCAGGATGCCGCTCAGGTTTTTCGGCTTGGTCAGTGTGGCTTTCAAATCAGCGTCGCGTTCGGCTTCGCTGAAGTGTTTCTCGAACGTCACTCCTGCTGTGAATCACGATTGGAAGGACCCGGTGTTTTGCAGACCCCTATATTGGCTGGAAAGTCGGTGTGGAGCGCAGTGGAGGGTATTTACTACCTCTTCTATAATGAAAAAATAGCTATATAAAAGGTTGTAAATGCGCTCCAGTGCGCTCCGCGCGTGTACTCATCATCCGGTGCGGCCTGTCTACGGGAAGGCGGAACCCTTGCTCCTAGCCCGAGTCCTTCGCTTACTAGCCATATCTTTGTTGCATGGATCCATGCAATAGTCTTGCTTTCCGTGCGAAGGCCGAAACGCCTTGCTGCAGCACTTGCAAAACTTGATCGGATCGGCTTGCATGTACTGGGATAGGTGCAAAATCTGAATCTGCAAGCCGCTCATCATATTGGCCGCAATGATGGTCGGGCGCAGATCTTGCATCTCTGTGCGCAGATTGTACGTTACTGAAGGATTGAACAATTTCGGCATGTATTGATAAAGATCCGTTTCATGGTTAAGCAGCGCTCGAGCCATGATTTCTATATCCAGTAATTCTATGACCAGCGTAAATAGTGGCATGCAAAAATAGCATTCATCTTCGCCGTTTAGGTTGGGATCATCCTCCTCCGAAGCATACGCAAGGGAAAGCGACCTATGCATAGTGTTCAATATGCTTCTGCCGCTGGGGAATCCGTATTTGTGGCACCACTCAAGAATTTTCTGACGAAGAGATGCATCGTCAAGCTTACGATCATCTTCCTTTTTATATGGAAGAGGAGGGCCGAATAGCTCGAATAGCCCCAGATTGATGGTCTGAATCAAGACCGAGTAATCTTGGAAATCAAAAGGGTCCTCTGTCATTGAGCTTATCAAACCATCAAAGTCCCAGGTGATGCCCCCATTTTCCGGAAGCAAATGATACCCAGCGATTTCATATCGATTCGCATCAAGTCCGTCCAAAAAAGGAAGCGTTTCACGGATATCGTATACTTTACAGCGCAACAATTGTGTGCATAATGGCAGACCCATGTATGCTCGAATCCCATCAACTATGTGCATATGCGAATCATCACCTCCAGAATCGTCCTCGAAAAAATATTTATCGCGTCCGCGATCGTGTCCGCTATTAATGTTGCATGGCGGACTCCTCATATTGTATCATAACTGCAACAGGATGTAAATCCCGTTTTCAAGGCAGCGATAACAAGGAGCGACGAGAATGAACACATGGTATGAGGAAATTCCCGGGTTGGATCGGCAAAAGGAACGCAGAGACTGGATTCGCCAGGCAATGGCACTGCGTTGGACGGAAAAGTATCCTGCCGACTTGGAAAGGCAGTGGGACGGGATCTTGCAAACATTGTTCGGGCTCCTCACCATCACGCCAGAGGAATTGGTGCGGGCGTACCCACTTGAGAAAGAAAAGTATGCCGATGAGGTGGAAAGCTGTCTTTCCGTGTTCGACCAGCTTGGCTGGACTTCTCCGCTGGGCGAGGGCGCGCCGGACTATTTTCTCCATTACCCTCACCGGGTTGTGAAGGGGTTTGCGGCGGAGTTATTCTATCTGTTTCTGCAGATCGCACGGGAGCGAGGGGATGAATAGGAAGCTCAGCAGGTGTTGGCCGACATGGGGATTCTGGTGGTGGAAAATGCTACGGAATAACACATGATCGAAAATCATCCGTTGTCTTAGGAGTCCCAAAATTCATCGGAGGTGTAAATGGATCACAAAAGCAAGCCTGAGATTTGGATCGGCGAGGAAACGACCGATGCCACCGGCATCCCGGAACTGCTGCGGCAGCGCCATATTTGGCTGTGCTGGCGACTGGAGGAGATCGTCGGGCGGCGAACCAAGGTGCCGTATGATGCCAAGACCGGACGCAAGGCATCATCGACGAATCCAGACACCTGGACGAGTTTTGAGCAGGCGCGGAATGCGCTCACAGAAAGCGAGTATAACGGACTTGGCATCGGCATCTGTGGGGACATCGCCGCGATTGACATTGACCACTGTCTGAATGCCGATGGGGTCTTATCCGATATGGCGCGCGACATCGTGGAGCGCATGGACTGTTACACGGAGTATTCGCCCAGCGGCAGCGGGCTGCGACTGTTGTTCCTGGCGCCAGGGTTTCCATATGACAAGGTGCGATACTACATCAACAACCGGGACGCGGGGCTGGAAGTGTACATCGCCGGGTGTACCAACAAGTACGTGACGATCACCGGCAATGTGCTACGCGATCGCCCGATCGCGGATCGATCCGAGCAGATTCATGATGTGTTGGAGTGCTACATGTGCCGACCGCAGACGCCCAAGTCTGCTCCGAAATTGCCCGCACCTGTGCTGAACGCAGATGTCCCGCATGGCTCCTCTCAGCTCAGCGACGAGGACGTGCTCAGCATCGCCCGCCGGGCATCCAATGGCAAGGCATTCGAGGCGCTCTACCGGGGCGACGCCAGCGGCTATGATTCCCAGAGCGAGGCCGATCTGGCGCTGTGTTCCTATCTGGCGTTCTACACCGGCGGCGACGAGGCACAGGTGGACAGGCTGTTCAGCTCATCCGGACTGTATCGCGAAAAATGGGAGCGCGAAGATTACCGGGTTTCAACGATTCGGAAAGCCTGCGCGGGCTGTGCACAGTTGCGTAAGACGAACCAGCGCAGCAATGGTGTCACGGGAACGGGTCAATCCTATCGTCCCACCGACTTCTCGGACGCGGGCAACGCCCGGCTGTTCGCGGAGGTGTACAAAGGTAAAGCCATGTTCACTGGCGCCATCGGCTGGCTGGTGTGGAACGGGCAAAAGTGGGTGGAGGACGACTTGGAAGCGCGGGCGCTGGCCATCCGTCTGACGGACAGCATGCTGCTGGAGGCGCTGGCGCACCTGAGCGACGGGCAGGACGATAAGCAGTTCCACAAGCACGCGCTGGCCTCGCGCAACCGTCCGCGCATCGAGAACATGCTGCGGCTGGCGGAGGCGCACCTGAAGGTGGAGCCGGATCAGCTGGACGCCGATCCCGTGCTGCTGAACACGCCCGCCGGGATCGTCGATCTGGCGACCGGGGCAATCATACCCCACGACCCTGCCAAGCTGTGTACCAAGATCACGAAGTGCAGCCCCGGCGCGCTAGGTTCCGAGATGTGGGAGGATTTCCTGAGTACCGTCACCGTGGGCGACCAGGAGTTGGGCAACTTCTTGCAGCAGGTGGCGGGCATGTCGTCCATCGGGCAGGTGTTCGAGGAGAACCTGATCATCGGCAACGGCGACGGCAAGAACTGCAAGAGCGTGTTTTTCAACACGCAGGCCGCCGTGCTGGGCGATTACGCGGGCACCATCGCCGCCGAGACGCTGACCACCGCCTGCCGCAATAAAGGCGCGGAGTTGGCCACGCTGAAGGGCAAGCGGCTGATCATCGCCGCCGAGACCGACGAGGACGCGCGGCTGTCCGGCGGGATGCTCAAACAGATCACCTCCACAGACAAGATCCATGCCGAGCGCAAGTACAAGGATCCCGAGGAGTTCACGCCCTCGCACACGGTGGTGTTGTACACCAACCACCTGCCGCGCATTGGCAGCAGCGACCACGGCACATGGCGCCGGCTGGTGCCGATCCCATTTCGCGCACGGATCGAGGCGCATCAAGAGGTCAAGAACTATTCGGACGTGCTGGTCAGGGAGGCGGGCGAGAGCGTGATGGCCTGGATGATCGAGGGCGCGCGGCGGTTCATTGCCAACCGGCATGTGCTGAAAAAGCCCGAGGCGGTGCTGGGATGCGCGCGCGAGTACGCCGCCGCCAACGACTGGCTGAGCGCGTTTCTGGAGGAAAAGTGCGAGCTTGGGCCTGGCTACACGGTGAAAGGGTCTTTATTATATTCCGCTTACCGCGACTGGGCGGACGACAACGGCGAATACAAGCGCCACAACCAGGCGTTCAAAGCGGAGCTTCAAAAGCGCGGGCTGGAAGTGATCGCCACCCGTCAGTGCAACATGTGGCAGGGGATCCAACTCATGAATCAATACGAGAACCGGGGATATGGGTATGGCCGGTAAACGCACCATCGCGCCGTTCGACAGGGATGTGCTGAAGGTGCTGCTGGGCGCGGGGGACGAGGTGATCAGTCTGCGCCGCACCCGGTTGGCGGCGTTTCGGGAGGAACTGCTTCATTGCCAGAATCCATACCGAGAAGAGCTGCTGATCGAGGAAGTTCCGCGCCTCGCGCGCGAACTCGAGCGGCTGGTGATCATAAATAAATCGCAGGGGTGAGCACATGCATTTTATGGGCTTGGCAGAAGCGGCAAAGGCGCTGGGGTTGACGGAATACGCGCTCAGGAAGGGCGCGCGGGACGGGACGTTCCCGTATTTGCTCGCCGGTGGACGGTATTGGTTTGACATGGACACGCTGGAGCAGGCCATTCGGACGCAGATGATGGGCGTCGTGCGCGAGTATCCGGAAGCATCCGTGATCGCTGAACAACCGTAAAGAAATCGTCAACGTTTGGTCTCCGTTTCCGGTATTGACTTCTTGCCCGCGCACCCATACCATTGTCGGTGCAACGGATTTACAACGGATGGTGATAGTAATGGACACGACCAAGTTGCCCCACGGCATTCAGCGGCGCGGCGCGAGCTCATACCGGCTGATGGTGTCGCACGGGTACTTCAACGGCAAGCAGCAGCGGTACTATCGCACGATCGATCTGCCCGGATCGATGACCGAGCGCGCGCAGATCAAGGAGGCGGAGCGCCAGCGTGCGTTGTTTCTGGCGGAGATCGAGCGCGGCGACGTGACGCTGAGCCACCAAATGAGCGTGGCGCAGTTCGCCAAGGACTGGATGGATCTGGACGTCAAGATGAAAGGGCTTTCCGCCGTCACCATCAACGACTACCAGCGCACGCTGGACACCCGGATCATTCCGTACCTGGGCGGCGAGAAGCTGCACAAGCTGTCGCCGCTGACCATCTCTCGGTTTCTCAATGAGCTGTTACAGCTCCCGAGCGCGCGCGGCGGCAGGATCGCCACGCGCTCGGTGCTGCACGTGTTCGGCGTGCTGCGCACCATGCTGAACATGGCGGTTCGCTGGGGTTTCATGGCGAAGAACCCGGCGCTGCTGGTCAACCCGCCGCGCTCGGACACCAAGGAAGCGGCGATTTACGACGAGGAACAGTGCCGAACCTTGCTCAAGGCGCTGGAGGGCGCGCCGATCCAGTATCGCGCGGCGGTGGCGCTGGCGCTGTTCTCCCAGATTCGAAAGGGAGAATTGGCCGGGCTGGACTGGAAGCAGGTAGACTTGTCCGATGGCACCATCAGCATCTGCCAGAGCGCGGTCTATGTGGCGGGCCAGGGCGTGATCATCAAGCAGCCCAAGACGCGCGCGGGTGTGCGCAAGATCGTCGTGCCCAAGTACGTGGTCAACTTGCTGAAATCGCTCAAGCGAAGCCAGGCGGAGGACCGGATGCGGCTGGGCGAGCTGTGGCAGCAAAGCGGTGCGGTGTTCCTGGCCTGGAACGGGCTGAGGATCCATCCCGACACCGTGCCCAACTGGTTCGCGGATTTCCTGAAGACGAACCACCTGCCGAAGATCCGGTTCCACGCGCTGCGCCACACCGGCGCCTCGCTGCTGATCGCCGAGGGCGAGGACGTGACGACCGTCAGCAGGCGCTTGGGCCACGCGGATGCCCATACGACGCTGAAAATCTACGCGCACGCGTTCGTGAAGAAGGACGTGGGGGCATCGGCTCGGTTGGAATCCGCGTTGCTCAAGAAGTAAGCGGGAAGGCAGTGAGAAACGCCTTCCTGCCAAGGTAAACGCCAAATAAACGCCAACCAAAACCGCGATTTTGAAAAACGTAGAAAAAGGCCCCAGAAACGTAGTAATACTGCGATTCTGAGGCCTTTTTGGCGTGCCTGGAGGGATTCGAACCCCCGACCTTTTGGTTCGTAGCCAAACACTCTATCCGGCTGAGCTACAGGCACACGGCGTTTTGCGCGCTTGACTATTATACTGCCCAGCGGGGTAGATGTCAATGCTGTATCGGGTAAATTCTATGCGAGGATGTATCGGGTAAATTCTATGCGAGTATCGGGTAAATTCTATGCGAGGAATTCCGTGCGAGGCACGCGCAATTGCGAAGTCCATTGAATGTGTCAGTGTGTTGTGTTATACTCACGCCAGCACAAGCAGAACAAGGGGAGGCGGGAGCAGATGGACATCGCGATGATCAGCAAGTGGCATGTGCACGCGCAGGAGTACGCCGAAGCGCTGCAAAAAGCGCCGGGCTGCCGGGTGGCGGCAGTCTGGAGTGAAGAGGATGCCGAGGGCCGCTCCTGGGCGGAAACACTGGGTTGCCGCCACGCATCCAATCTGGACGAGATCCTGGCCGACCCGGGAATCGGCGCGGTGGCCGTCAACGCGCCCACAGCCGATCACGCGGACATTCTGGTGCGCGCGGCCAATGCCGGCAAGGCGATTTTCACCGAGAAGGTGCTGACGCTGACGCTGGCCGACGCGCTGCGCGTCCAAGACGCCATTGAAAAGAACAAGGTGCCTTTCGCCATTTCGTTTCCCCACAAGTGCCGCCCGGAACTGTTGTTCGCCAAGCGATTGGTGGACGAGGGCCAGTTGGGGCGAATCACCTATGCCCGAGTGCGCAACGTGCACGATGGCGCGATCGCGGGTTGGTTGCCCGCGCATTTCTACGACCCGGCGGCCTGCGGCGGCGGCGCGATGATCGATCTGGGCGCACACCCCATGTACACGCTGGCATGGTTACTGGGCATGCCCGAATCGGTGCAGTCCTGCTTCACCAGCGTAACGGACAAGGGCGTGGAGGACAACGCGGTCTGCGCGCTCCGCTTCCCGGGCGGCGCCATCGGCGTCAGCGAGACCGGGTTTGTGTCGCGCAACAACCCGTACACGCTTGAGATCAGTGGCGCCGAGGGCGCGCTGATGGTCCACAACGGCGTGCGCTACTGCTGCGCGGAGACGGGCGGCCAGTGGGCGGAGCCCGAAGCGCTCCCCGAGGCGCGGCCGCTGCCCGTGCAGCAATGGGCGGAGGCCATCCAAACCGGCGAGAGGCTGCCTGAGTTTGACATCGACCAGGCCGTGCGGCTCACGCGGATCATGGAGGCGGCCTACAAGGCGCATCGCACAGGGGCGGCGGCAAACGTATGAATAAGCAGAGCCCAGAAGTCAGCGCTTCTGGGCTTATCCATATGACCAAAGGGGGGGAGGGCCGTCTTCCCCCTACAGCACCCCTCGAATCCTGCCTAGCCGCGTGGCTTCGAGCAGGCACAAGTACGTTGCGGCCGTGTCGAATCGTGCGTCGTGCAGCGCACCCCCTCCGCCGAACCATTCCTCGGACTTTTGGGCGATCACTTCTTCGGTCACGCCAAAGTGCGCGCACAGCTCGCTGAGCTTGGGCGGCTTGGGGCGGCCCGTGTTGACCTTGCGCACGAGCGCGGTGTCGGACAAAAAATGGTTCATGGTGCAGAACGTGCGGATCTTGGGCAGCTTCAGGCCCTGCCGCTCCAGCTCCACCCGCAGATAGCTGTCGTCGGCGGCGATGTTGTGGCCGATCAGCAGCTTGGCGTCCTGAAAATCGTCCATGATCTCCCGGGCGCGATCCTCAAACCGCGCGCCGCCCGACAGCCCCTCCAGGTCTTCCATGCTCATGCCGTGCACTTCCCGGGCGCCCTCGCTCATCTCGTCCACCGCGAAGAACATGTTCTTGCCGGAGACGGCGCCATCCTCAATCATCAGATAGGACAGCTGGCAGATCTGGCCGGGCGTCAGGTCGGTGGCCTCTGTGTCGAACACAATCAGCTTCATCGCGCGCGCACCGCCGCTTCGATCCGCTTCAGGCCTTCCTCGACGTTTCGCCTGGGCGTGGCCATGTTCAGCCGCACAAAACCCGCGCCCTCCTCGCCGAAAAACAGCCCGTCGTTCAGCCCGACGTCGGCTTTGTCCACCAGGAAGCGCTGAAGCTCGTCCTGCGCCATCCCCAGACCTTTCATGTCCATCCACAGCAGGTACGTGCCCTGCGCGCGGGTCAGCCCGACCTCGGGCAGCTTGTTCCGGATGAAGTCCTCGGCATATTGGCGCGTGCCCTCCATGTAGTGCAGCAGCGCGTCCAGCCAGGGGCCACCCTGCTGGTAGGCCACGGTCTGGGCCAGCGCGCCGAATAGGTTGGGTTCGCCCACGCAGGCGTCCTCCAAAATGCACTGAAGCTCCGCGCGGATGTCCGCGTCAGCCGCCAAAATGCTGGAGTGGCGCAGCCCGGCCAGATTGAATGTCTTGGTGGCCGAGGCCAACAAAATGGCGCGCCCTGCGCCGGGGATGCTCAGGATCGGCGTGTGGGTGAACCCGGGCAGTTCGAAATCCATGTGGATCTCGTCTGACAGGAGGCCCACCTCGTAGCGGTTGCACAAGGCGACCAGCTCCGTCAGCTCTCGCTTTGTCCAGATGCGGCCCACCGGGTTGTGCGGGCTGCATAGCATCAGTGCGCGCACACCCTGCATGAAGCCCGCCTCCAGCTGATCCAGATCCATCTCCCAGCCGGATCCGGTCTGGCGCAGCGGGTTTCTGTAAATCTCGACCCCGGCCTGCTTGGCCATGCGGAAGAACGGGCCGTACACCGGCGTCTGAATGGCCACCGAGTCGCCTGGCTTGGTGAGTGCGCGCAACCCATACAGCAGGCTCGGCACCACGCCGGGGCTAAACAGCACCCAATCCGGCTGGGCCGCGAGATTGTGGCGGGCTCGCATCCAGTCGGCGACGGCCTGGGCGTGCGCCGGGTCATGCGTCGCATAGCCGAACACGCCGTTTTGCGCGCGCTCGGTAAGCGCCTTCACCACCGGCTCTGGCGCCTGAAAGTCCATGTCCGCCACCCAGAGAGGCAGCACATCCGCGCGGCCAAACACCGCCTGCAAACCGTCCCATTTCTCGCAACCCGTGCCCCGTCTGTCCACACCTGCTTCAAATCCCCGAAGCAACGCCTGATCCAATGTACATCCCACCTTACGTAACAGTGCATCCATTTTACACGATTTGTGGTTCCGCAGGCAAGCCTCTGCCCGAAAATGCATCATTCGCCATTTAAGATTGAGTTAGGTTTGCCCAAGAAACGGGTTTCTGGGGCAAATCTGGCTTGACATGTAACTTTCCAGAATGTAAAATAATTCTGATAGCCATATCGCGTAGAATAGGACACGCTTTGTGTTTATCCGCTTTTGTGACGGTAATGGACAAATTCTGAAAACAGCTTGTGAAGAAAGGGGACAAGATTTCTTTGAGTACACCCATCATTGTAACGCTCAGCGCATTGGCCGCTTTAGTTGTGGGGTTCGTGGTCGGCTTCCTGTATCGCCAAAATGTAATGGAAAAGAAGATCGGGCGCACCGAGGCATTCGCCAAAAACCTGCTTGATGAAGCCACCCGCAAGGCCGATGACAAGAAAAAGGAAACGCTCCTTGAGGCCAAGGAAGAGGTTATCCGGCTCAAGTCGGAGCTGGACAGGGAAGTGCGCGACCGCCGCGCCGAGGTCACCCGGCTTGAGCGCCGCGTGAACCAGCGCGAAGAGACGCTCGACAAAAAGCTCGACAACCTCGAGGCCCGCGAGGAAACGCTGAACCAGAAGTACGCCAGCGCCCAGATGCTGGAAGACGAAGCCAAGGCGCTGCATGCCCAGCAGAAGCAGGAGCTTGAGCGCATCGGCGGCATGACCCTTGAAGAGGCGCGCCAGATCCTGATGGACCGCATCCAGAAGGAAGCTTACCACGACGCCGCCGTGATGGTGCGCGAAATCGAGGGCCGCGCCAAGGAAGAGGCCGACAAGAAGGCCCGCAACCTGATCGCGCTGGCCATCCAGAAGTGCGCCGCCGACCACGTGGCCGAGACCACGGTGTCGGTCGTGGCGCTCCCCAACGACGACATGAAGGGCCGGATCATCGGCCGCGAGGGCCGGAACATCCGCACCCTCGAAACCGCGACCGGCGTGGACCTGATCATCGACGACACGCCCGAGGCGGTCATCATCAGCGGTTTTGACCCGGTGCGCCGCGAAGTCGCCCGCATCGCGCTGGAAAAGCTCATCACCGACGGGCGCATTCACCCGGCGCGCATTGAGGAAATGGTCGAGAAGGCCAAGAAGGATGTGGACAACCAGATCCGCGAGGCCGGCGAGCAGGCCGTTTTTGAGACCAACCTGCACAACATTCACCCCGAGCTGGTCAAGCTGCTCGGTCGCATGCGCTACCGCACCAGCTACGGCCAGAACGTGCTGAAGCACAGCATCGAGGTGTCCCACCTGGCGGGCGTCATGGCTGCCGAGCTGGGCGCCGACGTTCAGCTGGCCAAGCGCGCGGGTCTGCTGCATGACATCGGCAAGGCCATCGACCACGAGGTCGAGGGCACCCACGTCACCATCGGCGCGGACCTGGCCAAGAAGTTCCACGAGTCCGACGCCGTCGTGAACGCCATCCTTGCCCACCACGGCGACGCCGAGCCGGCCACCGTCGAGGCGGTGCTGGTGGCGGCCGCCGACGCGATCTCGGCCGCGCGCCCGGGCGCCCGCCGCGAGTCGCTGGAAAACTACATCAAGCGCCTGGAAAAGCTCGAGGAGATCTCGAATTCGTTCGAGGGCGTGGAGAAATCCTACGCCATCCAGTCGGGCCGCGAGGTGCGCATCATCGTCAAACCCGAGGACGTCAACGACGCGGGCACGCTGATTCTGGCCAAGGAAATCGTCAAGCGCATTGAGCGCGAGATGGAGTATCCCGGCCAGATCAAGGTCAACGTGATCCGCGAGACCCGCGCGATCGACTACGCCAAGTAGCGCGAGGGAAGATGTTCGCGCTCCGGTTTGCAAAAGCCGGAGCGCGTTTGTTTGCCAAAAGTAGACAAGGTGGTAGGTGAAAACATGCAATCGTTCAAGAGCCTTTTTGGCGCGCAGGACATGACGCAGGGCAAGCCCCTGACCAACCTGCTGAAGTTCTCGATTCCCCTTTTGATCGGCAACATCGCGCAACAGCTGTACTCAGCCGCCGATTCGATCATCGTCGGCCGGTTCGCCCCCGAAAAACAGGACGCGCTGGCGGCCGTCGGGGTGACGATGCCGGTGATCAACCTGCTGCTGGTGGTGCTGATGGCCATCGCCACCGGCGCGGGCGTGATGGTGTCTCAGTATTACGGCGCGAAGGACAAGCAGCGGTTGTCCGGCACGGTGGGCACCTCGCTGGTGCTGGTGGTGGTGTCCTCCATCGCGATCAGCATCCTGGGCATTCTGCTCGCGCCCTGGATTCTGCGCGCGATTGACACCTCCCCGATCTACTACGCCATGGCCAAGGATTACCTGGTCATCATCCTGATCGGCCTGGCGTTCAGCGGCCTTTTCAACATCGTGTCGGGCATCCTGCGCGGCTTGGGCGACTCGGTGTGGCCGCTGGTGTACCTGCTGGTGGCGGTGGCGCTCAACATAGGGCTGGATCTGTGGTTTGTGATCGGGCTTCGGATGGGCGTGGCGGGCGCCGCCTGGGCCACGATCATCTCGCAGGCGATATCGGCCTTTTTGTGCGTGATCCGGCTGTTCAAGATGCGGGATGTGGTGGAACTCGGGCGGCACAACCTGAAGATCGACAAGGCGCTCACCGCCGAGCTGGCGCGGCTGGGGCTGCCTGGCGGCGTCACACAGGGCATCATGTCCATGTCGATGCTGCTGGTGCAGCGATTGTCCAACCAGATTGACGACATCGGCGGCGGGCTGGTGGCGGGCGTGGTGGCCACGTCCACGGCGGTGATGCGCGTGGACGGGTTTGCCATGCTGCCCAATTTCACGTTTGGCATGGCGCTGGCCACGTTCGTCGGACAGAATGTGGGCGCGGGCCGTCTGGACCGGGTGGCGCAGGGCACAAAGGATGGGCTGAAGCTGGCGGTGAGCATCTCCTGCGCGCTGTCGCTGCTCATCATCCTGTTTGGCAAACAGATGGTTGGTTTGTTCGTCGATCCCGCGGACGCGGCGGCGCAGGCCATCGTGACGCTGGGCGAGCGCGCGTTCCGAATCCTGGCGCTCGGATACGTGGGGATGGCGTTCTGGCAGGTGTTTTCGGGGATCATGCGCGGCGCGGGCGACACCATGCCGATGATGTGGATCAGCCTGACGGTGAACGTGCTGGTGCGCATCCCGGTGGCGTACATTCTGGCGTACTTCACGCGCAGCCCGGAGTGGCCCAACGGCTCGCCGGACGCGCTGTATTTCTCGCTGCTGATCTGCTGGTGCATGGGCGCGCTGGTGTGCTATCTGGTGTATCGGCGCGGCAGATGGAAGGAAAAGTCGCTGATTCGGCGGCGCGATCCGGAACAGGCGCTGCCAATCGAGGACTCGATTGAGCTGGATTGATAAAAAAGGATGGGTTTTCGCCCATCCTTTTTTGTTACAGCTTTTGAAGGGACACCAGCGTGCGCTCGGTGTGAATCTCCCCGGGCAACATTCCCCGCGTATCCGTCTCCGCTTCCCCGCTCTGGCTGTCGTAGGGATCGTTCCGCAAATGCCTCTTCGGGGGATCGAACGCCACCATGTACGCCCGGTTGGCCACCATCCGGTACGGATCCAGATGCCCAAAGTAGAACGCCCACCGCTCCAATGCCCCCGACTGGTACGCGCCGCCGCCCCGCGACGGATCACACGGAATCCAGCCGTAAGGTTCGACATGGAACCAGCACCAGTCGTGGCTGCCCGTGGTGTCTGGGCTGGCGTTGGCGCACGACTGCCAGCGCGCCGGAATCCCCGCGATCCTGCACAGCGCCATGAACAGCAGCGCCTGCGCGCCGCAGTCCCCCTTGCGGTTGACGGCGGCGTACTCCGCCACGTTATCCACCAGCAGGTAGTCCCGCAGGTAAGAATAGGTCACCTGCCGGGTCACGTAGTCATAGAACGCGCGCGCGGCGTCCAGCGGCTCGGTCTTTCCCTCCATCAGCTCCGCCGCCAGCCTCTTCAGGTAAGGCGTGAACTGCAGATGCGGCGGGATCTCCAGCAGATCCTCAACCGTGGGCGGCGCGGCGGCTGGATACAGCGGCCGTGCGTCCGACGCCATGGACACGATCGTGTTGTCGTATTCATACTCTACCGTGAACGGCGCGTTCTCCGACAGCCTGCGCTCGTAAAACACCGTGCGCTGGGGGTGGTTTTCATCGGACACACAGCCGTCCGGATCGGCAAAGATCCGGATGTTTGACTGCTGCGGGCAGGCCGCCGGCACGGGCAGATGCACGCGGTACGTCTCGCCCGGCACAAATGCCGAATCCTCGATGGACAGCTGCACGCGCACTCGGATGCGGTAGCCCAGCCGCCCCTTTTTCCGGATTTCCGCGATGGCCTCGTCCAGCACCGGGCGGTTGCCCGACAGTTTGCCTCCGCTGCGCTCAATCAGCGAGCGATCCCAGTCCAGCAGCATCGACCACACGTAGCGGTAGTATCGCTTCTCGCCGTCAATGCTCAGAAAATCGATGCCGCCCTCGGCCTCATAGCGGTCAAACTCGGCCTCAGAAAAACCCGGCAGCTTCTCCCGGATGATCGAAAGCGCCTCTTTTTTCCCGATCATGCGCTGGCCGCGCAGCCGGGGCAGCAGCTCCTTCTCGATCAGGAGCCGGTCGCGCAACCCCTCGGGCAACGCCGCCATCAGCTTGGCGTCAATGGCGGCCATCGCGCCGTCGTAGTCCCCCGCCCACTTCTTCTTTGCGATGTCCTCGGGCAGCGGAATCACCTGAGATCTAAGCAGCCTGTACCAATCCATGCGCGCTCACTCCTTATCTCCTGTATTGTAGCGCGATTGACCGCGCGTGGCAAGCCGCATTGTGGTATACTGTGCTCGAGGTGATGCATGATGATCCAAATGGCCGTGTTCGACCTGGACGACACGCTGCTGCGCGCGGACAAGACGGTGTCCGCCCGCACGCGGGACGTGCTGCTTCGCTGCCGGGCGCGCGGCGTCAGGCTGGCATTCGCCACGGCGCGCAGCGGAAGGATGCTTGAGCGCCTGCCGATGAAGTTGTTTGACGGCTACGCGCTGAACAACGGCGCGGTGGCCTATGTGGGTGAGCGCCCGGTGTACAGCCGCCGGATTCCACAAAGCGTCTTTGTGCCGATGCTGCAGGCGCTGGACGCGCAGGGGCTGATGGTCTGCGCGGAAGTCGGCGGCGTCCACCGCGCGAATTTTGACGTGCAGGCGAAATGGGGCCACATCAAAAACTGGGCCATGACCGATTTTGCCCGGCTGGCCGGCTGCGCGGACAAGCTGTACGCCGTCGTCGAGCGCCCGGAGCAGATCTCTCTGATCCAGGCGGCACTGCCCGATGGCCTGCACATGCACGTCAGCAAGGATGGCCTGGCAATGATCATGCACAGCGAGGCCACCAAGGCCAGCGCGGTGCGGGCGATGGGCGCGGCATTCGGCATTCCGATGCGGGATGTGGTGGCTTTCGGCGACGACGCCAACGACCTGGACATGCTGCGCGCCTGCGGAACCGGCGTCGCCATGGGCAACGCGCTGGACGCGCTCAAACTCGCCGCCGACCACGTCTGCGACGCCAGCGAGGAGGACGGCGTCGCCAAGTGGCTCGCGTCGCATGTGCTCGACGGGTAAAAAAGAGACGCCTATCCCGGCGTCTCTGAAAAAGATCCATTCCTTTTGACTGGGCTCTCAGGGGACAATTGCCGCTAGGTAAGCACTGATCAAATCGGCCGCCGGTCTAGAGGCGCCTTTTCCGCTCCGGCGGCGGCGCTCTCCGCTTGAAATAGCTCTGCTATTCCTGCGCTCCGGCTTCTTGCCGGAACGAAAAATCCACCTCAATCCCGGCGGTCGCTTTAATCAGCGCTTACCTAGATCGGGGTCATGGGGCGCTGCCGCACAAGGCCACAAACGCGTATCTGGCATTCGGCATTTTTCAGTCACGCCCCAAGGCGAGCACGCGCCCTCAGGGTTATCGGTGATCCCCGAGGAAGAACAGCGCGATCAGCCCGGGGCCGGTGTGCGCGCCGATGGTGGTTCCCAGCGGCGTGATGACAAACTCCGCGAATCCGAGGCGCTGCTTGATCTGTTCCGCCAGGAATTTGGCGTCGTCCTCGGCGTCCGCGTGGCTGATGTAGATCACCTTGTTGCGGTCACGGTAGTTTCGCAGCTGCTTTTCCATGCTGTCCACCAGCGCCAACAGCGAGCGCCTGCGCCCGCGCACCTTGCCAAACGGGATCAGCCGGCCCTCGTCGTCCACGTGGATCAGCGGCTTGATGTCCAGCATGCCCCCCACAATGGCTGTGGTGCGGCTGACGCGGCCGCCGCGGTACAGATAAATGATGTCCTCCACCGTCAGCACATGGGCCACATGGGGTCGAAGCAGCGTCAGTTTCTCAAACGCGTCCTGAACGTCCAGCCCTTGTGCGCGCATGTCGACAGCCTGGGCGCACATCAGCCCCTGCCCGAGGGACGCGCCCAGCGTGTCAAACACCAGGATGCGGCGGTCGGGGTATTTCTCCTTGAGCGAGATGGCGGCGGCCTGGGCGCTCTGGCAGCTGCCGCTGAGCGCGCTGGAGATGGACAGGTGCAGAATATCCTGGTTTGTCTCCTCGATCATGCGCGAGAACACCGCCTCGGCATCCTCCGGGTTGAACTGGGATGTGGTGGGCTGGGAGCCCTTGCGCATCCGGTCGTAGAATTCCTTGAACGTCAGGGTATTGTCTTTGTTGTAAGTTTGACCGTCAATTGTATAGGTCAGCGACAGCAGCTCGATGCCGTGCTCCCGGAGGTATGCCTCGGGCAGATCCGACATCGTGTCGGTGGTGATGCAAAACCCGGCTTTCTTGGCCTCCATTATCCACCTCGCCTTCCGCGCCCTGCGATTCGCGCATTGCGCATCTTCTAGGAATCCAGTATAATATGAAGAGGGAAACTCTGTCAAGCCATGACGAAAAACGGCGCGGGAGGCAGCATTCATATGATCGATTCCGCCCATCTGTCTGAGACCCGGCGGGGGTTTACCGACGCGCAGCTTCATGACATGCTCGATCAAGCCATTGAGCCCGACTTGAACCGGCTCAAAAAGGTGCTGATCCTGCCGCCTGATTTCACCCGCTACCACTCCGGCGCGGGCAAGATCACCGCGCATTACTACAATCTGCTGAAGGACCGCTGCCAGGTGGACATCCTGCCCGCGCTGGGGTCCCACGCGCCGGTGACCGAGGACGAGTGCCGCGACATGTACCTGGGGCAGGTGCCGCACGAGGCGCTGATCCCCCACGACTGGCGCGCCGACGTGGTGAAAATCGGCGAGGTGCCGCGTGATTTCGTGCGCGAGGTGTCCGATGGGCTGGTGGACGAGCCCATCGCCGTGGAGGTGAATCGCAGGCTGCTCGACCCGAGCTACGACCTGATTCTGTCGGTTGGGCAGGTCGTGCCCCACGAAGTGGTGGGGATGGCCAACCAGAGCAAGAACATCTTCGTGGGCGTGGGCGGCAGCGAGATGATCAACAAAACCCACATGCTGGGCGCGTTCTACGGCATGGAGCGGCTGCTGGGGAAGGATCACTCGCCGGTGCGCAGGGTGTTCGACTACGCCCAGGATCACTTCCTGGCGAAGCTGCCGATTCGCTACATCCTGACCGTCACCACGCAGGACACGGACGGAATCTGCATCCACGGGCTGTTCATCGGCCGCGACCGGAAATACTTCGAGCAGGCGGTGGCGCTGAGCCAGGCGGTCAACATGACGCTGCTGGACGCGCCGATCCAAAAGGCCGTGGTGTACCTCGATCCGCGCGAGTTCAAGGCCACCTGGGTGGGCAACAAGGCGGTGTACCGAACCCGCATGGCGCTCGCCGATGGGGCGGAGCTGCTGGTGCTGGCGCCGGGGGTCTGCATGTATTGCGAGGACGCGCAGAACAACGCGCTGATCGGCAGGTATGGCTACTGCGGGCGCGAGCATGTGCTGCGGCTGGTCAAGGAAAAGGAAGATCTGCGCGAGAATCTGTCGGCCGCCGCGCACCTGATTCATGGCAGCAGCGATGGGCGGTTTCACATCACCTATGCCGCCAGGCTGCTGGACAGGGAAGCGGTGGAGCGGATCGGATTCGACTACATGGATTATGACGAGGCCATCCGGCGGTATGATCCGTCGTCACTGAAAGAGGGATACAACACGCTGCCCGACGGCGAAACCGTGTACTTCATCGCCAATCCGGCGACCGGGCTGTGGGTGGAGAAGGGCAGGTTAAGCTGAGCGGCGGGCGGCCGGATCATCCCGGCTGGCTGCCCGGCCACGCGGGGAGCTATGTATGTTGCCCTGCGTTTTGAGGGCAGGGCGAGCGGGCGTGAGGGGCGAGCTTACATGCCCAGGTTCGGCGGCGCCATGACCGGATGGATGCGCTTGCTGTCCAGGAAGTCCTGCACGATCCTCAGCGCCTCTCCAAAGCGCTGGAAGATGACCTCTCGCTGGGTGATGATGACCTTGGCCATCTGCGGATTGGGCGTTTTGATCTTGATCGGGTATTCCAGCTTTTTCTCGTAAATCCACATTTAGCAGCACCCCTCCGGCAAATCAATGTTAAAGCGCTTTTGCCAAGGCCACGGATCGTCGATCCACTTCCATGCCTCGGGCTGGAAGGATCTGAAGCAATACAGCGGACCGCACAGCTTTTCGTACCGCTCCCGGTATGCCTGGGCGTCCAGCAGAACGCTGTTGTATTTCTCAAGCGCCTGGGCGTCGTGGGGGTGGGTGTCCAGATAGAGCTGGAGGTCTACCGCCACAAAATCGAGCGCCATCAGTTCTCGCAGAATCTCATCTCTGTCCATAACAAGCCCCCCTATAAAAAACCCGGCGTTTGTGCAGCCGGGACAGGTTGCCTCGGGTTCTACATTTTCGTACTCTCTTTTGTGATAAGGGCTAATACCAATTCAAAATAGTAACGCCTCGTCGCGCCGGATTTATTTCCACCCTGCGGCGTCGCCCTCCGCTTAGCGTAGCTCTGCTACGCTGCACTCCAGCTCCTTGCAGGGCGAAAAAAACTCTCGCCGCTTTGGAGGCGTTACTATTTTTCATTGGTATAAACAGTTCGGCGAACGCGGTTCCCGTCGTCAGCGCTTTGCAGATAGGCCAAACTCCGCATCATCTTTTGGGATGGGTTTCGGGAACCATGACCTTAGCGCGGCGCGAGGGCGGCGTTCCGCAGCGCCTCTTTTTCCCTCCGCAGCGCCTCCTTGTTGGGGGCGTTTTTTTCCAGGAAGGGGGCCCAGGCGGTCTGGAGTTCCCCGATGTGCGCCGCCCAGTATTCGAGGCGTTCGCACAGCCTTTGCAGCTCCTTCGCCACGGCTTCGTCCCTGTGCTCCGGATCCTGATGGCACAGCGCGGTGAGGCCGTAAAAGGGCAGGCCCAGCGCGTGTGTTTCCGTGTGGACCGTGGCGGCGGCGTGGCCCAAGGCGCGGGCGGCGGCGCAGGCCACCCGGTCGCCCCGAGCCTCGGCCTCGGTGGCGGCGCGGTGGGCGGCCAGGATCAGCTGTCGGGCCATGGGCATCTTGATCTGCCCGCGCATCCAGGCGTCGCCAGCCTGAAGGGCCTCTCGGGGGCGCGGGTCGTCTGGCACGCGCGCCTCAAACAGCGAAAGGTACCGCTGGGCGCAGTCGAGGGCCCACACGCACAGCGTCTTGTGCTGTTGGCGCTCGATCAGCCGGCGCAGCGGCTGAATGCATTCGCTCTCCCGGGAAAACAGAACCTTTCTCATGGGACGCCCTCCTGTTTGAAGTGATCCCCATTATCGCACAAGCCTTTCGCCCGCGCAAGCCCGCCGCCACATTTTTATGGATATATCCCCGTGCCGGCGCGACAAAAAGATGGAAGATTTGCACAAAAAACCGGCGGGCGCTGGGCCCTCCGGTTGGGATTTACAGAATCACCAGGTCGCAGGCTTCCTTGACGCTCAGGGCGTCAAAGTAGGCGTTTTCCAGCGGAACCCACTCGTTCAGGAAGCGCCCGTGCATCGCCGGGCCGTTGCGCTGTAGAATTCGCGCGCTCTGCGTTTGCGGATCGATGTCCAGAAACACCTTGAAGTCGTAGGCCGGGCGCAGCGACGGATGCAGGCTGTAGACGCCCTCCACGATGGTCAGCCGCCCGGGTTCGATGGAGATGGGGTCGGCCAGCTGGCCCGTCTGGCAATCGTAGGGGCGGTAGGTGAAGGGCTCCTCGCGCACGATGGGCTCCAGCACTTCACGCAGGAATCGCTCGTAATCCACGTTGCCGCCCGGCTCACTCAGCCGCTCAGGGGTCTTGCGTTCGGGGGGCAAAAAGAAGTCGTCCATGTGCAGCACCAGCGCGTGGAAGTGCCCGCCCAGCGCCCGCGCCAGTGTGCTCTTGCCCGAACCGCAGGGGCCGTCGATGGCCATAATTGCCCGCGGCTTCCTCTCGAGCAGCCGTTGCACGGCTTCCGTGAGAAGGCTATTCATTGGGCATCAGCTTGGCGCGCTTGAGCAGCATCACGACCAGCGGCACCAGCGCCAGCTGAATCACGATGGCCATGACGGCTTTGACGAACGCGGCGGACAGGAACATCGGCCAGGTGTAGGCGCCGCCCAGCAGCAGCCAGTTGGCCACGCCCATCACCAGGCGGCCGCCCAGCATGGCCAGCACCAGCGACAGATACAGATAAGGAATGGTCTTGGGCAGCAGCTTGTACAGCAGCCCGGTCAGCAATCCGTAGGCGCACAGCTCAAACGCCATGGAGATCGCCACCGGAAACATGGGCGGCATGCCGAACATGGCGCTTCGAAGCAGCGGCGCAATGAATCCCACCAGCGCGCCGATGGGCCAGCCGCACACAAACCCGCACAGCAGCACGGGCAGATGCATCGGAGAAATCTGTTGGCCGAGCAGCTGAATCTGTCCGGTCAGGAACGGCAGCAGCAGGGCCAGCGCCAGAAACAGCGCGCCCAGAACCAGTTGGCGAACACTCATTTTCATCGGTAAAAAGCTCCCATCATAAAAAATGCGCCATGAAAACCGCCCTTTTTCAAAAGGGCTGCGCTCACGGCGTTCACACAGGGGTTATCCGTCGGCGGCTTCGTGCCGCCCATCAGACGATATCATATCAAACCATTGGAAGATTTGTCAAGCTTCCATATTGTGATCAGAAAAAACATGGATTTCCCCGGCACTGTTCACCGTTCGTTCATGAATTGTCAAAAATCGTTTGCTATGATTAGCTCACAAGAAAACGGAGGTGACCCTAGAATATGAAGAACAGAATGATTGCCATGGGTAGCCTGGCGCTGTCGTTGATTCTCACGGTTGCGCTGCTGATGTCGGCCACGGCTGAGGCGCCGCTGGTCGTGGACACCAACCCGGCGATCGCCGTCGCACAGAACACGCAGAAATCCGTGGTGGGTGTGATCACCAATGACCAGCGCTGGAACCGCGCCACCGGCGAAACGGTGGAGGACATGATCGGCCAGGGGTCAGGCGTCGTCATCAGGGAAGGCGGCTACATCCTGACCAACAACCACGTGGTGGAGTCCGGTTCGTCTTTCCAGGTCATGCTGCCTTCGGGCGAGAAGGTCGCTGCCACGCTTGTGGGCGCCGATGAGGCCACCGACCTGGCCGTGCTGAAGGTGGAGACCAATGAGGAACTGGTGCCGGTGAAAATCGGCGCGGCGAGCGCGCTGCCGGTGGGGTCCACCGTCATCGCCATCGGCAATCCGGGCGGCACGATTCTGGCGAACACCGTGACCTCGGGCGTGGTTTCCGCCCTGGAGCGCGATGTGGACGGCCGCAATGCCACCCACAAGATCAACTACATCCAGCACGACGCCGCCATCAACAGCGGCAACTCGGGGGGCGGCCTGTTCGACGTGAACAGCAAGCTGGTGGGCATCAACACCCTGAAGTATGGCAGCTACTATTCATCGGGCAGCTACGAGGGCCTGGGCTTTGCGATCCCGGTGGAGGCGGCGGACGCCATCGCCAAGGACCTGATTGAGCACGGCAAGGTGCTGCGCCCGGCCATGGGCGTCACGGTCGCCAACTGGCAGGGCCCGGATGAGCCCATGAATAACTTCCCGCCGGCCAGCGTGTGCGTCTACACGGTGAACGCGGATTCTCCCGCCCAGCAGGCGGGCATGCAGCCCTACGACTTCATCACCCATGTGAACGGCGTGCGCGTGAAGGATCTGCGCGAGCTGACCAGCGAGCTTGACAAGCACAAGGAGGGCGACACCGTCGAGGTGACTGTGGTGCGGTACAAGAACGTGGCCGCGCTGCAGGCGACCGACCCGAGCCTACAAAATGACAGCGCGGACGGCAGCGACAACAACGGCGGCTACTACACCGATCCTTTTGGCGGCTACTTCGGCAACAACCCGTTCGGCGGATACAGCGGTCGTCAGGGCCGAAACCAGCAGAACCTGGGCGGCTATGAGGAGGTCAAGCTGAACGTGACGCTGAAGATCCTGAACTAGTTTTTCCTCAGACCGGCAGGCGGCAACGCAAGCCGAACGGCAAGCTTTGGGAGAAGGCGACAGCCTTCTCCCCTTGTTTTGTCAACAAATCTCTCTTTTTTTACGCAGGCTTCATTGACTTTCTCCGGGCAGTAAGTCTATGATAACAGAGGTTGTATTGGAGAAAAATGTTTCCTATAGTTGGGATCGGTTTTCCGATCTGAAAGTGATGGTTTATTCGTTCATGAAGATTGCCGTTTTCAGCGACATCCACAGCAACCTGAGCGCGTTTACCGCCAGCCTGGCGTTTGCCAGGCACTTGGGCGCGGAGGGTTATGTTTTTTTGGGGGATCTGGTCTCCGACTGTTCCGACCCCCACGCCACCATGGAACAGATTCGAAAGCTGCGCGACCAGGCGCCCTGCTGGTTTGTGCGCGGCAACCGCGAAGAGTATCTGCTGGCGCACCACAAGAACCCGAATGACGACTGGAAACCCTCAAGCCAGACGGGTTCGCTGCTCTATACCTATGAGCGCCTGACGCCCGAGGATTTGCAGATGCTGGCCGCCATGCCCAAGACCGACCGCGTGGAGATCAGCGGCCACCCGCCCATTCGCATTTGCCACGCCACCCCAAACTCGCTGAATGAGCTGATCTACCCGGGCGCCGAGCAGGCCGACAACCTGCTCAAATCCATCGATGAGGGCACAATCCTCAGCGCCCACAGCCACATGCAGTTCCGCTACGAGTCGGGCGGCAAGCAGCTCATCAACCCTGGCTCCATGGGCATCCACAGTCGGGGCATGACCAAGGCCCAGTTTGCGCTGGTCCGCTGCGAGGAAGGGCGCTGGATCGCGCGGATGCTGAACGTGGACTACGACCGCGTGGCCGAGCTGCAGCGGCTGGATGCAAGCGAGCTGCCCAAGATGGCCGGGGTGTGGGCCAAGCTGGTCCGGCTGTCCATCGCAACCGGTCAGAACCGTATGGTGGAGTGCCTCGAGCTGGCGCATAGGCTGGCCCAGGCCGATAGGCATCAGTTTGTCGAGGATGGCTTCTGGGAGGCCGCGGCCAAGCAGCTGGGCGTTATCTAGGGCGATACTGAACAGATCGCGAATGCGTGGTTGCGCGGCGTTGTGTTGTTGAGCGGCAGGGAGGAATCCCCGCCGCTTTTTCTATTCTTTACTTGACGAATAATATTATACGAAATATAATATGATTATTCGAACGATATTGTTTTCCGTGGGAGGTGGACGGATGTGAGTTTTCCGATCAGCGCACAGCTGCTGGACGCGTGCGTGCTGGCGGTGCTGGGGCGGGGCGACACCTATGGCTACGAGCTGACCCAGGACATCAAGCAGGCGGCCGACGTGTCCGAGTCTACGCTGTATCCGGTGCTGCGGCGGCTGCAGAAGGACGGGTTTTTGAGCACCTATGACCAGCCATACCAAGGGCGGAACCGGCGGTATTATAAGATCACGGAGCTGGGCGAGATGAAGCTGACCCATGACCAGCGCCAGTGGCAGATCTTCAAGCACAATGTGGAGCACTTGCTCTTTGGGGGGATGGAGCCATGACCAGGGCGGAGTATTTGGCGGAGCTGGGCGTGCGGCTGCAGTCGCTGCCCCAAGACGAGCGGGACAGCGCCATGCGCTACTATGTGGAGTATTTCGACGACGCGGGCGAGGGGAACGAGCAGCAGGTGATCGAGCAGCTGGGTTCACCCTCCAAGCTTGCTCAGCAGCTGGCGGGGGAAGCGCAGCCCATCAAGCTGCCCAAGGTGCGCGGCAAAAAAAGCCCGCTCACCTGGGTGCTGATCGTGCTGGGTTCACCCATCTGGATCAGCCTGCTGGCGGCGGGGCTGGGGGTGCTGGTCAGCCTGCTGGCGGCGGCGTTCACGGTGCTGCTGTCGCTGGCCATGCTGGCGGTGGTGCCGCTGATGGTGAGCGTGGCGATGCTGCTGGGCGGCGGGTTTGGCGCGCTGACGGGCATGATGGTGGGCTTGTCTCACGTTCCGACCGCGCTGTGGATGTTTGGCGTCGGGCTGGTGTTCGTGGCGCTGGGCGCGCTGGTGTTCCAGCCGTGCATCAAGGTGATGCAGCGCGCCCTGCGCGGGATCTTCACCGCCAGCGGCTGGATCATGAAAAAGCTGCGGCGGCTGCGCCGATCGGTTTAGGAGGAGATTTGGATGAAGCGATTGATGATGATGCTTCTGGTCGCCGGCGTGCTGATGGCGGGCCTTGGCTATGCCATGGGCGGCGACAACGACGTGTATTGGGAGCATGGGCGGGCCAAGGTGGCCAAGCGCGAAGTCAAGCGGCTGCTGGTGACCGAACCGCTGCGTTTTACCGCGCTGGAGCTGCGCGCTTCGGTGGCCGATGTGCGCGTGACGGAGGGCGACGCGTTCAGGATTGAGGCGGAGTATCAGGATGGTCAGGAGCCCAAGTACGAGCTTGATGGCGACGTGCTGCGGGTGTACGACACCGGCGCGCAGAGCCGCGCGCTCCGATTCTCCATGGGTGTGCACATCTTCAGCGGCAACCGGGTCACCGTCACGCTGCCGCGCGGCACGCAGCTTGCCGACGCGGATTTGCACGTCGATGTGGGCGCGCTGTCCGTGGAGGGACTGCGCGCGGAGCGCGTCACGGCCGGCAGCAACACGGGCACGCTGCGCATTCGCGACGTCACAGCCCAGACGCTGGAGGCAAAAACCGGCGTAGGCGAGGCTTCGTTGGCGGGGCTTGCGACGGGGGGGCTCACCGTGCGCAGCGGCACCGGCGAGGTGAGCGTGCAGGGCGCGCTGCGGGGCGTCACGGACGTCAGCACGGGCGTGGGTTCGGTGTCGGTGGAAACCAGCCTGAACGCGACCGATTACCAGCGGGTGTATGCGCACGCCGATGTGGGGGAGACCAGCGTGCAGCCCGAGTGGAACCCGGCGCTGTCGGCAGCGACGGAAAACAGCGTCAGCGCCGCGTGCGGCGTGGGGGATGTGCGGATCCGGTTTGGCCGGTAGATGACAAAAAGCTCTGGCATTCGCCAGAGCTTTTTGTGTTGCCGGCGCTACAGCGCCTGCTCGATGAGTGGCCACAGCTCCTGCTGGGGCGTTTGCTGCTTGATCTGCTCCACGATGCGCTTGCTGGATTCCGGGTCGGCCGGATGCACGCGGCCGTTGTTGGGCGCGTCGCCCAGCGCGTCCGAGTTCAGGCAGGGGATGATCTTGAAGCCGGAAAACACCGCCTCGCCGTCCTCGAACACGTTGAAGGTCTGCTGGTAGATCATGGTGTATTTGAGGGCCTCCAGCGGCACGTTTGTGCTGAGAAAATTGCCCAGATCGTACACGATCATCTTGCCGTTGTACTTCTCAAGTCCGCTCAGCAGGTGCTTGTGGTGGCCCAGCACCAGGTCGGCGCCGTAGTCGATGGCGGCGCGGGCGATTCTCTGCTCCTCCGCGGAAACCGTGTTTGTGAGCTCCTGGCTGTTCGTCCAGTGAAATGAAGCGATCACGATGTCGCAGCCCCCGGCCCTCAGCCCCTCGATCCCGAGCTTCAGGTCTTTCATCTTCACCGGCATGGTGGAGCTGATCAGCCCGATCTGCACGCGATTGTCGGTGGTGACCTCGGCGGTGTTGTTCGATCCGGTGTGGAAGCGCGCGATTCCGGCCCGCCGCAGCGCATCCCGCGTGTCCTCCAGTCCCAGCCGGAAGAAGTCGTCGCTGTGGTTGTTGGCCAGGTTGCAGGCGTCGATTCCGGCGTTCTTCAGCGCCTTGGCGTATTTGGGCGGCGCGCTGAAGCAAAGGCCTTCGCCGTTTTTGGTCTGGTTGGTCAGCGTGCCCTCCAGGTTGCAGATGGTCAGGTCGTCCGCCTGGAAGATGGGCGCCACGTCGGCCAGGAAGTATTTCAGCCCGCCGTTGTCGTTCTTGAGCTTCTCGAACCAGTCGTAGGAGGTCATGCCGGCGCCGGTCTCCCGGGTGTCCTGCTGGCGCTTGTCGCCGCCCAGCAGAATGTCGCCCACCGCGCTGATGGTGACGCTGCGCTTGCCGAACGCGTCGGTGAATGCGAGATAAGAAGTCAGCTCGCCGTCGGTCATCTGCTGCTGGTCGGGCAGGTTCAAGACGCGCGCGCCCTCGTCATACCACAGCGCGCCCCGCTGGGCGCTGGTGGCAAGCGGCTGGGGCGGTTGTTCGCCCGAGCGAACCAGCGTCTTGAACCGGGCGATGCGCTGCAGCTCGCCGTCGTCCAGCCCCCGGGTGGTTCTGAAATGCGCGGTTTCGATGGGCCTTGTGGCCAGGAGGGAGCGGTCGCTCAGCGCCTCGCGCGGTTCGCCGGCGGATCCGCCCGCTCCCGGGCGGCTGACCAGCCGCACCACCACGATGATGCCGGTCACCAGCACGGCCAGCGCCAGCCCGGCCATGAGCAGCCGCCGATTGGGCAGCGGGTATCCGTTTTGACGTTTGTTCATGCCTTGTCCTTTGCTGGCCCGTGGCCACTTCGTTGCTCCATGCATCCGTTAGACAGAGCTTCACGCCCGTTGGTTCGGCTGTTTTGACATTTATTTGAATTTTTATGCAATGCACACAAAAGCC
>JAVBQA010000105.1:0-13478 GCA_031549325.1 Eubacteriales bacterium | reverse complement strand
AGGATGCCGTCCATCATGTCGCGCATGTCGGAGGTCAGCCCATCCAGACCCATCATGCCCGATTTCTTGTTCAGGATGTTGATCATCTCGTCGATGGAGATGTTATCCTGCTTCATCACATACTCGATGATGGCCGGGTCGAAGGAACCGGAGCGGCTGCCCATCAGCACGCCCTCCAGCGGCGTCATGCCCATGGAGGTGTCTATCGACTTGCCGCCCTTGACGGCGCAAAGCGAAGAGCCGTTGCCCAGGTGGCAGGTGATGATCTTGGTCTCGGCGACGGGTTTCCCCAGCATCTTGGCGGCCACCTGGGACACGTAGCGGTGGCTGGTGCCGTGGAAGCCGTAGCGGCGCACCTTCAGGCGCTCGTAATAGTCATAGGGCAGGCCGTACATGTAGGCTTCCCGGGGCATGGTCTGGTGGAAGGCGGTGTCAAACACGGCCACGTTGGGCACACCGGGCATCACCTGCTGGCAGGCGCGGATGCCCATGAGATTGGCCGGGTTGTGCAGCGGGGCCAGCGGCACATGCTCCTCAATGGCGGCCATGACTTCGTCGTTGATGATCACCGACTGGGCGAACTTTTCGCCGCCGTGCACTACGCGGTGCCCGAACGCGTTGATTTCGTGCATGCTTTGGAGCACGCCGTGCTCGGCGCTGGTCAGGGTTCCGAGCACCAGCGAGATGGCCTCCCTGTGGTCCTTGAGCGGCTGGGTGACGACATGCTTCTGGTCCTTATACTTGTGCACCATGTTGCTGCCTTCGATGCCGATGCGCTCCACGATGCCCTTGGCCAGCACCTGCTCGCCGTCCATGTCGATCAGCTGGTACTTCAGTGAGGATGAGCCCGCGTTGATGATCAGAATTTTCATGTGTCTGCCTCCATGTGATTTATGATGGATCCGGGGCCAAAGGCCCCTGCGGGGTGCAGGGGAGGAGCCCTGCGTCGTTATCCTTGCGCCTGTACGGCGGTGATGGCCACGGTGGCCACGATGTCCTCGGCGGAGCAGCCCCTGCTCAGGTCGTTGCACGGCTTCGCGAGGCCCTGCAGCACGGGGCCGTAGGCCTCTGCGCCCGCCAGGCGCTGCACCAGCTTATAGCCGATGTTGCCCGACTGCAGATCCGGGAACACCAGCACGTTGGCCTTGCCGGCCACCGGGCTGCCCGGGCTCTTCAGCTGGCCGATGGACGGGACGAGCGCCGCGTCCAGCTGCAGCTCGCCATCCAGCATCAGGTCCGGAGCCAGCTCGTGGGCGATCCTGGTCGCCTCGGCGACCTTGTCGACGAGCTCGTGCTTGGCGCTGCCCTTGGTGGAGAAACTCAGCATGGCCACGCGGGGCTCCATGTTCACCAGCGATTTTGCGCTGTCGGCGGCGCCGATGGCGATGTTGGCCAGCTCCTCGGCGGAGGGGCTGGGGATCACGGCGCAGTCGGCAAACACCAGCACGCCGTCCTGGCCCATGGACGCGTCCGGGCACTGCATCAGGAAGCAGGAGGACACGGTCTTCATGCCCTTCTTGGGCTTAATAATCTGAAGCGCCGGGCGCAGCATGTCGCCGGTGCTGTGAATCGCGCCGGACACCAGCCCGTCGGCGTCGCCCAGCTTGACCATCATCACGCCGTAATACATCGGATCCTTAACCAAGCCCTGCGCGTCGGAAAGGGTCATGCCCTTCTCCTTGCGCAGCTCATAAAGCGCTTCGGCATAGGCGGAACCCCTCTCAGCGGTGGACGGATCAACGATCTCGACGCCGGTCAGGTCCAGCTTGTTGGCGACCTCCTTCACCTTGATCGGGTCGCCCAATAGGGTGATCCTGGCAATGCCGTCGCGTGCCAGCTGCGCCGCGGCTTGAATGTTTCTGGGTTCCTCGCCTTCGGGCAGCACGATGTGCCTTATGTTGGACTTGGCTTGCGCGATGATTTTGTCGATGAGCGCCATGTGATCTTCTCCTTCTTCATGTCCATTTGGCAGGCAATCAGCATTATGATACCGCAAATGCACCATTTGTATCCATTATACGCCATCTTCCCAGCAAGGGAAAGCCCATTGTGTAAAAAATTTGTTATTGCAATGCCGCGGCTTGCGATTTGCGCGCGCGGTGGTTATTATGTGTATGGATCAATGCCGACTAAAGGAGTCAGAATTAAGCGGATGAAGACACAGAAGTTTTTGGTGACTGGAATGACCTGCTCGGCCTGCTCGTCCCACGTGCAAAAGGCGGTGTCGGCGCTGCCGGGGGTGTCAAAGGCCGAGGTGAACCTGCTGGCGAACAACATGACGGTGACGTTCGACGAAACCCTGCTGGACGCCGCGGCGATTTGCCATGCCGTCGAAGAAGAAGGCTATGGCGCGTCGCCCATGGGCGAGAAGCTGCAGCCTGCCGAGGTCCAGGACGAGCTGAGCAAGGAGTCAAACGCGGTGCGCGTCCGGTTGATTGTCTCGTTTGTGTTTTGGATCCCGCTGATGGCAATCGCGATGGGGCCCATGATCGGCTTGCCCACGCCGCCCTTTTTGATGAACCCCATGGTCATGGGCCTGGTTCAGTTGCTGCTTTGTCTGCCTGTCCTGATCGCCAACGCGAAGTACTTCCGCGTGGGCTTTAAGATGCTTTGGAAGCGCCATCCCAACATGGACTCGCTGATCGCGGTGGGATCGGGCGCGGCGTTCGTGTTCGGCGGGTGGGTGCTGTTCAAAATCGCGCTGGCCATGGGCGTTCCGGATATGGAGCTGGCCATGCACCATGCGATGCACCTGTGGTTTGAGTCGGCTGCCACGATTCTGACGCTCATCACCCTCGGCAAGTATTTTGAGGCGCGCAGCAAGGGCAAGACCGGCGACGCCATCAAAAAGTTGCTGGATCTGCAGCCAAAGACCGCGCTGGTGGAGAGAAACGGCGTTTCGGGCGAGCTGCCCATCGAGGACGTGTTGGTGGGCGACACGGTGCTGGTGAAGCCGGGCGCGCGAGTGCCGGTGGACGGTACGATCACAGCGGGCAGCAGCGCCCTCGACGAGAGCGCGCTGACCGGCGAGAGCCTGCCGGTGGACAAGGGGCCGGGGGACAAGGTCTCGGCGGGCACGATCAACAAGCACGGGTTTCTGACGCTGCGCTGTGACAAGGCGTCGGGCGATTCCGCGCTGCAGCAGATCGTGCAGCTCGTGGAAGAGGCGGGCGCAAGCAAGGCGCCGATCGGCCGCTTGGCCGACCGGATTGCCGGTGTGTTCGTGCCGGTGGTCATCGGCATCGCGCTGGTCGCGGCGCTGGCCTGGCTGATCGCCGGGAAGGACTTGTCCTTCGCGCTGTCGGTCAGCATCTCAGTGCTCGTGATCTCCTGCCCCTGCGCGCTGGGGCTGGCCACGCCGGTGGCAATCATGGTGGGCACCGGGCGCGCGGCGTCCCTGGGCATTCTGTTCAAGAACGCCGAGGCGCTGGAGCGGGCACACGACGTGGACACGATCGTCATGGACAAGACCGGCACCATCACATCCGGCAAGCCGGGGGTGACCGATATTGCGCCGGCTCCGGGCGCGACGGAGGCAGAGCTGCTGGCGCTGGCTGCCGCCGTGGAAAAGCCGTCCGAGCACCCGCTGGCGCAGGCGATTGTCGCCAAGGCCGGGCAGGACGGCGTCGTGCCCCAGGCCGTGGAGTCCTTCGAGGCCGTTCCCGGGCGGGGGGTGCTGGCGACAATCCATGGCGAGGCCGTGGTGGCGGGCAACCTGCAGATGATGAAGGAGCATGGCGTCGACGCTTCGGCGCTGGCGCAACAGGCCAACCAGCTCTCCGACGCGGGCAAGACCAGCCTGTTCTTCGCCAGGGGCGGCCGGCTGGTTGGCCTGATCGCCGTTGCCGACCAGGTCAAGGAAAGCAGCATTCGAGCCATCACCCAGCTGGATCACGGCCCACGCGGATTCTTCCCCCGCCCGGTGATGCTCACCGGCGACAACGCGCGGGTTGCGCAAGCGGTGGCGCGCCAGCTCGGCATCACAGACGCGATCTCGGATGTGCTGCCGCAGGACAAGGAGAAGCATGTGCGTCAGCTGATGGACGAGGGCAGGAAGGTGATGATGGTGGGCGACGGCATCAACGACGCCCCGGCGCTGGTCAGGGCTGACGTGGGCGTGGCCATCGGCGCGGGCACAGACATCGCCATCGAGTCGGCCGACGTGGTGCTGATGCGGGACGATTTGAACGACGCGCTTCTGGCCATGCGCCTCAGCGGCAGCGTGCTGCGCAACATCAAGCAGAACCTGTTCTGGGCGTTCTTCTACAATGTGGTGGGCATCCCGCTGGCGGCGGGCGTGTTTTATCCCTTCTTCGGCTGGCTGCTGAATCCGATGATCGGCGCGCTGGCCATGAGCCTGAGCTCGATTTTTGTGGTGGGCAATGCGCTGCGGCTGCGCGGCTACAAGAGGGCCGCGTGATGATGGACGCGGTGCTGGCGGCGCTCTCAGGCCTGCGCATCCCGGCGGTCCTGTCCGAGCACGAGCTGCACCGGCTGGTCGCCGGGGCGCTTGCGGAAGCGGGCCTGAACGCCGTTCATGAGGCGAAGCTCGCGCCGCGCTGCCGGATTGACTTTCTGGCGGGCGACATCGGCATCGAAGTCAAGCAGGGCGAGCAGGCGCGGGGCGCGCTGCTGCGCCAGGCGGAAAAGTACTTGGCGCTTCCGTCGCTGTCAGCGCTGGTGCTGGTCACCACGCGAGGGGTGAACCTGCCGGGAACCATACACGGGAAAAAAGTGGTCGTGTTCGGGCTGAACCGGCTGTGGGGGGTGTCGCTGCCGTGAGCTATCCGGCGTATCTGCGCGAGGCGGCGCCATCCGGCCATGTGTATGGCACGCTGAGTTACAACAGAAAAGGGAAGTGCTGGACCATCAAGGCGGAACCCTGCGTCACGGAGCTGGCCAAGCGGCTGTTTCCGGGCTGCGAGGGGCGCGGGCGCGGCGTCGCGCGGTTCACGGCGCACCGGCGGATCGTCGGCGATTTGAACTGGCTGATGCTGCGGTATCCCTTGGAGATCAAGGAGGCGGACCGGGACCGATGGGAGCAGGCGCTCGGCGAGGCGCGGGATTACGCCGCCCGGCGCGAGGCGCGGCTGAGCGAGCCCGAGTCGGCCAAGCCTCCGGCGGCGTGTTTCAACGGCCAGCTGATGCCCTTCCAGCAGGAGGGGCTGGGCTACCTGCTGTCCAACAACCGCGCGCTGCTGGCCGACGAGATGGGCCTGGGGAAAACCGTGCAGGCGCTGGCATACCTCGCCACCACCGCGGGCTACCCGTGCCTGCTGGTGGTGCCTCCCCACCTGATGCGCAACTGGGCGCGGGAGGCCGAGCGGTTCTTGCAGCTGGACGGCGGCGTGCGCATCCACATGATTCGCGGGCTGAAGCCCTACGAGCTGCCCGAATCGGATGTGTACATCGTGCACTACCTGCTGCTGCGCGGCTGGAAGCAGGCGCTGCCCGAGCAGGGTTTTCAGACGGTGATCTTCGACGAGATCCAGGAGCTGCGCCACGCGGGCACCGAGAAGTATTCCGCGGCCAGCATGATCGCGGGCGCGGCCGAGCGGGTGATCGGCCTTTCCGGCACGCCAATCTACAATCAGGGCGGCGAGATCTGGAACGTGGTGAACATTTTGGACTTCCACTTTCTGGGCGACTGGGAGAGCTTTTCCCGGGAGTGGTGCTACGGCTATAACAACCAGATCGTGCAAAAGCCCGACCTGCTGGGCGAGCACCTGCGCCGCGAGGGGCTGATGCTGAGGCGGCTCAAAAAGGATGTGCTGACCCAGCTGCCGCCCAAGCGCCGCCTGGTGCAGGAGATCGACTGGGATGATAAAAGCTATCGTCAGCTGATGCTGCCCGCCATGGACAAGCTGAGCCAGCTGCGCGCCACGACCGATGCCTCCATGCGCGCGCTGATCGAGGACCAGATCTGCCAGGCGCAGCGGCAAGCCACCGGCGTGGCCAAGGCGCCCTACGTGGCGGCTTTCGTGCGCGCGCTGGTGGATGACGGCGAGGCCGTGCTGCTGTTCGCGCACCACCACGCCGTCATGGACATCTACAAGAGAGAACTGAAGGGGCTGCATCCGGTTTTCATCACCGGGCGAGAGAATGAAGGCGAGAAGGACCGCGCATTGCGCGCCTTCATGGACGGCAAGACCAATCTGTGCGTGATCTCGCTGCGCGCCGCCAGCGGACTGAACCTGCAGCGCGCCAACTGTGTGGTGTTCGGCGAGCTGGACTGGTCGCCCGCCGTGCACTCCCAGGCTGAGGACCGCGCCCACCGCATCGGTCAGCAAGACTCTCTGCTGTGTTACTACCTCGTCAGCCCCCGCGGCTCCGATCAGGACATGCAGGAGGCCCTCGGGCTCAAAGTCTCCCAGTTCGTGCAGCTCATGGGCGACGCGCCCATGCCCCCCGAGCAATCCTTTTTGCAGCAGGTTGACGCCAAGGATCGCATCCGGAAGTTGGTGGAACGACTGGAGGCGCTGGGGGATGCCGTTCCCTAGGTAAGCACTGATTAAATCAGCCACCGGTCTTGAGGCGCCTTTTCCGCTCCGGCGGCGTCGCCCTCCGCTTAGCGTAGCTCTGCTACGCCGCACTCCAGCTCCTTGCAGGGCGAAAAAAACGCTCGCCGCTTTGGAGGCGTTACTATTTTTCATTGGTATAAAACCGCCGCAGCGGCGCGCTTCGCGAGTGCGCCGGCTGGGCGGTTTTGGTGTGCATTTGTGGTGATGGCGGGCACATGCGGCAAGGATTGTGCCGGAGGCGGCTGGGATCCGGAGCCGCGGCCCCTGATGGGGCGCTTTGGCGCAAGCCCGCATCGTTCCCGTTTACTCCCGGCCGCTCATGACGCGCTCCATCTCGCGGGAGAGCTCGCGCTTTTTCAGGTCGTCGCGCTTGTCATAGAGCTTTTTGCCGCGGCAAAGGCCCAATTCAATCTTGAGCCGGGCGTCTTTCAGATAAATCGCGAGGGGCACCAGCGCCAGTCCCTTCTGCATGACAGCCTGTTCGAGCTTTCTGATCTCGGCCTTATGCATCAGCAGTTTTTTGGGGCGCAACGGATCGGTGGCCCAAACGCCGCCTTTTTCGTAGGGGCTGATGTGCATGCCCTCGATGAACAGCTCGCCGGATTTCACCTGGGCAAAGCTCTCCTTCAGGTTCACGCGGCCCAGCCGGATCGACTTGACCTCGGTGCCCTTCAGCTCGATGCCCGCCTCGTAGGTCTCCTCCACAAAGTAATCATGGCGCGCCTTGCGGTTGAGCGCCAGCTGGTGTGTGCCCTTTTTGCGCGGCATGGGTTACTCCTCAACATAAGCGACCAATTGCCGCTTGTTCTCGTCGTCGACCACGTATTTGAGGGCGTGGGCGCCGTCGGTGACGGTGTGGCTGCGGTTGCGGCTGGTGGCGGCATAGGCGCCCTGCCGGTCGCCCTCCAGAATCACGCGCATCAGCAGCGCCGCGCGGGCATCCGGATCGAGATCAGGAAACACCACGCCCATCACATGGTCGCACACGGTCAGGAACCCCTCGAAATTGGGCTCCTTGTCCTTGTCCATAACGCAGCCGGCATAGAGCACCTGGTCGTCCTTCTGGTCGTAGGCCAGCTGCACAAACACATTCACCTGTTCGTCGGCGGACAGATACACGATGCCGTGCATCGGGCGGTCTATTTCCTGCTGTTGCGCCTCGATGGGGGTCGATACCCCCTCCTGTCCGTTGTACCTCTGCACAAACTCGGTCAGAGAAATATCCAGCTGCTTGGGGGACACATCCGCGGGGGGCGTCACCTCGGCGGAAACCGGGCTGGCCATCCACATCATCAGTAACAATGCCGCCGTCAGTCTTTTCATGCGCATTACCTCGCTTTTCCCGCGATCATAATAGTTTACCACACTTTTGGTCGTCGTGCAATCACATTTCTGGCCGTGCCTGGGCATCACACAGCGGGCCCAGCCCCCATGCAATCCACCCATTGACATTAAAAATTGCGCGGCTTATAATTGACAGGCTATGCAATCTACACAAACAGGAAGTACAAGCCGATGCAACAATCCGATTTGACACAGGGCCCGATCCTGAAGAAACTGCTGCATGTGGCGGTGCCGATCATGGGCACGCAGCTGCTGCAGATGGCGTACAATCTGACCGACATGGCGTGGCTGGGGCGGCTGCCGGGGGAGGGCGCCATCATCGCGCAGAACGCCAGCGGCCTCGGGGGCATGTTCCTGTGGCTGTCCATGGCGCTTTTGATGTTTGGGCGCATGGGCGCGGAGATCGGCGTCAGCCAGAATCTGGGCCGAGGGGACAGGGGCGCCGCCCGGCGCTTCTGCGAGACCGCCGTCAGCTTGTCGGTGATGCTTGGCGTCTTCTATGGGCTGCTGCTGTTTTTGTTCCCCGAACCGCTGGTCCGGCTGTTCAATTCGCCCGACCCCCGTGTGCTTCAGGACGGCGTGGCCTATCTGCGCATCGTCGGGATCGGCATTCCGTTCACGTATGTGACCGCCGCCATCACCGGTGTGTTCAACGGCGCGGGCAACAGCCGCCTCGGATTTTGGTGCAATTTCATCGGGCTTGGCGTCAATATGGTGCTGGATCCGATCATGATCTTCACGTTCGGCTGGGGCATCAAAGGCGCGGCCATCGCCACCGTCATCGCGCAAGGCGTGGTGTGCGTGCTGTTTGTGGTGTTCCTGAAGAAGCACAAAGGCCGCCCGTTTGACAGTGTGCGGCTGCTGCGCCTGCCCCGGCGCGAGGAGATCCGGCAGATCGCGCGCTGGAGCACCCCGGTGGCCGTGGAGAGCGCGCTGTTTACGCTGCTGGCCATGGTCGTCACCCGCACCATCAACACCATTATTCCCGAGGCCACGCTGGCCATAACCGTGCAGCGCATCGCCAACCAGATCGAGAGCATGTCCTGGCTGATCGGCGGCGGCTTCGCGTCGGCGCTGACCGCGTTTGTGGGCCAGAATTTCGGCGCGCAAAAATGGGACCGTATCCGGCAGGGACACTCGCTGTCGCTGCTCATCCTGACCGGCTGGCAGGTGTTTGTAGCCGTGATTCTGCTGACATTGGGCGGCCCGCTGTTCGCGCTGTTCATCCCCGGGGAGCCGGAGGTGCACGCGATGGGCGCAGTGTACCTGATGATTCTGGCCGCCTGCGAGCCGTTCATGGGACTCGAAGGCGCTTGCGCGGGCACCCTGCGCGGCATGGGCAAGACCGTGCCGCCGCTCATCACGTCGGTCATCGGCAACGTGCTGCGCGTGCCGCTGTGCTATTTTATGGGGCTTCACATGGGCATCAATGGCATCTGGTGGGGCATCTCCATCTCCGCCGCGCTGAAGGGCGTGCTCATCGGGAGTTGGTTTTATGTGGGGGAGCGGGCGCTTAGAAATCCCGCCTAAGGATCCCCGTGCATCAGTGACCTGATTTTGTCTTTTGCAGGGGCGGCCGCGAACCGCCCCTGCAAATTGTATAAACTGGCGGAGGCGTTGGATTGAGCCCACGATGCGCGCTCTTGTTTGGAGTGCCACAAGGGGCCGGCATTGCTTAAAAATCCGTGCCAATGTTCCCTTCTTTTTATTGTAACCGACGCGGGGAGCTGTCGAAAGCGCGAAATTGTGATCCAAAAGCGTGGTTTCGACCAAATAAGTGTTGTTTCTTAACACAAAAATCGATATACTAGCAATTGACTATGCTATAATTTTTGTCAATCTGGGCGATGGTTATTCGATTCAATAGACAATATGGACATCTGATGCGACGCTGAGGAGTGGACAGATTGAGCGAGACCAAGACGAATTTTGCGCTGCTGTGCGACCTGCTGGACGCGCAGCCCAAGGCGCTGGCCGACGCGGTAGGCACCGACACCACGCTGGTGAGCCGCTGGCGCACCGGCAACCGCAAGCTGATGCCCGGGCGGCACTGGGCGCCCAAGGTGGCGGAATACCTGATGGAGCGCGATGGCAAGCGAGCCGAGCCGGTCATCAAGAGGCTGCTCAGCGTGCTATATCCCCAGCATCCCATGGCGACGGATGCTCACCAGCTGGAGCTGCTGATCGGTTTTTTGACGGAAGGCGGCCAGCGGCAAAGCGAGTACCAACAGCGGCGCTTCGCGCTGCTGAACCCGCTGATTCCCGGGAAGCTGGTTCCTCCTGACCACATGCGCGCAGCGGAGGGCCCTCGCATGCAGTACGGCGTGCCGGGTTTGCAGGGCACGGTAACCGAGTTTTTGGCCACGGTGGACAAGTACGACACCCCGCAGGAGATCCTGTTCGACTGTCCCTACGGCCTGGAGATGCTGGTGCGGGACGAGGTGTTTGCCGCGCGCGCGCTCGAAAAGCTGAACCAGCTGTTCGAGCGTGGGCATCGGCTCACTCTGTGCATCCGCTCCGAATATCAGCTGCTCAACATCGCGCTGTTCACCGGGCGCTGGCTGGTGCTGCACCTGAAGGGGTACGTCAAATCCTACTACTATCAATCGGACGGCATTCCCGACGGCCAGCGGATGATGGCCGCCGTGCGCGGCCGCATCGCCTTCAGCGTGGAGGATGTGCAGACCCCGGTGAACGGCACCTACACCTCTTTGATGTTTCAAGAGGCCGCTGTGAACGACGTCTGGGATCGCGCGGACGCCCACCGGAACGCCGGGCAGATGCGCATCCGGTATGGCTTTTTGAAGCAGCCGGGCGGCGCGCTTTCGGGCGTTCAGCCGCCGCTGTTCGCCGACAGCTTTTTCTACGCCGACCTGCCCCACTGCTGTGTGTCCGGGGTGGAAGAGATGCGGGCGTTGTTCGGGCTCACCGACCAGGAGATCGAGGTTTTGAAGCGCGATTTCCTGCCGCTGCTGACGCCGCCCACGGCTTTCCGGCCCGAGGCCAGCGTGCGCCACATGTTCTGCCAGGACGATCTCGAGGACATGCTGCTCAAGAACCGCCACGGCGCGCCCTGGCTGTCGCAGATGCTGGGCAGGCAGGTCTATATGACCACGCGCAACCTGGCGCTGCAGCTGCAAACCATCCGCGATCTGCTCAAGTCCAACCGGAATTACGATGTGGCCCTCGTGCCCCGCGTCATCGCGGACCGGATTCGGATCCAGGTGGGCGTGTGGGGGAGTGCTTGCGCCATCGGCGGCGCCAACCATCTGGAGAGCGCGGCCTGCACCGACCCGGGGCTGGTGGGCGCGCTGAACAGCTACTGCCTGCAGGTGTGGGACGCGCTGCCCGCCGCCCAAAAGAACCGCGCCGCCAACCTCAGACGCTTGGATACGCTGCTTGAAAAGGCCAGGAGGTACGGCGTCTACGACGGCAAATGACCATCTCCCCGCATAGGCCCCGGGTCATTTTTGCGAAGCCTCCGGGGGAGCCGCAGGGCAGCGCGCCCGGGGGACGTTGTCCCTCTGCGATCCCATCTTCTAAATGCCATCAAATGCCTTTCGATTCACATCACATAGCTGGGGTCAAGGGTCTCAGGCCCTTGCGGGGTGCGGGCGCAGAGCCACGCATCCATTCCCCCGAAAGGACGTGTTGCCATGCTTCGCGCTCCCTTTGCCCTGCGCCAGCGCATACTGGCGCTGCTGACGAATCCGCCCATTCGTTCCATCGACGAGCCTTTTATTCCCGAGCGGCTGCTGGCCTGCGTGGAGATGAACACCGAGCAGATCAAAGGGGGCATCCAGACCCGCGCCGAGCTGAAGTGTCCGGGATGCGGCCAGACCAAGCTGCGCATTTCCTACGCGGGTGCGCTGGACGGCCGCGTCGACTGCCTTGAGGCCGATGCCCGGGGCGCGCTGGCCGTGCGGGGCGCTTGCCCTAGCTGCGGCGACCAGATACTGGTGTTTGACGCCGCCGTCGATGGCTACGATGCCGTGCGCGCCCGCCCCGGTGGGGAGCGAACGCCCGCAGACGGCGGTACCCTTCAGCTGCTCAGCTGCCCCGATTGCGGCCTCGACCGCTTCCGCGCCCGGCTCACCCTGACGTATCCGGATGATCTGCCCTTGGAACTGCCCGGCTGGCCGGGCGCCTTCCGGCGAATCCGGCTCAGCCTCGGCTGCGCTGCTTGCAAGCACAGCCTCAAGCGGTTTGTCGATCGGGAGCTGGGGTAGAGGCGGCGGCTCAGGGCCTGAAAATTTTGTTTGGCGAACCTGCCGGAAACACAGTTACGTGGTACGCCTCTGTTCGGCGGGGGGACGCGCGTTGCGCGTCGAGTCATGCCGGCCCCCAGTTTCCCGCTGGGGCGCGCTCAAAATCGGCTATGGCGATGCGCGCGCTGCGAAGGCGCTGAACCGGGTGTTGGGGAAGCGCAAGCACAGCAAATGTCCCCGCGTTTTCCTTATCGCGCCGGACGGCCGGATTACCCACATCTCCAGAGGGCGAATGTCCGCCAGAAACAAGCGCACGCTGCTCAAACTCGCGCTCGCGTCAGAATAGAAAGGGAAACTGCATGAACATCGCGTTTATCGGTCTGGGGATCATGGGGCGCCCCATGGCGAAGAACCTGCTGAAGGCGGGGCATGTGCTGCGGGTATACGACATCGTGCCCGAATTTGTGGCTGAGCTTCAGCGCTCGGGCGCCACCGGCAGCGCCTCGGCCAGTGAAGCCGCCCAAGGCGCCGAGCTCGTGTTCACCATGCTGCCGAGCTCAGCGTTTGTGCTGGATGTGGTGTTGGGGGACGGGGGCGTTCTGGCCGCGCTGCGGCCTGGGGCCATCGTGTGCGACACCAGCTCCATCGCCCCGGCGGACTCGCGGCAGCTGGCGGCGAAATGCGCCGAAAAGGGCGTGCATTTTCTGGATTGTCCGGTGTCCGGTGGCGAACCGAAGGCCATTGACGGCACGCTGTATATCATGTGCGGCGGCGATCTGGCCGCGTTCGAGCGGGTTCGCCCGGTGCTGGCGGACATGGCGGCCAGCGTGCTGCACGTGGGCGGGCCGGGCAGCGGCAGCATTGCGAAGCTGGCCAACCAGGTTATGGTGGCCGCGAACATCTGCGGCATGGCCGAGGCGCTGATGCTGGCGACTAAGGCGGGCGTCGATCCGGAGAAGGTGTATCAAGCTGTGCGAGGAGGTCTGGCGGGCTCCGCCGTGCTGGATGCCAAGGCGCCCATGGTGTTGGCTCGGGATTTCGTCCCCGGCGGGCGCATGGCGCTGCATGCAAAAGACCTGCGCAATGCCGTCGCCGCCGCCGCCGACTGCGGCTCGCCGGCGCCCCTGTCCGAGCTGATCCTGGGGATGATGCGTGACCTCGACGACCTCGACCTCAACACCATTGACCACGGCGGTCTGGCGCTGTACTACGAGCGGCTGGCGGGGATGGAGATTCATACCAATTCAAAATCGTAACGCCTCGTCGCGCCGGATTTTATTCCGCCCTGCGGCGTCGCCCTCCGCTTAGCGTAGCTCTGCTACGCTGCACTCCAGCTCCTTGCAGGGCGAAAAAACGCTCGCCGCTTTGGAGGCGTTACTGTGTTTTCATTGGTATAAGCCGTGCG
>JAVBQA010000024.1:0-26151 GCA_031549325.1 Eubacteriales bacterium | reverse complement strand
TGAGGATGTTTTTCTATTTAAGCCGTTTCTCCGCCATCTTCCATATAGTGCCGCACATGCCAATTGGGTTTGCATAAAATGCTCTGTGAGCATCTTTTCCCACCCATTGGACTGCTGACTTTGATTGTGAGATGGAGGCTGAATATGAATAAATATCGTCAAAAATGTGCTTCACATGCGTTTGCATCATCGAGAAATCCAGCTCTTTGCGCAAACTGCCCACCATGCGGGTGTGGCGCGCGTTCGTGCGCGGACTGTTGCCGTTGCGATTCATGCCGCCCTTCTTGTGGGCCATGTCCGCCCTGCCCAACGTGCCCACCCTGCCCGACGTGCCCGCCATGTCCACCGTGTCCAGTCCCTGAATTCCCAAATATGGTCTGTACGCCCGCCTTCGAGTCCTTGTCTGAACAATTGCTGCAGATCAGCCCTACATCTGTCGTCATCCCCAACGCTTTCAGCAGCAATGACGGCCCCGCTCCCTATACGGTCGTGGAGGCAGCGTTTATGAACCTGCAGCTGCCGCTGCCCGGGCTTTCGTTTACGCCGCTTGGGGGAGATGGTTACACCCTGTCTTCCCTCATCACGCCCATGGTGCAAGTGACCTATCGCGATGGCAACAATGTCCTTCGCGCAAAATTCGTTCAGGCGCCCCTGCAACTGAGCGGCACGGTCACTTCACAGCCCGATCCCAACACGTTGACCTGGTGGGTCTTTATGGAAAGCGGCAGCATCGCAAGCGCCGCGGTGGTTGATACGACGTTGAGCTTCACCGCTTCCGCGGCCTTGGAGGTCATCGCCCTTCCGAATACGCCGCGCAATTTCGCGGTGCTGCAAGGGTTCACCTGCGCCCAGCAGCCGCCAGTGCAGGCGCAGTGCCGAAGCATCTTCCCGCTGGAGAGCTACTGCCAGTTGTCGAGCGTCATCCCAGGTTCTTCGATGCTGGCGATTCCGTTCACGCCGCTGGGGACAATGCCTTATATCAACCCGGTCGTCACATCCCTTGGCGGTCAGCCCTATGTGCTGCGCGTCGTGCCGCAGCAAAGCGGCGCGACGTTGCTGGACTTGGCCTTCCCCATTCTGCTAAGCTACACCGACGCCACCGCGCAGGTGCAGACGCAGTCCACGTTCCTGTTCATGTCCCTGCTCATGGACGGCATTGCCAGCGGACCGAACACGCGGATCATCGCGAATCTGGCGATTTCCGACATCATACCCTCCAGCACCGTGTCGCCACCGGCGCTTACGCTGGTGCTGCTCGTGCTCACGGGCAGCATCGCGGCAGTGGACGACTTGGTTCTGAGGCTGACCACCGACACTGTGCAGTGCGGTGAGGCGCCGGTTGCTGCTTGTCGGCCCATTCTGCCGCCGCCAACTGCGGAAATAACCGGCTGAGAATCGGAGGGAACGGTATGCTTACATCGGCTTCGATTGTCCTGGCCAGCCGTAACGAGGGCCCCATGCTTTCGCGAACGCTGCATTCCATACGGGGCGCCTTCTGCGAAATGCCTTACGAGATCATCGTCGTGGACGACGGTTCTACCGATGAAAGCATCCCAATCGACCTCTCTGCCTTCGAAACCCCGGTGCGCGTGATCCGCACACCGAGGCTTGGCATCGCCCCGGCGCGAAACGCGGGCGCTCGGCTCGCGACCGGAGACATGCTGGTGTTTTGCGATGCCCATGTCGAAGTACCGGACCGCTGGCTGGATGCGCTGGCCCAAACACTGGAAAACGAGCACTGCGACGCAGTCACTCCGGGGATCGGGCCACTGGAACCTGAGGACTTCACCCCCCTGTACATGATCGCATTCTCCGCGCCGCTGCATGCGGTGGGTTGCGGGCGCATCTTTCGCTCGCTGATCGACAACACCTGGCTGCCCAGACACAGCGCGCCCATGGATTGCCCCATTCTCAGCGGCGGCTGTTTCGCGATACGGCGCGATGCATGGCGGCATGTCGGCGGCTATGAGGACGCCTTTCGCGGCTACGGCTACGATGAGGAAGAGATCTCCCTGAAGCTTTGGCTGTTTGGACATCGGTTGATGACCGCCCCGGATGTGGTCATTCTACACAAATTCCGCCTTGCTGCTCCCTACCGAATCCTCAACGAAGACATGATGCATAACCGGATCTATGCGGCGCTGTGCCACTTCAGCGACGAGCGCACCCAGCGACTCTTTGACTCCATGCGTGGATGCCCGGGCCTTGAGAGAATGGCCCGGGAAGTATTCACAGCAGACAATCTGAAGATGAAGCGCGAAGCTTATCGCACATCCCGTGCGCACGACGATGACTGGTACTTTCGGAAATTCTCGCTTGTGCTTTAGTGATCCGTGTGATCCACCGAGTGCGCCGACAGCCCGGCCGTGACACCGTGTTGTCAGGGCACGGGCTGTCGGCGCGGGTTGCTATGAAAAAAACGCGGCGAAGAGCGCTGAATCCGCGCTATTTGAGCAGCAGCAGATCATGGGCCACCGGGGTGTGGAACAGCGCGCGGACCTGCGCAGGATCCTTGGTTTGGGCGAGAATCCACATCAGCTTGGTGGCGACGGCTTCCAGCGTCATGTTGTACGCCTCGATCACGTCGAGCCTGGACTTTACCTGCTGCCCCACCTGGTAAACCTCCATGTCGCTGCCCTCGTGCGGCACCTGGGTGGTCATGACGACGGTCTTGCCCTCGCGGCACCAGTCCTCGATGGCATCGACAAAACGCGCGTCACCGTAGCAGGGAACGCCGCCCACGCCGAAGCTCTCGATGATCAGCGCGTCATTGCGCTCGCGCAGGTAGTGCAGCACGCCCTCGTCCATGCCCGGAATCAGCTTCAGCACGGCCACGCGCCGGTTTAACTCGTGATAGAACGTAGGCGATTCAGCGCCCTGCGTCTCATGGATGTAGCGCAGGATGCGCCCGTCCCGCACGATGGCTAACTCCGGGTAGTCCATGCTTTGAAACGCGTTCCAGCTCTTTGTGCGCGATTTTCGGGCGCGGGCGCCGGTGATGACCTTTCCATCAAACACGATCACCACGCCGCTCGAAGCGTCGTCCAGCGCGTAGATGAACGCGTCAAACAGGTTGTTGCGGGCGTCGGTGTCCTGCATGAAGATCGACTTTTGCGCCCCTGTGAGCACGATGGGCTTCCGGGACCGCTGCACCAGGTAAGTCAGCGCGCCGGCGGTGTAGGCCATGGTGTCGGTGCCGTGGGCGATGACGAAGCCGTCGTAATCCCCGTAATTGCGCTCAACGCAGTCGGCCAGTGTCAGCCAGTGCTCCGGCCCCATATTGGTGGAATCCAGGTTCATCGGGCGAACGGCCTCCACCTCGCAAAGCCCCTCGATGCGGGGCACACTCTCCAGGATCTCTTCGGGTGTAAGCATGGGCATCAGCCCGTCGTCGGTGGGTTTGGCGGCAATGGTGCCGCCGGTTGCAATCAGCAGAATACGCTTGTTCATCGTTGGTCTCTCCATCCCATTTCATCGGCTCGCGCGCCGCACAGATCTCTAGTATATGCGGAACTTTGTCATGTGTCAAGATTTGTGCTACAATATAACGGCACCATGTTTTCGGAGGCATTTATGACGACCAACGCCATGCGGCTGCTGAACGCCGCCAACATTCCCTTTGAACTGCTTGCCTACGAGGCGAACGAAGCCGACCTGTCGGGCGTGCGCGCGGCCGCGTCACTTTCCGTGCCGCCCGAGCAGTTGTTCAAGACGCTGGTGCTGATGGGCGACCGCACGGGGCCGTTTGTGTGCGTGATCCCCTGCGGCGAGGAGATCGACCTGCGCAAGGCCGCCAAAGCCGCCGGGGACAAAGGTTGCGAGATGCTGCCTATGAATGATCTGCTTTCTCTCACCGGCTACATCCGCGGCGGCTGCTCCCCCATCGGCATGAAAAAAAAGCTCCCCACCTTCATCGACGAGAGCTGCCAACTGTTTGACTGGATTCTGGTCAGCGCGGGGGCGCGCGGTCACATGGTGCGGATCGATCCGCGCAGGCTGATCGAGTACACGGGCGCGGCAATGCGCGACCTGACCGCGCTGGAGGTGCTCCGATGAAGCGGGAGATTCGCGGCACGGTGATCTCGGGCAAGCGCATCGGCCACACACTGGGCTTCCCCACCGCCAACATTGAGCCCGAGCCCGGCACAGCGCTGCCCGAGAACGGCGTGTATGTGGCCGAGCTTCGCATCGGCGATGCGCGCGAGTGGCTGCGCTGCGTGCTGAACCAGGGCATGCAGCCGACGCTCCCCTCCGGGCGGCGCACCATCGAGGCGCACATACTGGATTTTCACCGCGACATCTACGGACAGAAAGTCGCGCTGCGGTTTCTAAAGCGGCTGCGGCCCGAGCGCAAGTTTGACAGCAAAGAGGCGCTGGTGGCGCAGCTGCAAAAAGACGTCGAGGACGCCAAAACCTACGAGGCATAGCAAGAGGACGAACCGCGACCGGTTCGTCCATTTACCCATCTTTACCGTCACCACTCCGCGATGATGGGGCGATCCTTGTACCACCAAAGCTCGTTGTCGTCGATGAAGCGAGTCAGCACGGCGGTATAATCCCTCGGCGGCTCGTACTGAATGTAGCCCAGAATGGCGTCCACGAACGCCTGCTTGGCCTCGTCGGTGCGCTCGTTCAGCAGTCGCTGGCCTTTCTCGAGGATCCCGTCCGGCTTGCTCTGAAGCACAGATATCTGGTGCTCCAGCTCCTTGTGGCAAGCGAACAGCACGCCTGCCTCCTCCAGCAGCATCCGGTAGCCGTGCAGCACAACCTCCAGCGCCGCCCGCGAGCGCAGGTACGTGTTGCTCCCCGAAACGCGCCAGAAGTAGCCGCTGAACAGGTTGAACGCGCTGTAGAACGAAAGCAGCTTCTCCTCCCGCTCGGACCGTTGGAACGCTCCGATTCTGGGCACAATCCGCTCGATGTCCGGGTCGCGCGAGAACAGGCACCTGGCCTTGTAAAACGCGTTGCGGGACGGTTCGTTTCCGCGCTCAGCCGCCGCCAGCAGGAAGTCTAGCGAGCAGTACTTCACATCGAAATACCCTCCCTCGTAGGTACAATGCCCGCGGACGACCTCGGACAGGCGGTTCTCCGCCGTGAGCTGCCGAAGTTTTTCGTCGGTCACCACGATGATCGCGTCCAAGTCCGAATCGGGCCGCTCGAACCCCCGGGCCACCGAGCCGCCCAGAATCACCGCGAGCACGCCCTCATCCGCCTTGAAATAGGAAACCAGGTTCCGGATGGATTCCTCATGATGCTGGTACATGCGCTGACCCTCCAGCCGTTTGGCTCGTCAGAAGTTCGCGTACAGGAACGTGGAGTTGATCGCCTGACTGCTGGCGGAGCACAGGATCACCGCGTACAGCAGCGCGATGCCCAGCGCGTACTTGATCACCAGCGGGCTCCTGTTGAACCGCACCAGCAGCTCGTGCGGCTGCCCGAATGCCTCCACCAGAAACATGACCGCCGCTAAGCCCATCGCGCCCATGCAATACCCGGCGTGCAGCATGCGCAGATCCGGGAAATAGGCGTCCAGATGCGCCCAGTCGAAGCCCCCAAAGTCGCCCAGCACGGAAAACACGGCCATGGCTTGGGGCACGCTGTCTGTGCGGGCGAACACACGGATCAGCGCCAGCAGCGCGAATGTGCGCGCCACGCTGAAGACCTTCCAAAGCCGCCCTTCCGGCTTGACGCCCATCTTCTCAAACCATTTTTTGAACAGCGGCTCCATCAGCATGCTGGTCACAATCGCCGCGCCGTTTAAAAGCCCCCACAGCAGAAAATTCCAGGTCGCGCCGTGCCACAGCCCGGTCAGCGGCCACACCACGCACAGCGCCAGAATGGCGGGCGCAAGCTTCGCCAGGCGCAGCTTTCCCTTGCCGCGAAGCGCCTTGCTGATCCTCACGGCGACCTTGCTGACCGACACCGGATAGAACACGTAGTCCTTGAACCACGCGCCCAGCGTCATGTGCCAGCGCCGCCAGAACTCGGCCACCGAGCGCGCGCCCAGCGGCCGGTCGAAGTTCTCCGGTATCCGCAGCCCAAGCGCCTGTCCAGCCCCGCACACGATGTCCATGTAGCCCGAAAAATCGGCATACATCTGCACCGTGTAGAGCACGATCGCGATCATCATCACCGGGCCGCTCTGGTCGGCGGGGCTGTCCATGGCCGCCGACACATAGACCCCCAGCCAATCGGCGATGACCATCTTCTTCAAGTAGCCCCACAGCATGCGAAGAGAGCCGAGCTTCAGGTTGTCGAAATCGAAAGCGCGGGGCTCCCTCAGCTCTTTGCCGATGAGGTCGTAGCGCGCGAACGGTCCCTGCACGATCTGCAGGAAGAACGACACAAACAGCAACAGCCGCAGCGGGTTTTTCTCCGGCTCGTACTTCGCGCGGTACAGATCCATCAGGTAGCCGACGGCAGACAGCGTGTAGAACGAGATCCCCAGCGGCTGAACAAACCCCTTGGCCAGCGGGAGCAGCATGCCCGCGTACTTCAGCGTGATCAGCATCCCAAGGTCGAGCGCCAGCGCCGCAAGCAGCACCAGCCGCTTTGTGCGCCTGATGCGCGGTTTGTCGGCCCCCGGCTGCTTTGTTTGCAGGTTCAGCCGCCCGAGCAAGAGCCCCCCAAGGTACGTGATCAGCGCACAGCAAACCACGTACACGGCCTGGCCCGGCCCATACGACAGGTAAAACACCGCGCTGGCCAGCAGCAGCGCCACCCATTGCACCCTCTTGGGCACAAGAAAATACGCCAGCGTCGTGACGGCCAGCAGCACGATGAAGCTGAATTCGGTGAGCGCCATTTCGCCTTATCCCTCCGCCTGAATGCGCTGTACCATGGTCAGCATGTCGGAAACACTGTTGAAGTTTTCGCTCTTGATCTCCTCCACCGGCACCTGGATACTGAACTGGGACGAGATCTCGCCGATGATGGCCACGATGTCAAACGAGTCCAGCGTGCCGCCGTCCATCAGGTTGTTGGCCGAAGAAAAATCGACGTCCGGGCGGATCTCCTTGAGGATTGAAAGCAGCTTTTCCATGGGTATCCCCTCCTATTGTCACTGTAGCAGTTTCCTCTGCAGCTTGCCGTTGGACGCGCGGGGCAGGCTGCCCCTCTGCTCGATGCGCTTGGGCACCTTGAAGTCGGGCAGCGCGGCCTTCAGCGCCGAGCGGATGGCCGCCATGTCGAACGCGCAGCCGTCCTTCATCACCACGAACAGCCGCACGGCTTCGCCGGACAGCGGATCGGGCATCTTGGCGCAGCCGCACTCGGCGATACCGCCGATGCGCAGGGCCGCCTGTTCCACCTCATCGGGAGCCACCTTGTTGCCCCCCACGTTGATCACATCCCCCTGGCGGCCCAGCACGTACACCATGCCGCGCCCGTCGATGTAACCAAGGTCGCTCGTCACGACGCGCCCATCCTGAATAGCCTCCGCCGTAAGCTCAGGCGCCTTCCAGTAGCCCATCATCAGCATCTTGCCGCTGTAGGCGATCAACCCGGGGTTATCCGCGCTCGAATGTTCCATCTCGTTTCCCCGCTCGTCCAGGATCGCGAACCGCGCGTTGACGGCGGGCAGTCCGATGCAGCCCTGCAACCCGCGGGTGGCGTTGTAGTCGAACATGCAGGATGACCCCGCCTCGCTGGTGCCGTAGCTGTTGTACAGCCGGGAGCCAGGCAGCAGCTCGCACATCTTGAGCTTGTCGGCCTCTGGCAGCGTGGCCGAGCCCGACTCGACAAAGTCGATCTGGTCTCTGTAGCCGCCGAGCTTGTCCCCGGACAGCACAAGCAGCATCCGAATCGCCGCCGGAGGCAGGCACAGCGCCGTCACGGGCCAAGTGTCGAGGGCTTGATAGAACGCGCTCATGTTGCCCACACCGTCCAGCAGCAGCACCGCGCTGCCAAACAAGTAGGCCGCGGTGAGCTTCCGGATGGCGTTGGCGTGGTTCAGCTGGCCTGGCACGGCGATCAGCGTGTCTTCCTTGTAGTGCATGCCCTGCGTCAGGTTCTCGGCCACCCCCACCACGCTCTCGTGGGAGCACAGCACGCCCTTCGATTTTCCGGTGGTGCCGGTGGTGAACAGCAACTCGGCCGGCTCCTTCGGGCCAGGCAACGGCAGCTCGCGCTCATCGCCCTGATGGGCCAGCGCCTCGCCCAGCGCCAGCGCCGCGTCCAGCAGATTCGGCCAGTCGACCGCCGCCTTGGCGATCAGCAGGTGCGCGTCGGTCTCCTGAGCGATCTCCTTCATGCCGTCCGGCGACATGCTGCGCTCCAGCGGCGTAAAGATGCCACCCGCCAGGTGTGTGCCGATGTGGCACACGCAGAACGCCAGGCTCTGCTCGGTCTGCATCAGCACGCAGCGCCCGCGCCCAAGCCCTGTGCTCAGCAGGTAATTCGCAAAACCGCGCGCCAGCGTCCACAGCTCTCCGTAGCGCAGGCTCTCGCCCGCCGCCACCAGCGCCAGCTTGTCCGGATGCGCCAGGGCGTGATCCCGCAAAGCCCGCACAATCGAGTCGTACATCGCCCGCCCTCCTATTTCACCGTCACATCGATGTTGGTGTACGCGTCGTATTCCCGTTCGGACACGCCCTTAGCGCGCGCCTCGACGCGCAGCGTGTAGCGCCCGCGCGCAAGATCCGTCAAGGGGCAGCGCTCGGACGCGCTGTATTCCTGAATGACCTTGTATTGGTCGTTTTGCGCGCCGCGCGGCTTGGCATAAAAGCGGTATTCGGGCTCGATGTCCTGCCGCTGCCGGCTGATGGCCAGCACGTTCTGTCCGCCCGCGCGGCTCTTGCGCAGCGACACGCCCACCACCCGGTCAAACCCGGCGACCGCCTCGTCATAGGTCTCGCAAAAGGCGTCCGGCCCCGGGCCGTTTTTGAGCACATCCGCCAGATACGGAGAAAACACGGCCGCGCCTTCAGCGTTCATGTGCTTGGTGTCCTTGAAGTGCTTGTCCTTCAGCTGCTCCTGCAGCTCGGGGGCGTAGCAGAAATTGTAATAAGCAACGCCCAGCTCGGCCGCCAACCCCGCAAAATACTCATGCATCTGCTGGTAGCTGTCCGCGTAAGACAGAAACCAGGTATCCGAGGCAGGTATGGTGATGAGCGTCAGCTCCACGCCGTGCTGCTCGCACAGCTCGGCGATGCGCCGAAGCTCTTTTTCGTTTTCCCGACCCTCTTCGGTCGTGTAGACCTCGGTGGCGTCCGACGGGTTTTCAAGCTCCGCGCCCGCGTTTCCGCGCTTGATCTTGCTTGTGTACTTGATGAAGCCGCGCCCGCCCGGCCGCACGGTGTGATCCTTGGCGATGGCGTAGCCGTTTTTCAGGTAGTGTTTCAGGTAGTCCAGGTCGAACCGCTGCCCCAGGTCGCTCACCAGGAACTTGAGCTGGCAGCGCATGCTGATCAGCAAGAGCCTGGGCAGTTCATCCAGCGAGTAGTTGTCGCGAATGTAGCTCCAATGCGCGTCCTGGTTGATCAGGTAATCCACAAACGCGATTTTGGCCAACCCGTCCTGTTCCTCAACGTCGCGGGACATGCGGTTCACCGACACCTCGACGATGGCGCGCTTGACATCGTTCTTCACAAGCACGTCGCGCAGCGCGTAGTAGGACATGCGCATGCTCTGGGCGTTTGTGCTCAGGTTGAATGAGCGGCTGCCCAGCGTCTGGTCGATGACGTCCGGGATCACGCTGTCTGCGGCCAGCGAAGCGCCGAGGAACACCGTGTCGATGTGGCCTTCATTTTCGCGGCGCGACTGGATCGAGGCCATGCCCATGTTGCTGACAGGCAGCACGAAGTAATCCACAACGCGCTCCACGACGAACAACAGCGCCAAAAAGCCCAGCACAGCGAGTATCCGCTTCGCTCCCTTGCCCGTCATTTATTTTCGCACCGCCTTAGACAGCATGGACCAGCACTCAGGGTATCCCCTGGACTCGGGCGTTTTGAGCACGCCGCGCTCGCCCTCGACCGGATTGTCCATGAAAATTTTGACCGAGTCCGGATACTCGCCCATGGCAAGCAGCTTGGTGCTGAGCGCGATGGACTCGATAATCGAGTGCGTCACAAACAGAATGGTGATCCCGGTCGCGGCCCAGATGCGGATCAGTTCTTTTTGAAGGGCTGTTCGGGTGTCCGCGTCCAGCGAGGCGAACGGCTCGTCCATCAGCATCAGCGGCGGCTCCATGGCCAGCGCGCGCGCGATGGCTACGCGCTGCTTCATGCCTCCGGACAGCTGGTGCGGGTAGAAATCGGCAAACTTCGTCAGCCCTACCATGTCCAGGTAGTGCATGGCGACCTCGCGCGCCTGCTGTCTGTTCTTGCATTTCTTGCTGGTCAGCAGCGGGAACATCACATTGCCGACGACCGTCTTCCACACCAGCAGCTGGTCGAACGTCTGAAACACCATCGCGCAGTGCAGTCCGGGCGCCGTGACCAGCTTGCCGTCCACGCGCACCTCGCCCCAGGTGGGCTTCTCAAACCCGCCCACATTGCGCAGCAGCGTGGTCTTTCCACAGCCGGAGCTGCCCAAGATACACAAAAACTCGCCTTTGTCCAGCGACAGGTTCACATCCTTGAACGGCACCGTCGTCTGGCCGTTGGCGACAAACTGCTGGCCCAGGTTCAAAAGCTCCAGAAACGCGCTCATCGAACCACCCCCCACCGATACAGCGTCCTGTGTTCGATCGTGTTGAACAGGATCTCTTCGATCAGGATGCCGATGATCATGATCACAATCAGCGAGGCGAAATAGCCTGGGTAGTCCATGTAGCTGCGCTTTGTGTACAGATCCCAGCCCACCCCCGCGTTCTGGCCAGCGGTGACGCCAAACACCATCTCGGCGCTGATCAGCGCGCGCCAGGCGCGGGTCCAGCCGGTTTTGATGCCGGTCAGGATGCTGGGGAATGCGGCGGGCGCATAGATCAGCCCCACCTGCCTGAGCTTGCTCAAGCCGAAGCTGCGCCCCACCTCCTGATAGATGACGGGCACCGAATCGAACCCGGTGACCCAATTCAGCAGCATGGGCCACAGCACCGAGTGCACCATCACGAACAGGATGGCGCTCTCCCCCAGGCCAAACCACAGAATGGCGATCGGCAGCAGCGCGATGCCGGGCAACGGGTCGAGCACCGAGATCAGCGTCTTAACCAGATCCTTGATGGTCTTGCTGACCATGCACAGCGGCGTCAGCACCAGCGCAAACGCGAACGACAGCGCGATGCCGATGAAGATGAGCCGCAGAGAGTAGCCCACCTTGCCCAGCATGCTGCCGTCGCCCATCTCACGCACCAGCGACTCGAGGATGCTCGGCACCGACGGAAACAAAATCTGCTTTTCAGAGCCCGCAAGCACGACGCCGTGCACAAACTGCCACAGCGCGGCAAACGCGAGCAGATAAACAGCGCGCCGAATGCCCGCGCGCTGCCAAAGTGATTTCAATTCATGCATTCTAAACCTACCCCCGTGCGTTTAATTCAGCGCATGCGCACCCGGCCAGGCGATCTCATCGATCTGAGCCAGCTCATTTTTGATGTAGCCATTGGCCTTCATGAAGCTGGCCAGGCCCATCACGCCGTACAGATCTGTAGAGTAGGTGGCGCCTTCCCAGTTCAGGTAGGCGTCGGCATCCTCCAGGGACAGCTCTTCAGTGTCGGCGATCACCTGCATCACCTCGCCGCCCTGCTGGTTGATCAGGTCGATGGCCTCCTGCAGCGCCGCCATCAGCGCGCTGGCAACCGCCGGGTTCTCCTGAAGCTTTTTGGTGGTCACGCACACGATGGACGCCTGGTTCTCATAAGCCTCCTTGGCGGTGAGCACGCTATGCATGCCGAGCTTCAGCTCGCGGTCGATGTAGGGCATGGACGCGAAGTGACCTGAGATCTCGGTGCCCGAGGACAGCGCCATGAACGCATCCGGGTTGGCCATGGGCACGATGTTGTTGTCCAGCGCGTGCGGATCGCCCAGCTGCTTCTCGCAGGCCATGGACAGCATGATGTGCTGGATGGAGCCGACGCTGGGCACGGCGATGCGGTCCTCCGGCCCGATGTCGGCCAGGGACTTGATGGACTCGTCACGCATGATCAGCTCGGAGGGCGGAATGCTGATGCCGCAGGCGATCTTGTAGCTGACGCCCTTGTCCCAGGCGATCAGCACCGGCGGAATGCCCATGAACGCCACATCCAGCGAGCCGGAAATCAGCGCCTCGTTCATCGCCGAGCCGCCGCCCAAGTTGCTCCACTCGAGCGTCGCGCCCGGCAGATGCTTCTCCAAAATGCCCATCTTCTGCATTACGTACACCGGCGCATAGTGCATGCCGTACTGCTGTGCCAGGCGCACGGTGGTTCCGGTGAAGTCGGCGGCCATGGCCACCGGGGAAAGTGTGAACAGGACAGCAAGCAACAAAGCAAGCTTTGACGCAAAACGACGCATGATGATTCCCTCTTTTCTCATTGATTCTCAGGTCATTGCCATTATTATAGTACAAATCCAAAGAAACGTCTGTGAACAATTTGTGACGCAACAAAAAAGATCCAAAGGTTAGGCAAGCGCAAAAAAAGAGGCCTCTTTCGTTGAGAAGCCTCGGTTTTTTGGCCGTTCGTTGCATGAAATTGGCTAGAAGTTGACGCCGCCGATCAGGATCACGTTGGCGTATGGCGTGCACTCACCGGTGCGGATGACGACGTTTGCGCGCTGCGTGAGGCGCTTGAAGTCCTCGTGCATCACCACATCGAACGGCCGCGAGCCCATCATCGCGTACATCTGGGCGTGCAGCGGCTGGTTGAACTCCTCGATCTCGCCCGCGTAAATGTAGTGCTCGAACACGCCCTCGGCGAGCACCGCCTTGAGCACGTCCGCGAAGCATGGCAACCCACGCGTCAGAGCCAGGTCGATCAGCTTCACCCCCGGAGGGATAGGGAGCCCCGCGTCGGCGATCACGATGGACTGGGTGTGCCCCAGCGCGCTGATTTCGCGCACGATCTCACTGTGCAACAAGCCGGACTTTCTCATGCTTTGTCAACTCCTAAGTGATGGATTGGCGCAAGTTGAGCGAACGTCTGTGCAATGGGGGCTCTTCTGCCCTAGTAATTCTGAGCGCGCAGCTGGAAGTAAGCCCTCGGGTGGGCGCACACCGGGCAGCTCTCGGGGGCCTGCGCGCCGATGTGGATGTGGCCGCAGTTGGCGCACTGCCAGATCTGCTCGCCATCACGGCTGAACACCAGGCCGGCCTTGACATTGGCCAGCAGCGCAAGATAGCGCTCCTCGTGCTCCTTTTCGATCTTGGCCACGCCCTCAAACAGCGCCGCGATGTCGGCAAAGCCCTCCTCGCGCGCGGTCTTGGCGAAGCCGCTGTACATGTCGGTCCACTCATAGTTCTCGCCCTCGGCGGCCGCCTGCAGGTTTTCGGCGGTGCTGCCGATGCCGTCCAGCAGCTTGAACCAGATCTTGGCGTGCTCCTTCTCGTTGTTGGCGGTCTCCTCAAAAATGCTCGCGATCTGCTCAAAACCGTCTTTGCGCGCCTTGGAGGCGAAGTAGCTGTACTTGTTTCTGGCCTGTGATTCGCCGGCAAACGCGGCTTGCAGGTTGGCCTCGGTCTTGGAGCCCTTCAGATTCATGGTGAAACCCCCTTCTGTTCTTCTGATGTCACATCAATCATAGTATAGCATTCGCGTATGGATTTGTCCATCACGCGCATTGGATGCACCATATATCAACGGATGCCCGCCGAATCAAACGCAGCTACGCCTGCTCCACGTAGACGATCGCGATGGCCCCTTCCCCGATGTGGGTGCCCACCACCCCGCCGATCGGATACATGGGGCCGTCCGAAAGGCCGAACCGCGCCATGGTCTCGTCCCGGAATTTCGCGCATCCCGCCTCATTTTGGGCGTGGCCAAAGTATACCGGATAGCGCTTGTCGATGGCCGGACCCGCGGCCATGCGCTCCTGCATCTGCTTGAGGCCGGCCGCAGCGCCGCGCGCCTTGCCCGCCATGCCGATCACGCCGTCTTTAACGATGATCAGCGGCTTGATGTTGAGAAGCGTCCCCAGCAGCGCCGCACTTGGCGGGATGCGGCCGCCTTTTCTCAGGTTCTCCAGCGTGTCCAGCAGTCCATAGATGCGCACGCGGTCGTGCAAGCTCGTCAGCGCTTCGGCGATCTCTCGGCCCGTCTTGCCCTCGTCCCGCATCCTCAGCGCCAGATCCACCAGCAGCCGCTGCCCCATCACCGCGCTCTTGGAGTCGACGACGTAGACGCCCTCCGGCCCCACGGTTTCGCGGGCCAGCAGGCCAGACTCGTAGGTGGAGCTCAGCCCGCTGCTGAGCGTGATTGCCACCACTTCATCCCCGGCCGCCTTGGCTTGCCCAAACAGCTTGATATAGTCCTGCGGCGTGGCCTGGCTGGTGGACGGGATCTGCTTGCAGCTGCGCAGCCGCCGGTAAAACTCGGAAAAATCCGGGTCGTGCTCCTGGTCATACGCGCCGCCTTCGAACAGGATGCTCAGCGGCGTCAGGATCAGCCCGAGCGATTTGGCTTCATGAAAAGAATAATCCGCGGCCGTATCGGTCACGATGCGAACCATAAATCCACACCCTTCTTGCATTCATGTACTAGAATACGTTAAGCACATATATCTGTCAAGCGAATTTTCGGGCCGGCAACTGGCCCCAACCGCGCATAACGAGCATCCCCTCCGGACGGCGAACCGATCCGGAGGGGAGTGTCGCGTCAGCGTTATGGAAGCTCTACGGCTTGGTCTGGCGGCGTCTCCTGGTAAAACGCGGCGCGGTCCTTTCCGTCCCGCTTGGCCCAGAACAGCGCCAGATCGGCGCGCTCATACAGCGCCTGAAAATCGCCGGTCTTGGCAGGCATCTTGGCCGCGCCCGCGCTTGCGTGCATGGCAAACACCTCGCCGCCCGGGCCGCGCACCTCCCGCGTGAACGCCTGGCGCAGCATCTCCACCCGCCCGGGCAGGAACGCGTCTTCGTGGTTATAGAAGATGCACACCATGATCGTGTCTCCCACCACGCGGCACAGCACATCTTGGCCGCGCAGACAGCCCTTCAGCCGGTCGCAGGCGGACTTCAGCACGCGGTCTCCCGCGGGTTTGCCGAGCGCATCGTTCAGGTGGGTAAACCCATCGACATCCAGCAGCACCAGCGCCGCGAAGGCGTAGTACCCGCTGGCCATGATGCGCCGAATCAGCCGCTCGCCGTATTCGCGGGTGAGCAGCCCGGTCAGCTCATCGCAGGCGGCCGGATCGTAGAGCTCGCCCACGCGCCGCTTGACGATCAGGTACGCCAGCACGGCCAGCACCAGGCAAAACAGCAGCAGCAGCCCCAGCGATAGCGCATGCACGCGCCAATTCACCCAGCCGTCCGCCGGGCCAAGGCGCAGCGTCCAGCGCGCGTTGTGCAGATTGATTTCCTTTGTAAGCGCGTCGTCGGGCAGCGGGCGCTTGCTGCCAAGCAGCACGCTGCCGTCCTCTGAAGCGCTCAGCTGATAGGCATAGCCGTCGGTTTCCAGCGCGTCCATCCGGTCGGACTGCAGCGCGTCCGGGAACTTCAAAAGCAGCGACACCAGCCCCCAAAGGTTGCGGCGACCCTGTTCATCCCATTGGTACACCGGCACGCGCGCGGCCAGCACGCGGTCACCGTCGATCAGATCCACCGGACCGGCCAGCGTCAGCTCCTCGCGTTCAATGGCGCGCCGGGCGCTCTGGTCAAGGCGATCAGGCGCGAGCAAATCCCGGCCGACGATCGATTGTGCCTCCTGTTCCGGGTAATAGTAAGCCACCTTGCCGTCCGGAGCGATGGAGATTGCGCGCACCATCGGGTCCTGCAGGATCGACGCCGCCACGTGGTCAAACTCGCTCATGTCGCCGCCCGCGCCATCCAGATACGCCTCCAGCGAAGAGGCGCGGCCCAACGCGCTCTCGATCCGGTAGCACAGGTTGTCGGCCTCGGCCTCCAGCGCCAGCTGCGCGTGCTTGCGCGCGTTGGAAATCTCCATGCGCTCCAAAACGAAAATGAGCGCGGCGCCCACCAGCAGCGCCACCGCAAACACAAGCGCGCCCATTTTCAGCCCAGCCTTGACCGGCGTTTTGCCATTGCGAAGTGAGATCATCCCGCGGCCATTCCCCTTTCCTGCACATTGACCTTCATATAATAATATCTTTACAATTGACTGTCAAGTTTTCGCACCTATTTTTTACAATTTAATCAGCTGACGACTCCTTTGCGTTTCAGCAACCGCTGAAGTTCATAATTTATTCTTATCACAATATTTACATTGAATTCATGTCATGTGGCTCGATTCAAATATTTGAGCGGGCGCGTTGTGGGGCGCTCGGGTTTCATGGTATAATGCCACTGACAATCCGGCCAAGGGAGGTATATCCAAAATGTTCCGCATGATGAGCCCAAAGCAGGCCGCGCAGCTGATCCCGGACGGCGCATGGATCGGTCTGAATCCGTTTTTGTCGCTGTCCGTGCCGCAGGCGCTGCACGAGGCGATTCTGAATCAAGTCGTGGCCACCGGTCACCCAAACCACCTGAAGATCTACAGCCCGTGCGGGTTCGGCGTGTGGGACGCCGAGAAGTGCGTGGATCCCTACGCGCGCCTGGGCGCGGTGGACGCGGTGGTCACCAGCCATTACACCTCCATGCCCGAGATCCAGCGCCTGATACAGGAAAACGCCATTGAGGCGTACTGCCTGCCCCTTGGGGTGATGAGCCATTGCGTGCGCGCGGCGGCGAGCGGCCACCCGGGCTATTTGAGCAAGGTCGGGCTGAACCTGTTCGTGGATCCAGCGCTGGACGGCCCCGGGCTGAACGAGCGCAGCAAGGCCGAGTGGGTCAAGCGGGTGGATGTGGACGGCGACCCCTACCTATACTACAAGACGCCCCGCATCGACGTGGCGCTGATCAAGGGCACCTCGGTGGATCCGGTGGGCAACATCGCGTTTTCCGACGAGTGCGTGGTGTGCGACGCGCTGGCGCTGGCGCAGGCCACCAAAGCGCGGGGCGGCAAGGTGATCGTGCAGGTCGACCGGGTGAGCCACATGTTCGAGCGCCCGCGCAACGTGATCGTGCCGGGCATATTGGTCGACGCGGTGGTGGTCATCGAGAACCGGGGAGAAGATGAGCTCAAGGCGCTCTCCGGCGAGATCCACGTGCCGGGCACGCAGATGGATTACTGGATGAGCCAGATTCAGGGGCGGGGGCAGGGCAAGGCGTCTGAGGACAACGAGGCCTCAAAGGTCATCGGGCGACGCGCAGCCAGCGAGCTGCGTCCCCGCGACGTCGTCAACATCGGCATCGGCATCCCCGAAATGGTGGGCAAGGCCGCCAGCGGAAGCGGAATTCTGCGCGACATCGTGCTGACCGTGGAGTCCGGCGGCATCGGCGGGCTGCCCGCCCCCGGCCGCTTCTTCGGCGCCACCATCGGCGCAGACTGCATCGTGAGCATGGCCGAGCAATTTGACTTCTACGACGGCGGCAACCTGTCCATCTGTTTCATGGGGGCGCTGGAAGTGGACGCCGCGGGCAATGTGAACGTGCACAAGCTGCCCGACCGGGTGGTGGGCATCGGCGGCTTCGCCAACATCACCGGCGCAGCCAAGACCGTGGTGTTCTGCCTGACCTTCACCGCAAAAGGCCTGGAGATTGAACAGACAAAAGACGGCGTGCGCGTTTTGAAAGAAGGCGGCGTTTCAAAATTCAAGCCCGCCGTCGCGGCCATCAGCTTCTCGGCCAAAAACGCGCTGGCGCGCGGCCAGCGGGTGCTCTACGTCACGGAGCGCTGCGTGTTTGAGCTGACGGCGGGCGGCCTGCGGCTGCTGGAAGTCTACCCGGGCATCGACGCGCAAACGCAGGTGCTGGACCTGCTGGATTTTACACCATCGAAGGAGCAATCGATATGAAGCCGATTCTTCTCGTCATCGACATGCAGCAGGATTTTGTCACTGGGTGCCTGGGCACGCCCGAGGCGCGGGCCATTGTGCCCGCCGTTGCGCGCCGTGTCGGGCAGGCGAAGGCGAATGGCGAGACCGTGATCTTCACGCTGGACACCCACCAGCAGGATTATCTTGAGACCGCCGAGGGCAAATCGCTGCCCGTCGCCCACTGCATCTCAGGCAGCGAAGGCCACGCGCTGATCCCTGAGCTGGCTCCCTTTGCCCGGGAAGCGCGCGTCACCGAAAAGCCCACTTTCGGCTCTCTTTGGCTGATGGGCGAGCTGGCCGGCATGGCCCGCGCCTACGGCAGCCCCGAAGGCCAGGGCATGGTCATTGAACTGTGCGGCGTGTGCACCGACATCTGCGTCGTCACAAACGCCCTGCTCATCAAGACCCGCCTGCCCGAGGCTCAGCTGATCGTGCATGCGGATCTTTGCGCCGGGGTGACGCCCGAGAAGCACGTGGCCGCGCTGGATGTGCTGAGGAGCTGTCAGGTGCGGGTCATTTAAGGCTTTGCGCGGCGTCGCCTTGAGGAACGAAGGGGGCTTTCCCCCTTCCCTCCGCGCGGGGGATTGAGCCCCCGCGCATCCCTTCTTTCGCCCACGCGGCACACAGCCATTCAAACGCATAGGCTCAATATTACGCGCAGAATACCTTTTTATGATTGAACAGCCACATTGTGTATGGTACAATTATCCTGTTAGAGAGGCCGAGTCATCCGCTCGCCCTTCGAGGAAAACGGTATTGAGAAAGGTGGTTGTCCCATGAAGAAAACGCTGGCATTCCTGATCGCGATCCTTATGCTGCTCAGCGCGCTGCCCGCGCTGGCCCAAACCGCCACACCCGCTCCCGAGGAGCCCGTCAGCATCACCATCTTCCACACCAACGACGTCCACGCGCGCTACGACAACTCGGCAGGCATGGGCTACGCCATGATGCAGAGCTTCGTCAACGAAGCGCGCGGCAAGGGCGAGAACGTGCTGGTGCTGGACGCGGGCGACACGCTGCACGGCACCATCTTCGCCAACTCCACCCAAGGCGAGAGCATCGTGCAGCTGATGAACGAGATCGGCTACGACGCCATGTCCGCGGGCAACCACGACTTCAACTATGGCAAGGATCGCCTGGTGGAGCTGAGCAAGGAAATGAACTTCCCGCTGCTGAGCGGCAACCTGCTCAACGACGACGGCAGCTACCTGCTGGCCCCGTACGTCATCAAGGAGATCGCGGGCAAGAAGATCGCCATCGTCGGCGCGCAAAACCCTGAAATGAAGTCCGCCATCCACCCGGACCACGTGGCGGGCATCCGCTTTGAGGGCGTGGAGCAGGTGAAGAAGGTTGTCGACGAGGTCAAGGGCCAGGCAGACGCGGTCATCGTGCTTTGCCACTGGGGCGCGGACGACGCCTACGACCCCAACAGCTCAATTCTGGCCGCCATCCCGGGCGTGACGCTCGTCATCGACGCCCACAGCCACACCGAGCTGCCCAACATCAAGCAGCTGCCAGGCAACGCGCCGATCACCTCCACCGGCGAGTACCTGAACAACTTGGGCCGCGTGATCCTGACCTTCAACGGCAGCGACATCGAGATTGAGCCTTCGCTGATTCCCAATCCCAAGCGCTTTGAGGATCACAAGCTCATCAACGCCATCGAAGCCATCGAGGCGGCGCAGGCCGAAATTTTGGATACCGTCATCGGCAAGACCACCGTCGAGCTGGTCGGCGAGCGCCCCATCGTGCGCACCCAGGAGTCCAACTGGGGCGACTTCGCCTGCGACGTGTTCATCGAAGCCACCGGCGCGGACGTGGCCCTCATGAACGGCGGCAACATCCGCAAGACCGTTCCGGCGGGCGACATCACCGTGCGCGACATCAACGAAGTCTATCCCTTCGCCAACTACGTGGTGGTGCTGAACATCACCGGCGAGCAGCTGACCGCCGCGCTGGAGCACGGTTACAGCAACCTGCCAGAGACCGCCGGCGGCTTTGCGCAGATCGGCGGCATGACCGTGACCGTGGACGTCAGCAAGGAGAAGGGCAGCCGCGTCAGCGATCTGAAGGTCAAAGGCGAACCGGTCGACACGAAAAAGACTTACCAGCTGGTCACCAACGACTTCCTGGCCTCCGGCGGCGACGGCTATGAGATGCTCGCCGAATGCCCCATGCTGCTCCAGATGGGCATCATGGATGAGATCATCACGAACCACATCAAGGCTGCCGGCACGATCGCACCCGAGGCCGATGGCCGCATCAACATCATCGGAGGGTAAGAAACGCAGGGGCGCTTCCCTCCGCAACTCCCCTCGGGGCGCGCGTCCCTTGAGCATCCCATCAAAACAGCGGCCACCGTGGTGGTCGCTTTTTGATCTAGGTAAGCACTGACTAAAGCGGCCACCGGTCTTGAGGCGCCTCTTCCGCTCCGGCGGCGGCGCTCTCCACTTGAAATAGCGCTGCTATTCCTGCGCTCCGGCTTCTTGCCGGAACGAAAAATCCACCTCAATCCCGGCGGTCGCTTTCATCAGCGCTTACCTAGAATTCCCGCGCCAGCGCCCTGGCTTCAGCCTCCGCCCTGGCCAGAATCCCCTTCGCATCGTTTCCGATGATGTCCAGCCCCTCGGCGCGCACCTGGTCGAGCCTGGGGATGCCGTACAGTTCTCGCGCCAGCGCGGCGATGTAGCCCGCGCCCCAGTCCCCCGGGTCAATCGGGCTGCCCGCCGTCACGATATACGCGATGCGCGTGGCCCTGCACAGGCCGTGCGGCGCGCCCGCGTCGTCATAATCGAACAGGATCTTGCCGCAGCTGACGTGGTCGATGTAGATCTTCAGCAGCGCCGGAAACGAGTAGTCCCAGTACGGCGCTCCAATCAGGATCCGGTCGGCGCTCGCGAACTGGCGCGGCAGATCAAACATCGGGGCGTCCAGCTTCCCCTCGGTCCGAAGCGCGTCGCGGGCAGCCGCCATCGCGCCGTCAAATGGCGCAAGCCCGAGGTCAGTTAACCGCAGCGCCTCGACGCCAGCCTCCGGGCGTCCTTCCCTAAACGCCTCCAAAAACGCGCGGCACAGGCGGTGCGTGCGCGAAACTGCCGGGTCTCTGGGGCAGGCGTCGATGAACAGCAACCTCAATTCCATCACCTCATTGGCTCATTATAACACAAATCCACCACCTGTCATGCATTGATTTTTGCGGATGCATGTTTTATAATGATAGGTAAGAATCACACATGTAGGAGGATCCATCCCATGAAAAAATTGCTGACCTTGGCGCTCTGCATCGCGCTGGCGTTTTCTCTGTTTGCGGTCGCGCGCGCAGAGACGCCGCTGAAGGTGGCCATCGTGGTGGCCGGCGGCCTGGGCGACCGCTCATTCTACGACTCGGCCAACGCGGGCCTTCAAAGGCTGGCCCAGGAGAAAGGCGTCACCCCCACCGTGTTCGAGTGCCAGGACGACGCCTCGGCGTTTTCGTCCAAGCTGGTGGACGCGGCCGAAACCAATGACATCGTGGTGCTCGTCGGCTGGCAGTTCTGGGATCCGCTGACGGAGCTCGCGCCCCAGCTGCCCGACACCAAGTTCATCTTTGTAGACAACGGTCTGGACGGCATCGAGAACCTGATGAGCATCGTGTATGCTCAGAATGAGGGCAGCTTCCTGGTGGGCTACATCGCGGGCAAACTGACCAAGACGGGCAAGATCGGCGCAGTGGGCGGCGAAGACATGGACACCATCAACGACTTCATGGTGGGCTATGAGGCGGGCGCGAAGCACGCCAACCCGAACGTGACCGTGACCACGCAGTTCGCTGGCACGTTTGAGGATCCAGCCAAGGGCAAGGAGAACGCGCTGGCGCTGTATTCCTCGGGCTGCGACATCGTGTTCCAGGTCGCGGGCAAGACCGGCGAGGGCGTGTTCGAGGCCGCCGCCGAGACCGGCAACTTCGCCATCGGCGTGGACAGCGACCAGAAATACATCAAGCCGGACTCCATCATCTGCTCCATGATCAAGCGGGTGGATCAGTCCATCTTTGAGGCGGTCAGCAAGTTCATCGACAGCGGCGAGTTCCAGGGCGGCCAGGTCTGGGCGGCCAACATGGCGACCGGATTCATCGATGTGAGCTACGGCGAGGAGGGCTCTCCCCAGCAGGTGTCAGACGAGCTAAAGGCCGAGGTTGAGGCGCTCAAAGCGCAGATCATCTCGGGCGAGATCGTGGTGCCGACTGCGTTTCAATAAAACAGTTTGACGGGCGCACTACGCCTGCGCTCCCGCGGTTCTGCACGCCGATTGCATGTGCAGAGCTGCCGGGGCACGCGCGTAGTGCGCCCGCTTTTTAGGGGTGATGAATTTGCCCGATCCGATCCTTCGGTTTGACCATATCTGCATGCAGTTTCCGGGCGTGCTGGCCAATGACGACGTGTGCCTGGATGTTCTGCCCGGCGAAGTGTTCGCGCTGGTCGGCGAAAACGGCGCGGGCAAGTCCACGCTGATGAACATCCTGTACGGGCTGCACGAGGCCACGAGCGGCCAGCTCTACGTCAAGGGACGGCAAGTGCCCGCGGGCTATGACCCAGCCATGGCCATCCGCATGGGCGTCGGCATGGTGCATCAGCACTTCATGTTGGTTCCGAGCTTCTCCGTGTCGCAGAACATCGCGCTTGGGATCGAACCCAGGAAGCGCGGCGCGTTCTACGATTTCGCCAGGGCAGACGCCGACGTGCGCGCGCTGTCCGGTGAGTTCGGGCTGCACGTGGAGCCCCAGGCGCGGGTTTCCGAGCTGAGCGTCGGGCTGCAGCAACGGGTGGAGATCCTGAAGACGCTGCACCGGGGCGCGGACATCCTGATCCTGGACGAGCCGACCGCCGTGCTCACGCCGGGCGAGACTGACGAGCTGTTCCACGTGCTCAGGCGCATCGTGCGCGAAAAGGGCATGACGGTCATCATCATCACCCACAAGCTTTACGAGGTCACCCAGATCTCCGATCGCGTGGGCGTGATGCGCCAGGGAAAACTGGTGGGTGTGAAGGACACGAAGGATATCGACGAGCGGATGCTGGCATCCATGATGGTGGGACGCGAGGTGCTGCACGGCGAGCTTCCCCGCACGGGCGAAACCGGCGGCGCGGCCATCGAGGTTGAGAATCTGCAGGCGCTGTCCGACCGGATGCTGCCCGCCGTCAACGGCCTGAGCTTCACTGTCCACAGAGGCGAGATTCTGGGCGTGGCCGCCGTCGAGGGCAACGGCCAGAGCGAGCTGCTCGAGGCCATTACCGGCATGCGTCCCATGCGGGGCGGCTTTGTGCGGGTGCTGGGGAGGGACGTCAGGGGCCTCTCCCCCGGCCAGATCCGCGCGCTTGGGCTGGCGCACATTCCTGAGGACCGCCTGCTGACCGGCGTTTCTAAAGCCGCCAGCATTCAGGACAACCTGCTGGCGGGCAAACAGCGCTCGCGGGCGTTTTCGGCCTTGGGCATTCAGATGAAGTGGGGCGCTGCCCGGCGCTATGCCCAGTCGCTGCTGAAGAAGTTTGACATCCGCGCGGCGGGCATCGAAACGCAAGCCCAGTCGCTGTCAGGCGGCAACATGCAAAAGGTGGTCTTGGCGCGGGAATTCTCCTTTGACGCGCAAGCGCTGATCATCGCCCAGCCCACGCGCGGCGTGGACATCGGCGCGATCGAGTTCATCCACCAATCCATCATCGACAAGCGCAACCGGGGCTGCGCGATCTTGCTGGTCAGCGCCGATCTGGACGAGGTGATGCGTCTCTCCGACCGGATCATCACGATCTACGAGGGACAGATCACCGGTGAGTTTTTGCCGCGGCACACCACCCCAGCCGAGGTCGGCTACCACATGACCGGGGACAGGAGGGCGGACGCATGAGGGAACTGCTAAAGGCGCTTTTCAGCCTGCGCCCGGTGAAGAGGCTGAACGGCGAATACCTGCTGTCCCTGGTTGTGTCGGTGGCGCTGGCGCTGCTGGTGGGCGCTGGGATCATGATCGCGTCCGGCCACAACCCGATGGATGGATACAGCGCGCTGATCCAGGGCGCGTTTGGCAACCAGCGGGCGGTGGGCGACACGCTGGCCAAATCCGCCACACTGTGCCTGACGGGCCTTGCGATGGCCGTGGCGGCCAGCGCCGGCATTTTCAACGTGGGCGGCGAGGGCCAGCTGTATTTGGGGGCAATGGCGTCGGCGCTGGTGGGCGGCTACTGCGCCGGGCTGCCGCCCCACATTGGCATCCCGCTGGCGCTGCTGGCGGCCATGCTGGCGGGTGGGTTGTACGCGCTGCTCCCGGCATGGCTGAAGGTGAAGCTGAAGGTCAACGAGGTCGTCACCACGATCATGCTGAACTCGGCCGCGATCTACTTCTGCGCTTTTCTGGCCAACGGCCCGCTAAAGACTGCCGAGAAGGGCATCGCGTCGGGCACGGTCAAGATTGACGCGCTGTACATGTTCCCCCGCATCATCAAGCTCAGCAATCTGACGGACAGCATCTTCCTGGCCGCCGGGATCGCTCTTTTGATTTGGTACCTGATGAAGCAGACCAGCGGCGGGTTTGAGATGCGGCTGACCGGCGAAAACCCCCGGTTCGCGCGCTACATGGGCATCGGAACCGACAAGCTGATGCTCACCTCGATGCTGATTTCGGGCGCGATCTGCGGGCTGGTGGGTATGTTCGAGGTGTTCGGGCTGCACAAGCGGTTCGTGACGTCGGTCAGCTCCGAGTTCTATTTCGACGGGATGCTGGTGGCCATGATCATGCGCTACAACCCGGGCGGCATCGCGCTGATGAGCCTGTTCTTCGGCGCGCTGAAGATCGGCGCCACCGGCATGGAGAAAGTGGGCATTCCGAGCGAGACGATCTTGATCGTGCAATCGGTGATCATCTTCTTCATGGCGGCCGAGAGCGGGATTACGGCCGGCATCAAGGCGCGGCGCATCAGAACCCGCGCGCGGCGCGACGCGCTGGCGCGGCTTTCGAAGGGGGCGGTCTAGCATGGGCGACATCTTTAACATAGGGCTGCTTCAAAACACGCTGCGCACGGCCACCCCAGTGGTGCTGGCGGCGCTGGGCGTGCTGATGACCGAGCACGTGGGCATCATGAACATCGGCATGGACGGCATGATGCTGTGCGGCGCGTTTTTTGCGGTGCTGGGCAGCTGCTTCCTGGGCGGCTTCCTGGGCGGTCTGGCGCTGGCGCTTTTCATGGGGCTTGTGCTGGGCGCGTTCTTCGCGCTGTTCGTGGTGAAGTTCAAGAGCGACGAGTTCATCATCGGCGTGGCGCTGAACATCTTCGCGGGCGGGCTGACTGTATACCTGCTCAGAACGATTTTCGGCGTGGCGGGCGCGTTTTCCGGGCGCGCGGACCTGCCGATCCACGGCCTGCCGAGGCTGGACTGGCCTTGGCTCCAAAGCGTTCCGGTGCTGGGCCCGCTGCTGAACCAGAACACGTTGCTGGTGTATGTGAGCTGGGCGCTGGTGGCGCTGTGTTACCTGCTGATCTATAAGACGCCGTTTGGGTTCCACCTGCGGGCAGCGGGCGAGCATCCGCAGTCGCTGCGGGCGGCGGGCATCCGCCCGGAGAAGATGAAGTGGATCGCGTCCCTTTTGTGCGGGTTGTTCTCGGGCCTCGCGGGCGCGCATCTTAGCCTTGGGTATCTGACGCTGTTCTCCGAGAACATGAGCGCGTCACGTGGGTTCATCGCGGTGGCCTGCGTGATTTTCGGGGGCTCGGATCCGAGGAAGGTGTTTCTGGCGGCGCTGCTGTTTGGCTTCATCGACGCGCTGGGGCTGCGGCTGCAGTCGGCGGGCGTGAGCAGCAATCTGACCAGCATGGCGCCGTATGTGGTGACGGTCGCGATGATGGTCTTGGTGGTGCGTACCGCCAAACGCCGCCGCCCCGGGAAAATATGAGAAATGGTCCAGGGACGAAGTCCCTGGACCATTTCTCATATACTCACTCGCGGTTATGGGGTGCGGACGTATGTGCCATCCCGGAACTGCTGGCACCGGTCCAGCATGTTCAGCACCTTATCCTTCTTCATCAGAAACAGCGCCTTGCCGTCCTGCCGCACCAGCGCGTACTCCGAATTCGCGGCCTGCGCCACATACTCGATCACGATGTCGGGCCGCCCAGTGTTCAGCTGGTAGCGCACCGTCGCGATCACATCGCCCGGCTGCTCCGTGCCCTCGGCCATC
>JAVBQA010000039.1:0-21369 GCA_031549325.1 Eubacteriales bacterium | reverse complement strand
GTGGGTCTGCAGGCCCGGCTGATGTCCCAGGCGCTCAGGAAGCTGGCCGGCGTCATCAGCAAGACCAACGCCATGGTCATCTTCATCAACCAGCTGCGCGAGAAGGTGGGCGTGTCCTACGGCAATCCGGAAACCACCACCGGCGGCAAAGCCCTGAAGTTCTACGCCAGCGTGCGCGTGGATGTGCGCAAGAGCGAGCCCATCAAGAATGGCTCCGAGGTCGTGGGCAACCGCACCAAGATCAAGATCGTCAAGAACAAGGTGGCCCCGCCTTTCCGCATCGCCATCGTGGACATGATCTTCGGCGAGGGCATCTCCCACGAGGGCTCGCTGCTTGATCTGGCGCTCGAGCGCGACATCATCAAGAAAAGCGGCGCATGGTACTCTTACGACGACCAGCGCATCGGCCAGGGCCGCGACAACGCCCGCAAGTACATCAAGGATCACCCCGAAATTTTCGACGTCGTCGAACAGCAGATCCGCGACGAGTTCAGGGCGGGCAAGATCGACGTGGCGCTGGAACCCGCCGCCGACGGCGAGGACGACGGCGAGGAGCCGAGCGAGGAGTAAGGGAACCAGCCGCGGGCGCCTGTCCCCCGCGTCCCTGCCACGACTCGATGCCCCGGGCTTTACTCATCAAAAGAGAAGCGGCAATCCCGAAGCGGGTTGTCGCTTTGGCTTTGTTCGCGGTCTCCCGGGCGCGCTCCGATCCTTGTCAACACTCCGCTTTCGTGGTACAATATAGGCGATCGATGAGGAAAGCGGGGCGTTTTTTATGCTCAAGGGAATCCCTTCCATCCTGTCCCCGGAGCTGCTCAAAATTTTGATGGAGATGGGCCACGGCGACGAGCTGGTCATCGGCGACGGCAACTTCCCGGCTGCCAGCATGGCCCAGCGCCTGGTGCGGCTGGACGGCCACGGCGTGCCGGACATTCTGGACGCGGTGCTGCAGCTGCTGCCGCTGGACACCTATGTGGACGCGCCGGTGGCGCTGATGGAAGTGGTCTCAGGCAGCGGCGATGCTACGCCGCCGATCTGGGCAAGCTATGAAAAGACGGTGGACAAGCACCAGCAGGGCGTGAAGATCGAGCACGTGGAGCGGTTCGCGTTCTATGAGCGCGCCAAGAGCGCCTACGCCATCGTGGCGACGGGCGAGGGCGCGATCTATGCCAACATCATCCTGAAGAAAGGCGTTGTAAAATGAACCGAATTGGCGTATTGGCGGACAGCTTCCGCCTGGGGGTATTGGGCGGCATCGACGCCGCCAGGCAGGTCGGCGCGGGCGCCGTGCAGATCTATGTGGGCGGACGCGGCGCGGTGAGCGAAACCTGGACGGGCGCGTTCCGCCAGGAAGTCAAGGCGCGGCTTGCGCAAAACGGCCTCGCCATCAGCGCCCTGTGCGGCGACATGGGCGGCCACGGCTTTCAGCTGCCCGAGGAGCTGGACTGGCGCATCGAGGAGACGCGGCAAATGATGGCGCTGACCGTGGAACTCGGCTGCGACATCCTGACCACCCACATCGGCGTGGTGCCGGAAGACGCAACCAATCCCCGGCGCGAGATCATGCTGGGCGCGATGAAGCGCCTGGCCGAGCACGGACGAGCCCTCGGTTGCCGACTGGCCATCGAGACCGGCCCGGAGCGCCCCGAGGTGCTGAAGGCGTTTCTTGAGGACATTGCCAGCCCCTTCATCGGCGTGAACTACGACCCAGCCAACCTGGTCATGGTACTCAAGGACGTGGATCCGGTGCAGGGCGTGCTCACCCTGAAGGATCACATCCTGCACACCCACGTCAAGGACGGCAAACAGCTTCTGTACGCGGGCCCCGAAACCATCTACCGCTTCTTCGCGGAGGGCGGCATTGAGGACATGCGCATGGAAGACTACATCCTCGAGACCCCGCTGGGCCAGGGTGACGTGGACCTGCCCGCGTGGCTCGGCGCGCTGAACCAGATCGGCTACCAGGGATTTTTCACCATCGAGCGCGAAGCGGGCGCGGATCCGGCGAAGGACATCGAAATGGCGGTGCGCTTCGTCAAAGAACATCTTTAAGCGCGAAACTGCGCAAACTACATGCCAATCATCAATGGAGGAGGAACACAAACATGGTCACCAAGGAAATGAGCATCGGTCAGGTACTTCAGCTGGATCGCGGCACCGCGCCCATCTTTATGAGCTATGGCATGCACTGCCTGGGCTGCCCTCACGCCACCGCCGAGAGCATCGAGCAGGCCGGCATGGTGCACGGCGTGGATGTCGACAAGCTTGTGAAGGACCTGAACGAACACCTCGGCTCCGCCGCAAAATAGACGCAATTTCTGGATTGGGCTGTGGATAACCTCTTGAACGAGCGGTTATCCACCACTTTATACACAGGGAATGTGTGTTCTGCTGTGGACATTGTGGATAAGTTGCTTTGGAAATTGTCGAAATATGGCAATCTGCAGAGCCACTGAGAAAGGGGTCAAATCATGCAGAATCTGCGTTTCAGCGACCTGGAGGGCCTTCGAATCGCGTCGGAAATGGAGCGGCGCGGCGGCGAGTTCTACCGCCACGCGGCGCGCGTCAGCAAGAACCCGGACGCGGTGACGCTGCTCAGCCGTCTGGCCGAGGATGAGACCATCCACGAGCAGGAGTTCAAGAGGCTTGCCGAACAGCTGCTGAAAAACAAGGACGCCCAGGAAGAGGATCCATACTACAGCGAGGAGGTCTCGGCCTATCTGTCGGCTGTGGCCGCCGAGGTGGTGTTCAAGGGCGGGCTGATGGATCTGGTCAAAGATCAGGGGCTGGACAGCCCCGAGGCGATCCTCAAGAGCGCCATCCGATCTGAGAAGGACTCGGTGCTGTTTTACTCCGAAATGGTGCTGCAGGCGAGGAGCGAGTCCACCCGCCAAGTTTTTCAGGAGATCGTGCGCCAGGAGAAATTCCACTTGAACAAGCTGCAGAGAATGCTGATGGACATGGCGGAGGAGTGAGGCGGATGGGTTACCTGGATGAGTATCAATCCTGGCTGAACCAATTCAAGAGCGACGCGGCCACCGTTCGGGAGCTGCAATCGATCGCGGGCGACGCGCGCGAGATCGAGGATCGGTTCTACACCTCCCTCGCCTTCGGCACGGCAGGCATGCGCGGCGTGCTGGGCGCGGGGCTGAACCGCATGAACGCCTACAACGTGCGCCGCGCCACCAAGGCGCTGGCCGAGTACATTCGGCGCGACCCGAAGCACATGCAGCGCGGCGTGGCCATCGCTTACGACTCGCGCCGCCTCTCCCCCGAGTTCGCCGAACACGCCGCGCTGGTGCTGTGCCAGAACGGCGTGAAGGCGTTTCTGTTTGACTCGCTCAGGCCCGTGCCGGTGCTGTCCTTCGCGGTTCGGCATTTGCGCTGCATCGCGGGCATCGTGATCACCGCCAGCCACAATCCGGCACAGTACAACGGCTACAAGGTTTACTGGGAGGACGGCGGCCAGATGCCTCCCGAGCGCGCCGGTGAGATCCAGGCTCTGATCGCCCAGACTTCCTATCAGGAATCGGTGGCCATGGACCGGGCCGAAGCGCTCGAGACGGGCTTGCTCGAGATCATCGGCGGGCCGATTGACGACGCCTACATCGCCGCCGTCAAGACGCTGTGCGTCAACCCGGCGCTGGCCCGCGAGATGGGCGGCAAGATCAACATCGTATACACGCCGCTGCACGGCTCGGGCAACATTCCCGTGCGGCGGATCCTTGCGGAGATCGGGTTTGAGCATGTCCATGTGGTGCCTGAGCAGGAGCAACCCGACCCGAACTTCCCCACCGTGAAGCTGCCCAATCCCGAGGATCCCGCCGCGTTCACCCTGGCGCTGAAGCTGCAGGAGCAGCTGGACGCCGACCTGGTCTTCGGCACCGACCCGGACTGCGACCGCGTGGGCGTCGCCGTCAAGGACAAGCAGGGCGGCGTGCACATCCTGACCGGCAACCAGATCGGTTGCCTGCTGCTGCACTACATCCTGTCGCAAAAAAAGGAGAAGGGCACGCTGCCGGGGAACGCCGCCGCCGTCAAGTCCATCGTGAGCACCAGCATGGCCAACGCCATTTGCGCGGCCTACGGCGCCGAGCTGTTCGAGGTCTTGACCGGCTTTAAGTTCATCGCCGAGAAGATCCAGCAATTTGAGGATGAGCACAGCCACGTCTTCCAGTTTGGCTTTGAGGAATCCTATGGCTACCTGTCGGGCACCGATGTGCGCGACAAGGACGGCGTCAACGCCTCCATGCTCATCGCCGAGACCGCCGCCTGGTACAAAAAGCAGAACATGACGCTGTACGACGCGCTGCAGTCGCTGTTCGAGCGCTTCGGGTACTACGGCGAAAAGGTCGCCTCCTTTGAGCTGACCGGCAAGGACGGCCTGGAGAAGATGAAGCGCGTCATGAAGGCGCTCCGCGACGAACACCCGAAATCCCTCGCAGGCACGGAAGTGCTGGCCGTACGCGACTATCTGGCCAGCGCGCGCACCTTGGCAGGCGGGGAAACACAGCCCATCGAGCTGCCCCGGTCCGACGTGCTGTATTATGAGCTCGACGGCGGCGCGTGGGTCTGCATCCGCCCCTCCGGCACCGAGCCCAAGATCAAACTCTACGTGAACGCCGTGGCGAATTCCGGGCAAAAAACCGACGAGTTGCTGAACAAATACGCGGAGGCAGCCGTTCAGCTGCTGCACAAGGCCGGGGAATGAGAACATGCGGGGCGACGCCGCAGGGCGGAAAAAAATCCGGCGCGACGAGGCGTTACGATTTTGAATTGGTATGAATCCCTAAGAGTCCTCAGACAAACAGGGCGGGCGCACAGTGTGCGCCCGCCCTCTGCTACCTCCAAGTAACAGTCGGAAGACTGCGGGATGCAGGGGCAGCGCCCCGCATCGTCCCCCTCCTTAGCCCAGCGCGCCGTCCTCGGCGGCCGGTTCCTCGGCGTCCAGCCCCGCGTCCTCAACCGCCTCATCACCCTCGTAGCCCGTCTCCTCGTCGCTGAGCGAGTAGGTGGTGTGCACATGCAGCACGCCGCCGTTGGGCGCGGCATAGCCGGTGTACTCGACGATGTCCAGGTTGGTGTAGTAGACCATGGTGACGCAGGGGATGTCGGCCTCGCGGTCGACGGAGCAGGAGATGACCTGCACGCCGTTCGCCTCGTCGTCATAGATCGCGGCGGCGCTCTCATCGTCCTTCAGCTGCTCAAACAGCTCCTCCGGATTCTCGTCCTTCTCGTAGTTGATGAGGATGGCGGTCATCCCGTCTTCTGAAGTGAACAGCTTGCCCTCTTCGGTGTCCTTCTCGGTCATGCCGATGAGAATCTCCACAGGCACGCCGCCGGTCTCGCCCTCGTAAGTGGTCCAGTCCTCGCCGTCGCCATCGCTGTCGGCCTCGCTGAGGTCCTCCATCTCGCACTCGACGACCTTGCCACCCTCGATGAACACGGTGAAACACACCGTGCGCACGGCAGCTTCCGCGTCCTCTTCATTCTCCCAGGGCTGCTCATAATAGAAGGTGATCAGCGCCTCCCCGTCGCCCTGGCCGGCGAAATGCCAGACGTGCATGCTGGGCGCGCCGGGCATCGCCTCGCCCTGCACCACCTCGTCGGCGCTGACGGTGAGCAGCGTCGGGTCGTCCAGCTCGTAGCTCCACTGGTAGCCCGTGGACGCGTTCTCCCACAGCGTGATGTCGACGCCTGCTGCTGTGATTTTGTAACCCTCCTGCAGCTGTTCCTGGGCCAGCGCAGGCGCGGCGCACAGCATCAGCGCCATGGCCAGCGCAAACAGTTTTTTCATCATATGGTCGTCCCTCCTGATTGTCGATTTCACATCACCATTGTAACCGATCTTCAAACGGAATGAAACCCCATTTATGTTGCCGTTTTATGGCAAAACGAGAATGCGCCGTTAATGAGACAATTCCCGCAAAGACATGCCGTGCCTTGGCGGAATGGCGTCAGACCAGATGGCAGGCCACCAGATGGCCTCCGCCCGCGTCGCGCAGGCAGGGCTCCTCGGCGCGGCAGCGCTCGGTGGCGCTGGGACAGCGCGGGTGAAACCGGCAGCCGGCGGGCGGGTTGATGGGGCTGGACACTTCGCCGTGCAGGATCTGGCGCTCCGCGTGCCGAAGCATCGGGTCGGGCATGGGCACCGAAGTCAGCAGGAATTTTGTGTACGGATGCAGCGGCGCGTCGTACAGCTCGCCGGTGGGGCACAGCTCGCAGAGTTTGCCCAGGAACATCACGCACACCCGGCTGGACATGAACCGGACCACCCGCAAATCGTGCGAGATGAACACATAGGTCAGATCCAGCTCGTCCTGTAGCGACAGCAGCAGGTTCAAAATCTGCGCCTGGATGGACACATCCAGCGCGGACACCGGCTCGTCGCACACGATCAGCTCCGGATTCAGCGCGAGCGCGCGGGCAATGCCGATGCGCTGACGCTGGCCGCCCGAAAACTGGTGCGGATAGCGCCCATAAAACTCGGGGCGGATGCCCACCTTGTCCATCAGCTGGCGCACCATGTCGGCGCGTTCCCTGGCGTTCGCGCCGACTTTGTGGGTGGACAGCGGCTCGGCGATGATCTGACCCACGGTCATGCGCGGATCCAGCGAGGCGTAGGGATCCTGAAAGATCATCTGCATCTTCTTGCGCATCTCCCGCAGCGGCTCGCCCGACAGGCACGTGATGTCCCGCCCGGCGAACAGCACGCGCCCGGCGGTGGGCTCGATCAGCCGGAGCAGCAGCCGCCCGAGCGTGCTCTTGCCGCAGCCGGACTCGCCCACAACCGCCAGCGTCCGGCCCTTGAGGATGTCCAGGCTCACGTCCGATACCGCGTGCACGGTGCCCCGCCTGACCGGGAACTCCTTCACCAGGCGCTCAGCGCGCACCAGCACATCGTTTCTGTTCATCGGCCCTCGCCCCCTTCCTCAAACCGGAAGCAGCGCACCAGATGCCCGGCCCTGTCGTACAGCGGGGGCATTTCCTTTTGGCAGCGCTCGGCGGCGTGCTCGCACCGGGGCGCAAACCGGCAGCCCGCGGGCATGCGCAGCAGGCTGGGCACCATGCCGGGAATGCTCTTCAGGCGCAGCTGGTCGTCCACCTTGGTGCTGGGGAGCGACTCAATCAGGCCGTTGGTGTAGGGGTGCAGCGGATCCTTGAACAGCTCGAACACGTCCGCGCGCTCCACCACCTGCCCGGCGTACATCACATACACGCTGTCGCAGATCTCGGCCACCACGCCCAGGTTGTGGGTGATCATCAGGATGGAGGTGCCGTGGCTTAACTGCAGCGCGCGCATCAGGCGCAGGATCTGCGCCTCGATGGTCACGTCCAGCGCCGTGGTGGGCTCGTCGGCGATCAGCAGATCGGGCGAGCACACCATGGCCATGCCGATCATCACCCGCTGCCTGAGGCCCCCGGACAGCTGGTGTGGATAGGACGAATAGCGACGCTCAGGCTCGGGAATCCCCACCTTCTCGAAGATCTCGATCACGCGCCGCCGGGCTTCCTCCCGGGACACATTCTGGTGCAGCAGGATGGCCTCGCGCACCTGATGGCCGACCATCTTCACCGGGTTCAGCGAGGTCATGGGTTCCTGGAAGATCATGGAGACGCGGTTGCCGGTGATGCCCCTCATTTGGCGTTTGCTGAGCGCGGTCAGCTCGGTCTCCCCCAGCGTGATCTTTCCCTCGACCACCTTGCCGGGGGGCGGCACCAGCCGCATCACAGACATGGCGGTCATGCTCTTGCCGCAGCCGGACTCGCCCACCAGGCCCACCGTCGTGCCTGCCGGAACTTCGATGTCCACCCCGTCCACCGCGGTGGCCACGCCCTTGCGCGTGAAAAAGCTGGTCGTCAGACCCTCGATGCGGAGAGCGCCCCGGGTCTTTTGCGCATTGTCCACGGGCAGCCCTCCTAACTCTTCAGGTACGGGTCGATGGCGTCGCGCAGGCCGTCGCCCAGAAAATTGAACGCCATCACGATCAGCAGCACCGCGAAGCCGGGCACCAGAATCAGCCACGGGCAGTTGTTGGCGAACTGCTTTCCGTCGGTCACCATGCGGCCCCAGCTGGCCATGGGCGGCTGCGCGCCCACGCCCAAGAACGACAGGCTGGCTTCGGACATGATCGCGCCCGGAATGTCCATAGTGAACAGCACGATCATGGAGGCCAGGCAGTTCGGGAGGATGTGCCGGATCATGATGACCCAGCGTCGCACACCCATGGAGCGCGCGGCCTCGATGAACTCTTTCTCCTTCAGGGACAGCGTCTGTGCGCGCACCACCCGGGCCGTTGAGGCCCAGTTGATGATCGACAGCGCGATGAACAGGTTGAACAGCGACGCGCCCTTAATGTACATGATCACCATCGCGAGCAGCAGCGAGGGAAACGCCAGCACGATGTCGGCCAGGCGCATGATGATCGAGTCCACGACACCGCCCACATAACCCGCGATCAGCCCCAGCGTGGCGCCGATGAACAGCGAGATCAGCGAGGGCACGATGCCGATCATCAGCGATATCTGCGCGCCATAGATGATGCGCGACAGCATGTCGCGCCCGATCTCGTCGGTACCCAGCCAGTGCCGCATGGACGGGGGCTGCAGCCGCTCGGCGAGATTCATGGCGATGGGATCATACGGCGCGATCCAGTGCGCGAAGAGGGCCGCCAGCGCGAACAGCAGAATGACGCAGGCGCCGAACGCGGCCACATGGTTGGTCTTGAACATGGTCAGCAGGCTGTCCAGCATGCCCTGTTCATCGATGAGCTCGCTCTCCGGGTGTTGCAGGGCGTCGCTCGCGAGCTGCGCGGACAACAAGTCCTTGCGCGAGCGAAACGCGTGCTGAAACGGATTCTTTGCCATCTCCCGTCACCTCCCATCCACGCGGATTCGCGGGTCGACCGCCGAATACAGAATGTCGGCCACCAGGTTGCCGCCGATCACCAGCACTGCGGTGAAGATCACCGAGCCCTGCAAGAGCGGCATGTCCCGCTTGTTGATCGCGTCCACGCACAGCCGCCCCACGCCCGGGATGGAGAAGATGGTCTCGGTGATGACCGCGCCCGAGAGCAGGCTGGCCACCTGAATCGCCATCATGGTGATCACCGGCATCAGCGAGTTCTTGAGCGCGTGGCGCACGATCACCAGCACCTCGGACAGGCCCTTGGCCTGGGCGGTGCGGATGTAGTCGTTCTTCATGACCTCGAGCAGGCTGGAGCGGGTGAGCCGCGAGATCGTGCCCGACGACTGCCACCCGAGCACGATCGTGGGCAGGATCATCTGCGGCAGCGTGTCAAACCCTGAGATGGGCAGCACGCCCTTGAACATGTTCTGCAGAATCATGCCGATCCAAAACACCGGCATGGACACGCCGAACAGCGAAAACCCCATGAACAGTCGGTCCAGCAGCGAGTTTTTCCGGACTGCCGACAGAATGCCGATCGGGATGCCGAGCAGCCACGAGAACAGCGCCGCGCACACGGCCAGTTTCAGCGTGTACGGGAACGCCCCGGCGATCAGCGCGGTGACCGGTCGCTTCAGCTTGTAGCTGGTCCCGAGATCCCCGTGCAGCGCGTCCCATAGGTAGCGCCCAAACCGAACCATGAACGGATCGTCCAGGTTCATGCTCTTGCGCAGGTTCTCGATCACGTCTGGCTTGATGTGCTCCTTCTGCATCACGGTGATCGGATCCCCGCCCACCTTGTTCATCATGAAAAACACAACAAACACCAGCCCGATCAAGACCGGGATGGTGATCAGCACCCGCTTGGCGATGTATTTGGTCATGAGGTTCCTCCACACACGGGAACGCTCAGGGGCGCTGCCCCTGAAACCCCGCCAGGGGCATGATGCCCCCGGACCCCAGCTGCCCGCGCTTTCGCGCGGGCAGGGATGGGATTCCAAAGGGATGTGTCCCTTTGGCAGGGTTCTTAGGGGCAGCGCCCCTAAGCGTCCTTTTCGTTAGCCCACAAGCTCGATCGGATAAAAGGGCTGGGCGTTCCAGCCGTTCCAGGAGACCTTGAAGTTTTTCACGCGCGGGCTGATGAGGAACACATGGTTCCGGGTGAACATCGGGATCATGGCATAATCCTCGTGCAGGATGACCTTCTCGATGTCGCGGTACTCGGCCATGCGCGCCTCCGGATCGGTCATGGCGCGGGCGGCCTCGAGGCGCGCCTGAACGTCCTTGTTGGCGTAGTGGCTGGAGCGGTAGGTGGCGTTCTTCTCGGAGAAGAAGGTATAGAGGAAGTTGTCCGGATCGTTGAAGTCGGCCGACCAGTCGCTCTTGACAGAGGGCAGCTTGCCTTCCGCGCGGGTGGCGTAGTAGGCGGCCGGATCCATCTGGTCGATGGTCACGCGCACGCCGATCTGCGCCCACATGGCCTGCAGGATCTGGTTGTCGGCCAGCGTCTGTGGGCTGCTGGTCTGCTGGGCGATGACCATATCGAACCCGTCCGGATAGCCCGCCTCTGCGAGCAGCTGCCTGGCGGCCTCGACATTGTACTCGATCGCGGGCGAATCCGGGTTGTAGCCGAGCACGTTGCTGGGCACCAGCGTGTTACTCACCGCACCCTCGCCGCTGTATTGCGCGTCCAGAATCGCCTGGCGGTCGACGGCCATGCCGAGCGCCTTTCGGACCTGCGGGTTGTCCAGCGGCTCCATGGCCTCGTTGAACATGAAATAGTGCGTGCCCGCGCGCATGCCGGACACAAACTGATCCTTATACTTCGGGTCAGCCTTGAAGAACTCCATCTGGGAGGGCGAGTAGTCGAAGTTGAAGATATCGGCTTCGCCGGTCTCGTACAACATGCGCTGGGTGTCGTGATCCGGAACAATCAGGAACGTCAGCCCGTCGATCTTGGGCGCGCCCTTGAAGTAGTCCTTGTTGGCGCTGAGGGTGACGCGGTCGCTCAGCACCCACTCCTGCAGCACAAACGGGCCGGTGCCCACAGTGACGCTGGCGTCCATGCCAAACGCCTCGCCCGCGGCCTCGGTGGCCTCGCTGTCCAGCATCACGCCGCCGGGGGTGGCCAGCACCGCCAGGAACGGCGCGTAAGGCTGCTCCAGCGTGATCTCCACGGTGTAATCGTCCTTGGCCACGACGCCGGACACCGTGTCGGCTTCTTTGTTGTAGCGCTCGGTGGCGCCCACGATCATGTCGTAGATGTCGGTGTTCTGCGCCAGCTGATCGGGGTTCATCATGCGGTTGATGGTGTAGACCACATCCTCGGCGGTGAAGTCGTTGCCGTTGTGAAACTTCACGCCCTGGTGCAGGTGGAAGGTGTAGACCAGGCCGTCATCGGAGACTTCCCAGCTGTCGGCCAGCCCGGGCACCAGCTTGGGCACGCCGTCGACGGTGTCGGCCTCGACCAGCCGGTCAAACGCGTTCAGCGGGATGTCGTAGGAATCGGAGGTCATTTGTCCATCCAGCGTCTCGGGATTGTCGTCCAGGAACACGCGCAGCGTGTTGCCCCCGGCCTGGGCCATCGCCATTGGCACCGCCGTCAGAAGAAGCGCCAGGGCCAGCACCAACGAAAACAGTTTCCTCATGAGCTTCTCTACCCCTTTCGTCGTCTACCATCGTTCCAAAAACAAAACAGGTCGCACCGCCATCGATGCAACCCTTCCGTCCCCGGTCATAAGGGGTCCACCGATAGCGCCTCCGCGGGCGAGTGCCCCCGCGGGAGTCCCCATGGTTGTCCCATGAAGACCAATGAAAGGACGCGCCCGTCCCGCCATTTCGGCAGCTGCCCCTTTCGCCGGTTTCACGGAATGCCTTCTCCGCCGGTTACTGATCTCGCTGCGCCTCTATCGAGTTTGAACCCCATTATATCGGAGAGTTGCAGGATTGTCAAGGCGCATCTGCCGCTTTCCGCTTGACAACTTTTGACGCGGACTCATAAGATGCAACGGAAAACTTGCGCGAAGTACCCGGAAAGTATCTTGACGGGTGGCTTTTGTGTCATTATAATGCTGCAATACGATAGCGCGAATCTTGCAGGGGGGGACGCGGACATGGGAATCAAGGTGGCCAAATTTGGCGGATCGTCGCTGAGCGACGCCAATCAATTCAAAAAGGTGAAACAAATTCTGACAAGCGACCCCAGCCGCCGCTTCGTGGTGCCATCCGCGCCGGGCAAGCGCAACGACGACGACCAGAAGATCACCGACATGCTCTACAAGTGCCACCGCATGGCGCAGAGGAAGGAACCCTACGCGGACCTGTTTCAGACCGCCATCGCCGAGCGCTTTGTGGGCATCGTGCGCGATCTGGGGCTGGATTTTGACATCCAGTCGCTGCTGGACGAAACCATGGATGAGATCGGCCGCCAAACGCCCGACTTTGCCGCCAGCCGCGGCGAGTATTTCTCGGGGCTGATCCTCTCAAAGTTTCTGGGCTGGGACTTCGTCGACCCCTGCGATTACATCAAGTTCGACCGGCAGGGCAATTTCGCCGCCGAGTGGACCAACCAGCTGATGGCCGAGTGCCTTGAAAAACACGAGTACGCCGTGATCCCCGGGTTCTATGGATCCTTCCCCAACGGCGAGATCAAGACCTTTTCCCGCGGCGGCTCGGACATCTCGGGCGCCGTGGTGGCCCGCGCGGCGAGCGCGGCGCTCTACGAGAACTGGACCGACGTGTCCGGCTTCCTGATGGCCGACCCGCGCATCGTGAAAAACGCCAAGCGCATCGACAAGCTAACCTACCGCGAGCTGCGCGAGCTTTCTTACATGGGCGCCACCGTGCTGCACGAGGACTCGATTTTCCCCGTCCGGAAGGCCAACATCCCCACCAACATCAAGAACACCAACGCGCCCGGGGATCCGGGCACGATGATTGTCGTCAGCGAAGAGGAATGCCCCAAGGGCTCCACCATCACCGGCATCGCCGGCCACAAGAACTTCACGCTGCTCAGCATCGAAAAGGCCATGATGAACAGCGAGATCGGGTTCGGGCGGCGCGTGCTGCAGGCCATCGAGGACTTTGGCGTGTCGTTTGAGCACCTGCCCACCGGCATCGACACCATGTGTGTGATCCTGCCGGACAGCGACCTCATCAACCGCCGCGAGCAGATCATCGAGCGCATCGAGGAGAGCTGCCACCCCGACTCCATCGAGCTCAGCTCGGGCCTGGCGCTGATTGCAACCGTGGGCCGCGGTATGGTCAGCCAGCCCGGCACCGCCGCGCGGCTGTTCACCGCACTGGCCAAGCACAACGTGAACATCCGCATGATCGACCAGGGCTCCAGCGAGCTGAACATCATCGTGGGCGTGGACATCGCCGAATTCGAGCCCGCCGTGCGCGCGATCTACGAGGAGTTCGTGTAGTTCTTTTGCCGCGTTTGCTTGGAAAAATGTGGCTTTCGGGTTGAATTCTTGGTTTTGCCTTGCGAATTAACACACACATCCGGTATGATATGAATGGATAGTATCAATCCAAACGGAAAGAAGGCTGCCTCCGCTCATGAAATGCAGAGTTCATTACGTCAGCCCCAAGGGCAGCGCCCAGGCCGTCGCCGAGGCCATCTCCCGTGAATGCGGATGCCCCCACGAGCCGCTGCTGCCCGCCTACATGCCCGAAAACATTCAGCTGATGTTTCTCGGCTGCGAGGGCGGCAAAGCCGACAAGATCACCCTGGAGTTCATCGGCTCCATGAGTTCAGAGCGCGTTCGCAACGCCGCGCTGTTTTGCTGCGGCAAGGGCGACGACGCCATCGACCAGATGAAAAAGGCGCTCGGCAAGCGCGGCGTGAACGTGCTTGACATGCGCTTCAACGCGCCCCTCAAGGGCCTCTTTGGCGGCGGTCCCACTGAGGCCGACCTGTCGGCCGCCCGCGAGTTCGCCAAGAGCTGCATCGCGTTTCTGGAGAAGGAGTGAACGGCAGGGGCTCCGCCCCTGTGCCGCCAATGGACATGATACCCTTTGGAATCCCCAATGAAGTGCGCAAAGAATGGACGCCGCAAGCGGCGTCCATTCTTTTTCCATGCCCTTCACGGGGTTCAGGGCGCCATGCCGTTGGGCCGAGCCACGCCGGGGCAGCGCTCCCGACCTCCCCCTACAGCGCGGCCACGTCCACCCAGGCTTTGCGCGCAACCGACAGCTCCACGGCCTCCATGATCTGGGCGCAGGCCACGCCGTCGCCAAAGTCGGGGGCGCAGGGGCGGTCCCGGGCGATGGACTGCACAAATTCGTAGAGCTGGTGGCAGAAGGTCTCGGGGAAGCCGATCACGTGCCCGGCGGGCCACCAGTGAGACCAGTAAGGGTGGACGCCCTCAGAGACCTGGATCAGCCGCCAGCCCTGCCGGCCGGGTTCATCGGCAGCGCTGAAGAAGTGCAGCTCATTCATGCGCTCAAACTCGAAGCGGAGGGAGCCCAGCTCGCCGTTGACCTCCAGGCGCATGTCGTTCTTGTGGCCCTGGGCAAAGCGGGTGGCCTCGAACAACCCCAGCGCCCCGCAGGTGAACTCGCAGGCGAAGCTGGTGGCGTCGTCGACGTCCACCGCCTCGCGGGGCGCGTCGGCGGCGGCCTTGCCGGACAGCCCGGTCATGCGCTCCACCACCGGGCGCTCGGTCACAAAGGTCTTGCTCATGCCGGCGACGGTTTTGATGTCCCCCACCAGATATCGCGCGGCATCGATCACGTGCGCGCCCAGGTCGCCCAGCGAGCCCGAGCCGCACACCTTCTTGTCCAGCCGCCAGACTTTGGGAAAGTCCGGATCGATGATCCAGTCCTGCAGGAAACTGCCCCGGAAGTGAAAGATCCTGCCCAGCTTTCCGGACTCGATCAGCTGCTTGGCCAGCACCAGCGCGGGCGCGAAACGGTAATTGAATCCGATCTGGTGCTTGACGCCCGCCTGTTGCGCGGCGGCCAGCATCTCGCGCGCATCCTGAAGGTTCAGCGCCAGCGGCTTCTCGCAGAAGATGTGCTTGCCGTGCCGCGCCGCGCCGATGGCGATCTCCTTGTGGAAGTTGCTGGGCGCGGTGATGTCGATGGCCTGGATGTCGTCCCTCGCGACCAGCTTGCGCCAGTCGGTTTCGACCTCGTCCCAGCCCAGTTTCCCGGCAGCCTCCCGCGCCCACCCGCCGTCGCGGCCGCACAGCGCCTTTTTTCGGATCTCCACGTCCGTGTCGAAGAACATCGGGATGCGCGAGAGCGCATTGCTGTGCGCCTTGCCCATGAATTTGTAGCCGACCAAACCGAAATTCAGCGTAGCCATGCGATGCCTCCTCCTTACATGTGGCGGACCGAAACGGATCCGGCCTCTGGGACACGCGCGCCTGCGTGGGCTGATTCCGATCCGCCCGCTTACTTCACCACCATCAGCTCCCGATCGAGCTCGTTCAGCACCTCAGCCCCGTCCTCGGTCACCAGCACCAGATCCTCGATGCGCACGCCGAACCTGCCGGGCAGATAGATCCCCGGTTCGATGGAGAACACCATGCCGGGCTGGGCGACGGCGTCCGTAACCGAGCTCACATCCGGCGGCTCGTGCACCTCGATACCGATGCCATGGCCAGTGCGGTGCAGGAAATACGGGCCAAAGCCCGCGTCCTCGATCAAACCGCGCGCGGCGCGGTCGATGTCGCGCAGCGGCACGCCCGGGCGAATGGCGGCCTTGGCGGCCAGGTTGGCGCGCAGCACAGTGTCGTAAACCTTTTTCTGTTCGTCGGTCACCGAACCGAAGAACACCGTGCGCGTCATGTCGCTCATGGCGTGCCCCAGATCCAGGCCCACGTCCAGGATCACGGCATCGCCCGAACGCAGGGGCGTGCCGTCGGTGTGGTGGTGGGGCTCGGCGGTGTTCGCGCCAAAGCACACCAGCGGCGTGAAGCTGTTGCCGTCGCCGCCCAGCGCCACCGCCTGGTCGGCATAGCGCCGCGCCACGAGCGATTCGGTGTCGCCCAGCCTCAGGGACGCCCGCACGGCCTGCGTGGCCTCGTCGTTCAGGCGCGAGCTCTTGCGCAGCGCCTGGATCTCCTGCGCGTCCTTGCACATGCGCGCCCGGTCGATGGCCGGCGAGCCAAGCACCGGCAGCACGTCCGGCCGCGCCATCAGCAGCCGAATCAGGAACTGGCTGGGCCAGGTCTTTTCGACGCCGATTTTCCCCGGCTTCAGCTGGCTCGCCAGCACCGAAACGCTGTCGTCCACGTCGTCAAACTCGATCAGCTCGGCCCCGCCCTGCTTGCCGAACAGCGCGAACATGCGGTTCACGAACAGCTGCAGCCGCCCGTCCGCGTCGATCTTGAGCGCCAGCAGCCGCTCGCCCTGCGGCACCCATAGCCCGGTCAGGTAGTAGACCGACTCCAGCGAACTGACCAGCAGCTGTGAAACCCCAAGTTCCCCCATGTTCCCGATGACGCGCTCAATTCTGCCCTTGTTCATTCGCCTTCCCCCTTCGTTGCCTGGATGATCCAGAATCCCTTGCTCCGCTCGATGAGCCGGGCGTCCCCGTACACTTCCTGAAGGTGCGCCAGCGCCGACGGCGCGCCCTGCTGCTTGCGGATCACGACGAACAGCGAGGAACCAGACTTCAGTCTGTTTTTTGCCTCGCCGAACAGTCCGTAGATCACCTGCTTGCCCGCGCGGATCGGCGGATTGCTGATGATCGCGTCGAACGCGCCTTCCACGTTCGAGAATCCGTCGCTTAGCACGACCTCCACATTATTCAGCCGGTTTCGCGCGGCGTTCTTTCTGGCCAGCGCCACGGCGCGCTCGTTGATGTCGGACAGCACCAGCCGGCACTCCGGGTGTTTTGCGGCCAGCGCCACGCCGATGCCGCCCCAGCCGCAGCCCAGATCCAGCACGCGGCCCGCAAGCGCCGGCAGCGACAGAAGCAGCAACCGGCTGCCGTAGTCCAGCTCGCCCTTGGAAAACACACCCGCATCGCTCTCAAAGCCCAGCGTCTGTCCGAACACCGAAACCTCAAATTGCTCGGGGCGGCTTTCCGAGGAAGGGATTTGTGTGTAATAATGGTCTGGCATGGGATCACTCCATCTCCACGAGTTTGTATAACCGCGCGGCCTCATCCGCCGTCAACGGCCGCCACTGGCCCGGATCCAGCGCCGGGTCGAGCGCAAGCCCGCCCACCGACAGCCGTTCGAGCGCCAACACCGGACACCCCAGCGCCCCGAACATGCGCTTGACCTGGTGGTACTTGCCCTCGGTCACGGTCAGCTCCGCCAGCGAATGCTCTCCGGATTCCAGAATCGCCAGTTTCGCGGGCCGTGCGGTGAAGTCCTTCAGCGGGACGCCCTCGGCCATGCGCCGCGCGTGTTCCTCGGTCAGCACCCCGTCCACCCGCGCGCGGTATACCTTTTCCACCCGCCACTTGGGCGAGATCAGCCGGTGCGCCAGCTGGCCGTCGGTGGTCAGGATCAGCAGGCCGGTTACGTCCTTGTCCAGCCGCCCGACCGGCCCGAGCCCCTTTCTGCGCTGGGGAGCGGGGATCAGGTCGATCACCGTGGGCGCACCCCGCGCGTCCCCGGTGGCGGTGATGACGCCCCGCGGCTTGTGAAGCATCAGGTGCTGGTGGGTTTCGGCCGTCAGCGGCCGCCCATCCAGAAACACGGGATCGCCCGGCTCCACATGGGTGGACGCATCGTGCACCAGCACGGAGCCCAGCCGCACGCGCCCGGCGGCGCACAGCCGTTTGGCCTCGCTGCGGGTGTGCCCAAGCTGAGACAGGTATTTGTCAAGCCGCACCGACGATCCCTCCATTCAATGCATTTTATCATTTTTTGAAACAAGTGGCAACCAAATACCATCCAATCCGTTGATACAGGTGAAGGAGGTGGTGAGCGATGGAGGACATGTCGAAACTCGTGCGCCGGGCGATGGACGAGCCGGACGAGGAATTCCGCCTAGAAGGGTATCGTCCGGAACCCCTCCCAGACGGGATTCCCATCCGCCGCGCAAGCCATGCACGAAATCCTCCCGTCACACCCATGATATAAGTGGACAAAAGCGCTAGTTGTTGCTAGCGCTTTTGTCACCGAGGGGTCTAGGGGCAGGTATGAGGGGGCCCAACGGGGACGGCAGTGAGGGAACCGCCGTGCCCAGACGTTGGAATACATCAAACCAAAGTTTCAGTTTGTTTCGAATTTGCTTTGGTTTATGTAACCACTATAGACCCAAACAGTTACCTAATCGGTTACATTTACCTTTGTTTCGACAGGAAATTATGTTTCTTTTCTGTTGTTCGCGGACTTTGTCGTGTAAAATTATGGGGAGCTGTTTGCGGGGCTGGCGTAAACTGCACAAAACGTGCTATAATATATAGAAGGAAAATAAATCTCCGGTGGTTTCCGATGGCATATCCAAGGGATTTGGAAGGGGAGCGCAATGCAGAACGAACACATGAATGACAACGCCTATGACGAGAGCCAAATCCAGGTGCTGGAGGGGCTGGAGGCCGTGCGCCGCAGGCCCGGCATGTACATCGGCTCCACCGATGAGCGCGGGCTTCACCACCTGGTTTACGAGATCGTGGACAACGCGGTGGACGAGGCGCTGGCCGGCTTCTGTCAGAGCATCATCGTGACGATGTACCCGGACGGCTCCGTCGAGGTCAAGGACGACGGGCGCGGCTTCCCCGTGGGCATCCACCCCAAAATGGGCCGCCCGGCGGTCGAGGTGTGCCTCACCGTCCTGCACGCAGGCGGCAAGTTTGGCGGCGGAGGTTACAAGGTCTCCGGCGGTCTGCACGGCGTGGGCGCGTCGGTTGTGAACGCGCTGTCCAAACACCTGCAAGTGAACGTGCACCAGGACGGCAAGGTCTACCAGCAGGAGTACGAGCGCGGCCAGATCCTGTACGACCTGAAAGTCGTCGGCGAGACCGAGCGCACCGGCACCACGATCCGGTTCTGGCCCGATGTCAAGACCGGCGCGAGCCCCGAGCCCGGCATCTTCGAGACGGGCGATTTTCAGTTTGATACGCTGCGCACGCGCTTTCGCGAGATGGCGTTTCTGAACAAGGGCATCCGCATTGAGCTGAACGATCTGCGCGTGGAGCCGGCGCTCCAGAAGGTCTACCACTTCGAGGGCGGCATCGTGTCGTTCGTGGAGTATCTCAACAAAAACAAGACCCCGCTGTTCAAAACGCCGGTGTACATCGAGGGCGTGAAGGACGGCGCCACCGCCGAGGTGGCCATGCAGTGGAACGACGGCTACAACGAATCGGTGTTCTGCTTCGCCAACAACATCCACACCCCCGAGGGCGGCACGCACCTGGCGGGCTTTCGCTCGGCGCTGACCCGGGTGGTGAACGACTATGGCCGCAAGGCCAACATCCTCAAGGCCGCCGACGCCAACCTGACCGGCGAGGACATCCGCGAGGGCCTGACCGCCATCGTGTCGGTCAAGCTGGAGGAGCCGCAGTTTGAGGGCCAGACCAAGACCAAGCTGGGCAACAGCGAGGTGCGCCCCATGGTGGACCAGCTCGTGGCCGACAAGCTGTCCACGTTTTTCGAGGAGAACCCGTCCGTCGCCCGGCTGATCATGGACAAGTGCCTGTCCGCCGCGCGCGCCCGCGAGGCCGCCCGCAAGGCGCGCGACCTGACCAGGCGCAAGACGGCCCTCGAGTCTGGCGCGCTACCCGGCAAGCTGGCCGACTGTTCGGAGCGCGACCCAAGCAAGTGCGAGATCTTTCTGGTGGAGGGCGACTCGGCGGGCGGCTCGGCCAAGACCGGGCGCGACCGCCACTTCCAGGCGATCCTCCCGCTGCGCGGCAAAATCCTGAACGTCGAGAAAACCCGCATGGACAAAGTGCTGGCCAACGCCGAGATCAAGGCGATGATCACCGCGTTCGGCGGCGGCTTCGGCGACGAGTTCGACCCGGAGAAGCTGCGCTACCACCGCATCGTGTGCATGACCGACGCCGACGTGGACGGCAGCCACATCCGCATCCTGCTGCTGACCTTCTTTTACCGCCACATGCCGCGCCTGATCGAGGAAGGATACGTGTACATCGCGCAGCCCCCGCTGTACAAGGTCACCCGCGGCAAGTCGGTCAACTACGTCTACAGCGACCCGCAGCTGCAGAAGCTGCTGTCCGACATGGGCGAGGGCGCCAAGCCCGACATCCAGCGCTACAAGGGCCTGGGCGAGATGAGCGCCGAGCAGCTGTGGGACACCACCATGAACCCCGAGACCCGCTCCATGTACCGCGTGAACCTGGCGGACGCCATCTCCGCCGACGAGATGTTCACCCTGCTCATGGGCGACCAGGTTGAACCCCGCCGCGAGTTCATCCAGGAGAACGCAAAGCTCGTGACCAACCTGGATATCTAGGTAAGCACTGATTAAAGCGGCGCCAGCCGGCGAGGCGATTCCTCGTTCGGGCAGGCTTTCGGAAACCGAGGCGTGACCGAGCCTGCGGCGGGCCACAGTCAAAATCGCGTTTCCCCCAGTTGGGGGCCAAGGGCCTCAGGCCCTTGCGGGGGTGCGGGGGCAGAAGCCCCGCCGCAACCCCCCGACACACAAACTTAGGAGGGCACTCCGTGAGCGATCAACAAAACATTGGGCACTTGATGCCGATCGACATCGAGGAAGAGCTGAAGAAATCCTTTATATCGTACGCGATGGCGGTCATCGTGAGCCGCGCGCTGCCGGACGTGCGGGACGGCCTGAAGCCGGTGCACCGGCGCATTTTGTACTCGATGATCGAGCTGGGCAACACGCCGGACAAGCCCTTTCGAAAATCGGCGCGTCTCGTGGGCGACGTGCTGGGCAAATACCATCCGCATGGAGACAGCGCCGTGTACGACGCCATGGTGCGCCTGGCGCAGGACTTCTCCACGCGCTACCTGCTGGTGGACGGCCAGGGCAACTTCGGCTCGGTGGACGGCGACGGCGCGGCAGCCATGCGATACACGGAGGCCAGGCTCAGCAAGCTGTCCATGGAGCTGGTGCAGGACCTGGACAAAGAGACGGTGGACTTCTACCCCAACTTCGACGAGACGCTGATGCAGCCCGAGGTCATGCCGGCGCGCTACCCGAACCTGCTGGTGAACGGCAGCTCGGGCATCGCGGTGGGCATGGCGACGAACATCCCGCCCCACAACCTGGGCGAGGTGATTGACGGCGTGGTGCACATGCTCGACCACCCGGACTGCACCTGCGAAGAGCTGATGCAGTTCGTCAAGGGGCCGGACTTCCCGACGGCGGGCATCATCCTGGGCAAAGCGGGCATCCACGAGGCGTACGCCACCGGGCGCGGCCGTGTGATCACCCGCGCGCGCACCGAGATCGAGGCCATGGCCAACGAGCGCCAGCGCATCGTGGTGACGGAGATCCCCTACATGGTGAACAAGGCCCGTTTGGTGGAGAAGATCGCCGAGCTGGTGCACGAAAAGCGGCTGGAG